>JANXTA010000090.1 GCA_025356395.1 Betaproteobacteria bacterium
TGTAGGCGTTCGACCGGCTCGCGCCAGTTCGATGATCTGCTGGCAAAACTATGCCGGGTATGGCGCTTTGGATTTGAGCATCGTGGACTCCTTCTTCCGTCAGCATCGGGTGTCCGCGAAAACGGGTCAACTCCAACTCCAACTCCAAAGAGCCGATCGCGGCCCGCCTCGCGCTGCCTATCAACGAAGGCCAGAAAACCCAAGTCGAGAAGGGTTTGGGCGATGGGCACGTTGCGCACGCCCGCTCCCGTCTTCGACTTGCGGACATGGATGAAGGCGACGCCGTTCTCCGCGGTCTGGACGTCCTCGCAGAAGATGCCGGTCGCCTCGCTAATGCGCATTCCGTTGTAAAGGCCGATGAGCGGGCACCAGTAGAAGTCGGGCTGCGCCATGCCGGCCTCGTAGGCCTCGGGCTCGAAGATCGCCTTGATGTCCCCCTCGGTGAAGGGCTTGTAGGACTCGGCCTTCGCCAGCCGCTCCGACTTGGTCTGCATGAACAGGCCGGTAACGGGGCTGACGGCGGACGCCGTGTAAAGCCCGTGGGCGAGCGCGTATTTGAAGAGGTCCGAAATCGACAGCAGTTTGTTGTCGATCGTCTTGGCCTTCTGCCCGGCGGCCAGGCACGCCGATTTGTAGCCGACCATCACCGCCTTGGTGACGGAGTCGATGTCGATGGCCTTACCGATGCGCTTTTCAAAGTCCGCGTAGTGGCACTTCTTCATGTGGACCGTGCGCGGGCCGTTCTTGTGGGCACGCTCGGCCAGCCACTTCTCCGCGACCGAGGCGAGCGTCTCGGATTTGAGGACCGCCGAGGCCGGGGGCGCCACGGCGGAGGGTCGCGGAGGGTTCAGGGGGAGCCCGTAGTGGCCGATCTGGGCGATGGCCTCCATCAGACGCTTTTGGTCCTCGTCGCCGTCGGCTTTGAGGATGCCGCGCGAGAGGTCGATCTCGTAGCGCCGGATGGCCCCGAGGTCGATGCTCAGGTCTTCGAGCTTCGGGTTCTTCGCGCTCATCGGCCAGCCGCTTCCCAACGTGCGGGCGGTTGCCACCGCCTCGTTGATCTTGGCGGCGATCATATGCGCGGCGAGCGGGTTCTTGGTGCCCAGCGAGACGCGCTGGTCAAGCTTGCCTGGTCGCAGGCGGTAGACGTAGAAGCCGAAGCGGTTGAGGGACAGGCGGGGGATGGAGATTGCGGGCATGGTGGCAAGCTCGGTGGCGCACCGCCAAAAACAAAAACGCCGCAAGCTCAGCGGCTTAGCGGCGTTTTTCTATGTGGTTGCGGGGACCCGCATCCACCGTTATCGGCGTGTACGACTACTCTGAAAGGGGCATCCCCTTTTAGAGATATTCGATACCGTCAGGCAGCAACTGCCGTGGTCGAGCGCAGGCCAAGAGCGGCCGGCGCGATCTCAGGACCAAGAAACCCGCCCAGCGCTCGATAGAAGGCTGCCTCGTCGTCATAGGGAATCATGTGACCGGCCGTCGGTACCCACACCGCCTCGAGCAACGGCATCAACACTTTGATCTCCTCGAATTCGTCAGGCCGGATGACGTCACCCTTCCCGGCAGCGATCAGCCGCGTCGGCACGGTAATCGACGGCAATTCGGCATGCATGTCATCTTCGTGGAAATCCCGGTATGCGGTGACGACCGCCTTCTCGCTGCACGTGTGGAGCCACTCGGCCCTCAAGCGAAGGTGTTCGTCGCTCCAGGTCGGCATGTACTCACGCATGACTTCGATCCCCGCGCCGCGTGCCATCCGGCGGATCGAGTCCACGTAGAAGTCGATATTCGCGGGGTAGGGCCGGCGCCCAGGACCACTGATCGGTGGGTCGACGAGCACGAGGCGCTGGAGGCCAGGCGGCCGTCTGCTCGCCGCCTTCGCGGCAACGCGCGCGCCGAACGAATGTCCCATCAGTGCATAGGTTGGAAACGCCATGGCTTCGGCGAACGCGACGACATCGTCGGCGCACGCGCTTATCCGGTAATCGAGTGCATCCGAGGCTTCCGAAAGCCCGCGACCGCGAACGTCCATGACGTAGACGTCGAATGCCTCGCCGAGCCGTTCGGCGACGAACGCCCATGTCACTGCCGGGCTTGTGATGCCGGGCAGGACGATCAGCGGCATGCCCCGGCCGCCGAAACGCAGGAAGTGTTGGCGGATGCCGTTCGCGTGAACGTTTTGCCCGTACAGGAACGTGCTCATGGATATCCCTGAAGTCGCATGACCTTCATGATGCGTCCACGTGGCACATCGTCTTGCATTGCCGCTCGCCGGCGCAGGCGGTCGACGAGATGAACTGGTTCTGATGGAACGGACAGAGAACGAAATCGCTGCGGTGCTGCCTGGTTTTGTCGATCGGGCACACGGCGACGATATCGAGGGCCTTCGGCGATACCGGAGCACGCGCAAAATATTCGCGTGCGACCGCCTCGCGCTTCATCACCATCGTGATCGCAGCCGGCATCAGGAAGGCCGCAACGCCAGTGATCGGGACCGCAAGCGCCGCTGCCTCGGCCCCGAACGCGCCACTGCCCATGGCGACGCCAACGACGGTCGGCAGCCACATCGACAGCAAGCCGACCTTGTTGTACGACGGCAGGTATCCGCGGCGAAACTCGCTCCAATGCGGAATGCCGATCCGGCGTCGTACGAGCCAGAACTCGCCAAGCATCACGTTGGCCCAGTTGACGAGGAATACGCTCAGCATGGTCATGATCACGCCAAACTTCTGCAGCCACGGCGACACGATGAGCGCATAGCAAAGGATCAGGAACGGAACAATGTAGACGACCCGACTCCAGTTCGCCTTCAGGACAACCGACGCGAAGTTATCGAGCGCATTCGTTCCGAAGTACACGTTGATCACATTGATGCGGAGCTGCGTGAGGATGATCAGTGCGAGCCCGGTGCCGCCGAGCAACTTCGTGATCGACACGCCGGGATCCGAAATCGTCCCGCCGGACGCGGCGAAGAGGTAGATGCCGAGGATCGGCGTCACGAGGTTGCAGGCCGTCATGCCGACCGAAGAGAAGAGCATCGCCGTCTTCCGCTGTTCGACGCGTCGGGCGAAGCGCGCTTGTTCGGTGCAGATGAGGATCATGATCGCGCCGAGCACGCCTGACGTCGCGCCGAACGCGCTCAAGACGGTCACCCAGTTCAGCGGCGCGTTACCGGGATTGACGAGCCACCAGGTCGCCCCCGCCCTGGCCGCGGATATATCTGTGTTTCCGTTCGCCCAGATCGTGAACAGCACCAGTCCGATGCCGGCAAGATACAGCCAGATGGTCGCGCCCTGGAACAGCGCGATGAACTTCATGCCGAAGATCGACAGCGGAATGAACAGGATGCAGATGATCGCAGCGCTGGTCCCGGATGACAGTCCCGTGACTTCGCTGAGCCCGCTCGCCATCACGTGCCCCTCGAGCGCGAAGTAGAGCGCACCCAGCAAACCGTACGCGACGAACTGATAGGCCGAACCGATGAAGCCGAAGGACTGCTTGCTCATCAGCACTTCGAGCGCCCCTTCGTTGGACGACTTGCGCGCGAAGTAGAAGACCCCGATCCACGTGTAGACCATCGTCATCGCGAAAGCGATCAACGTCGCGGCACCCCCGTAGAACATGCTCAGCAGCCCCGCGGTCAATGGAAATGCCATCGCCGTCAGGATGCCGGAGTAACTCCACAACGCGCAACACGCCGACCAGCGCCACGTGGCGGGAACGCGGCGCAGCGAGTAATCCTCGGTCGCCGTGCCGTGGTCGGCGACGCGCTCGTGGATGTCACGTGTGTCGAGGACGTCGTCGTCGCTCAGGTTCCGGACGTCATGAATGAGGCTCATTGCGATGGTTGGAACTCGGCGTGGATGTTAGTGAAATTGAGCCCTGCCTCCAGGGACGTCGGCGGCAAGGTTTGTCGCGCGGCGCCCGGAGTCGGACCTGCCGACGAGCTGGCGAACGCACCGATACGATCATCGGCGCGTTCGCGAACCCCGAACTACATGATGTTGTCGACACCCTTCGCCATGTCGATCGCGGGCGGATAGCCCCCGAGCTGCTTCGACAACGTCGCCGTGTCGCTGTAGAACATCGTGGTCTTGATCTGATCGCCGTCGATGTCGCAGAACATGCCCTCGAAGACGTCGCACTGCGCACCCTTCAGGTCGCGTCCCATCCACACGCCGGTACCGGGACCGGTCGTGCGCAACGCGGCGAAGACCTTGTTGCCCTCGGCAATCATCCCGGTGATCTCAAAGTGGATGTCGATCGACGAGAAGATCATGTTGAACAGCTTGCGGACATCGTTCTTCGTATCGAGCGGGATCGGCGCGGCGACATCGATCATGACGCTGTCGTCGGTCAGGTAGGTCATCATCTTTTCGACGTCATGGGCGTTGTGGGCGTCGACAAATGCAGTAACGACTTCTTTGGGGGTCATGCGGGTTCCTTTCGAGAAATGGGAGCGAGCTTGTTCAGGCCGCCGTGACCTTGACGACGTTCATCGAGTCGGTCGCACGTGGCATCAATTTGATCTTCGGCTTGTTCTTCCAGCCGGACGTCTCGTGCTCGGGCTTCCAGGTGTCGCCCGGCATGCCGTCGGGGACCGTCGGGCTCCGATGCATCTCGACCGACAGCGACGCTTCGGAGAACGAGAGCATCAGCGTGAACAACGTACGCGTCGGTGCGTCGACCTGATCCGGCCCGCCGGCCGCGGCCTCGGCCGCACGGAAATGGTCGAGGATCTCGGGTGCGCGCTTGAGCATCGCGTCGTAGAACTCGGTGATCTCGTTCATCTCGAGCGATTCGCGATAGCGCCGCCTCATAGACTCGCCGGGGAGCACCCAATCCAGAAACGGTTCGAGTTCCGCAAACGCGGGGGGAAGGGATTTGACCAGCTTCATGCGGCCTCCATACTGTGCAGCGAACGAAAATTGACGACCGACGCGACCATCGACAAACGGCCGTGCCTAGAAACGGACGGCTTCCTCGAGCACCTTCTCCGCATGGCGGATCAGGATTTCCTGGTCTTGCAAGTACATCTTCTTGAATACGCCGGAATTGATTGAGCGTTGCGCGCCCATCGTCGTGTTGCCGTCCTCGCGCCAGAGGTCGCGCAGGCTGACCTTCATGTACTCGGCAGCCCATCGGTCGACCAGACCGCCGTCGGGCATCGGCGGTGCGAAGTAGCGCGCGTTCCAGCTCGACTTGTCGACGACCTTTCCCGGCATCATCTTGTGGATGATGTATTGCTGGTACCCGAGGAAGATGAAATGCGCGTTCGGGAAGATGTAGAGGATGTCGAAGAACCAGTCGGTCGAGCGCGTCGGGTTCACCCCTTTCGCCCACTGCGACAGGTCGACGCGCGTGGCCGTGTCGCTGGCCAGCGTCTGGCCGACCTTGCTCGCCAGCGACGCGACTGGCGCCACCTTCGACAGGTCGGCGCCGATCTTCGCGCGATTGCCGTAGAAGCTCCCGAAGCCATGCTTGCCCAGCAACTTGAAATCGTAGGCATGCCTGTTTGGCGATTCCTCCGACTCCATGAAATTCGGGGCAGAACGCTTGTGCAGGTACTTGAGGTGATAGCCGTCGATCTGCGAATCACGCAGCACCGGCCAGCTGCAGTCGAGGTCGGCGCGATACGACACCTGGACGCTCGTCGTCTCGAACGGATAGGCACCGAACAGGTCGTCGACTTCCGGGCCAATGTGTTGCAACAGCGTCTCCTTCGGAGACGGATCGAGGTTCATGAAGACGATTCCCGACCACACGTCGACGGAGACCGGGATAAGGTCCTTCTCCATGGTCTCCAGATCGAAGAACATCTCGCGCTCGGTGACGACCATGTTCTTCCCGTTCAGGCCGTACGCCCACCCGTGATAGATGCAGGTGAGCTTGCCCTTGACGTTGCCGTAGCTTTCGAACACGAGCTGCGTACCGCGATGCATGCACGTGTTGTGGAAGCCGCGAAGCGTGTTGTCGAGGCCGCGAATGATGATGACGGACGTCCCCGTGATCGCGGTTTCCTCGAGGAAGTAGTCGCCCGGATTGGGAATCTCGTCGATCCGCTTGCCGGTGCAGATCCAAGTCTTCTTGAAGACCTTGTCGCGGATCAGCTCGAAGTATTCGGGTGAACTGTAAGCTTGGGTCGAGACCGGACCGGTGCCGAGATTCGGGTGGTTCAGGGTCCATCGAGTGTTCTGCAGGTCGCTGAGTTTCATGGGGATCTCCGGAACAGACGATGAGCTAAGGGAAAGTGGTGATGGCGTGCGGGAATCAGGTGGCTGACGCGAGCCGTCCTGTGAACTCGGCGAACGAAAGCACGTCGGCGTTCTTCTGCTGCATGTCGAATAGGTTCGCTTCGTGCGGCCCCATTGCGCGGTCGCCGACGCAGTCCGACAGCACGTAGGGCCGGAATCCGCAGCTCATCGCATCGTGGACGCTGGCGCGGATGCAGCCGCTGGTCACGCAGCCGGCAATCAGCAGCGAGTCGACCTGGTGACGGGTGAGCCAGGAGCGCAGCGCGGTCTCGAAGAAAGCTGACGGAACGGTCTTGCGCACCACGAGTTCGCCGTCGATCGGGGTCAGGCTGTCAACGAATGCGCTACCGTGCGCATGCTCGGTGAGCGCCAGAATCGTCGGCGCCTTCAGCGAAAACACGTTCGCATCGGAGCCGTCGTCGGCGAACACGGTCCGCGCGTGTGCGACAGGCCACCCCTTCTTGCGCGCTGCATGCAGCACGGGACCGGTGGCGTCGATCGCGGCCTGGATGTTGCCGCCGCCGAAGGACCCAGGGTCGGCAAAACCGTGGATGAAATCGACGATCAGGAGACCCGGTCGCGCAGGCTTGCCGAGGCTGCCACCGAAACCCTGGCGGCGATACAGATCGGTCACTTCTTCAGCCATATTCCAGTCCCTGTCCTGTCCGGGCGGCGACGACGGCCGCACGCACGGTGAAACGATCTGCAAGACCTGTGCCGCCCGCCCCTGCGCGCCGGCCTCCGCGTCAAACGGTGACGATTTCCTGTACCTGCTCCGTGGTTCCGTCGCTCTTCTCGACGAGAGTGCCGTCCACGACGACAGGAACGCCATCCAGCGCGACGGTGCAGTTGCGCATCGGGATGTCGATGTGGCACGCACTGTTGTTGGTGCCCCCGACCTCGTTGTTCGGGCCGAGCGAGAACAGGAAGTTTCCGGCGAACGATCGTGCGTCCATGCCGAGCGTGGACTCACGGTCGTACAGACCGAGTACCGACCATCGTGCTCTCTTCTGCAGTCCCCAGCCCACATGCGAGATTGCATAGGCGTCGGGATCGTCGAAGAAGCTCATGTAGTCCTTCAGGAAGTCGGCATCCAGGTCACCGGCGATGTCTGTCACGTATCCCTTGCGGATCGTCAGGCGGATCGGATCGCGGATGTAGGTCTTCCACGGCGTCCAGACGTCGCCCGCGTCCAGAACGATCGTGCCTTCGGAGGCGTGATCGGTCGGCCACGTCGCGAGGAAGCCGCTCGGCCAGTGGTCCCAGCGTCCCGGTTCGTCTACGAAGCCATACTCCTTGAGGAGCGGATAGGAACCGAGCGGGAACGTGACGTCGGTGCCTGCGCGAGACGTCACGCGCATCGTTCGCGCGGCGCCCAGGCGCTCGGCCGCAGCGAGCACCGCGGTCCGGTCCTCGAGCGTCGGGATCAGGCGAACAAGGATCTCGGGCGGCTCCACCGCGAGCAAGATCTTGGTCCCGCCCAGCAGGATCTCCTCCTGCTCCGGAGAGAAGAGCAGAAGCATCAGGTCGAGGACCAGATCGCAGGCCTTGAGCGCAGCGAGAGCGGAACGGTTGCCGGTCAGCGCCGTAGTGCCGACATACGACGTCGTGTCACGGCTCAGCGATTTCTCCGCGTTAGCCGCGGGAAGGTCGACGCGGGTCACCGTGGCACCGATCGCATGGCAGGCGATGATCGCCGTCGACAGCGTCTGGGCGTTGGTATTCGGGTCGGTGAGAATCACGACGCTCTGCCCGGACTGCAATTGGGACAGGTGGAGTACCTGCTTCCAAGCATCGACCATCGCGCTGTCAGTGACCGCCATCTACGACTCCTCCGGTGTGTTTGGTTCGCGCATTCGCACGTCGCGTTGAGACCGCTGTTTAGACCGATCTGGCGTTCGACCGCGGGAACCTGTATTATTAATTCGTCACCCAACCAATTAAACCACAGGATTTTCTGCCCTGTCAAAGTTTTTCGATGGCATTTCACCGAGGCCATACCGAACGCGCAGGCCGCCGGGTGGCCGACGTCACGCTTGTCAAACGCACGACGATGTGCGCGCCAACGACCAAGGCAGTGATGCACCAGCGCGATCCGTCTGCGCGCAAGAACCGCGATGCGGTGGGCATCGCAAGGCATTGACCCAGCCCGCCAATGCAGCGCGTTCGACGAATGGCCCTATGGCAAGATGCGGTCGGGCCGCTGCAACGACGCCCGAATCGCCCATGAACGCCTCCGCTTCGGACGTTCCCGCGGTCCAACCTCTAGTTTTTTCGGCAGTCGCCATCCCCCCGCCGGTCGTCTCGATCCGATGCACGAACGACGGGCTGCCTGTTCGTCGGACATCGAGAGGCGGTTGGCGATACGAGTGCGAAGCGACGGCATCGCACACTGATCCAACCAAGAACATATACAGCTCATGAAATCGCAAGAGGACGTGAAATCCACGAGTGCTCCGGGCCGCGTGACACGCCGACCCGGCCGACCCGGACCCGAATCGCTCGCGAAGGAAGAAACACGGGACACCATCCTCGATGCCGGGGAACAGCTCTTCGCGGAAATGGGGTATGCGACCACGTCGTTCCGCGACATTGCGTTGCAGGCAAGCGTCAATCCGGCATTGATCAGCTATTACTTCGGGACCAAGCGGCTTCTCTATGAAGCGGTCTACAAGCGACGCGGAAAGGAATTGACCGATCGCTGGGCCGAACTGCTCGACGATCTCGAATCGCGTACCGATCGACAACCGACCGTCGACGAAATCCTTCGGGTGTACTTCTCCGCGCAGTTCGAGATGAAGTTGAGACCCGATGGCGGCCTCGCCTTCTTTCGACTGCAAACGCGCCTCCACAGCGAACCGGAAGAGCAGGCTTTCATGCTGCGCCGTGAGGTCTACGACACGGTCGCCAAGCGCTTCGTCACACTGCTGGAAAAGGCGTTGCCCGACGTCAGCCAAGCCGATATCAGCTGGCGTTTCATCTTCATGATCGGCGTCGGCCTCTACATGACTTCGGACGTCGATCGTCTCGACGACCTGTCGAGCGGACGTTTCGCATCGGGCGATGTCGACGAGGCGCTCGAACGGGTCATGAGCTTCTGCTCGGCCGGCATGGTGGCGCCGTCCGCCCCGGTCGCGCCAGGCACCGCCGTCCCGCGAAAGAAGGCGAAGCCCAAGTCGAAGACCCGCGCGCGGTCACGCGTGACCGACGGCACCAAGGCTCGCTGAGCGACGCGGCGATCACCGCGCGAACTGCGATGACGATTCCGGATACCGAACACGCGATTGCATGGTCGGATGCATGGCTGGTCGGATTCGGTCCCCTCGATCGCGTCCATCAGGCATTCGTGCAGGCCCTCGCGACCGTCCTAGATGCACGGGACGACGACCTGGAGATCGGGCTGACGACGCTGCTCGAGCACGCTCGCCGGCAATTCGATCTGGAAGACCTCTGGATGGACGAATCGCGCTTCCCTCCGCGAGACTGTCATACGCAGGAACACGCGGCGGTGATGGCGTCGTTCGCGGAAGTGATGGCGCGCGTCCACGCGGGCGATCGCGCCGAGGGGCGTCGATTCGCAGCCGCCGTCGCGGACTGGTTCCCCAAACACGTCATGCACCTGGACTCGGCGCTGGGACACTGGATGTTCAAGCAGAACGCGTCCGGCAAGCCAATCGTGTTCCGACGACACGCTGCGCGATCCAACTGATCGCGCTCGAGACGGTTGTGTGGGCATTGCGACGCCGCCCACTGCCATAGCGCGACTCAGACACACGGCCGCCCTTCCATCCGGCGGCCGTGTGTAGACCGATCAAGCCTGAACCGATTCCTTGCCCTTGTAATCGGGGCTGGCTAGCGGGGAGACGCGCATCTTCCGCGACTTGCGCCATTCGTTCCAGTACCACGCGTCGAGGCCGTCCTGTTCGATGGTCCTCGGCACGCGCAGCCCGATCGTCTTCTCGAGCGCGAATACCAGGATCAGGCCGGAGCCGCCCGCGATCAGCACCGTCACCAGGACCCCGACGCACTGCATCCAGAACGTGATGTGCGCATGCTGCATCTCGAAGCCGGCGATGCCGCCGGTCATGCCGCCTGCCGCGGTCCCCGAACCGACGATGCCGGCCAGCAAGGCGCTGAGGATCGAAGGGCCGAGCGCGAGCGGAACAATCTTCTGGTCGTCGAGATCGAGCTTGGTCATGAAGTGCGCGACCAGGCGCATGAGCCAGGGACCGATCGCCGCCGCAATCGCGCATTCCCACGGCGCAGCGATGTCGAACAGCGCGGTGCACGAGATGTAGCCCGCGATCGGACCGAGAAAGATGTAGATCGGCTTGTGTTTCCTGTAGGCGATCACCCCTCCCGAAAGCGCGCCGGCCGCGAACGCGACGTAGACATTGACGAACACCACGCCGAGACCCGACGTCGTGTTGGTGATTCCGAAGTAGCCGACGCCCGGCTCGAGGAAGCCGCAGCCCATCACGAACAGCGGAATCGCCATCATCAATGCAAATGCGCCAGAGCCGAGCATGTGACCGTTGAACCCGTGCGTGGACGCGATGCGCGGACCGAGACGCCATGCCAGGATCAGACCCCAGATGCCGATGAACATGTACAGCGAGAACGCGCCGACGAAATCATGCAGGCCGTTGTTCGTCAGCGGACTGACGGGTCCCCACGTGAGGTACACCATGATCGGCATCAGCAGGCCGCCCGCCACGGCCGACAGGATGTAGCAGGCGACCGGCTTGATGCGGCCCAGTCCCATGCCATGGATGAAGGCGCCGATCACCCCTGCGTAGGCGAAGAAGAAGACGATGAAGATCTGCTGGACCTCCGCACCCGGCACGGCCGCGGGATCGAGGTTGTGACCGTACGAATTCATGTTCGGCCCGAACAGCCACCAGTCGGACAACGACTGCATCAGCGGACCGGGAATGCCGAGCGCCTCGTAGAACTGGGTGTTCCAGATCGCGAAGCCGGCGATCAGGCAGCTGGCCCCGGCGACGAACGCGGCGATCATCTTCTGGCAGATGGTATCGACCAGATGCTTCGGATTGACGAGGCCGCCGTCGATCAGCGTGATCGCCACGATCACCAGGAATGCGCCGAGGCTGGCGAGGATGTAGAACACGTCGTTCAGGTACGCCGCGACGGAAACCTGTTCCGCGAACGTCTTCGTCAAGTGATACATGGCGGGCTCTTTCGGTCAGAAGTGAACGGCTCGATGGAAACGATGAGGGAAGGGTCGGTCATCGATCAGGCTGCTTGCGGAAAGCGCATTTCACGCTTCAGTCGCGGCTGTGGAATGTCGTAGCCGTAACGGGCCGCGGTCATTTCGGCGAGGATAGCCACGGCGATCTCGGCGGGCGTTCGTGCCCCGTTCTTGAGACCGACGGGTCCATGCAACTGGTCGATCTGCCGCGGCGAGACGTCGAACTCGAGCAGTCGCTCGCGACGCGCTTTCTGGTTCTTCCGCGACCCGATCACACCGACATAGAAGGCGTCCGACTGGAGTGCTTCGATCAGCGCGAGGTCGTCGAGCTTCGGATCGTGCGTCAGCGCGACGACCGCCGTATGAGGATCCGGTCGGAGATCGCGGACCGTGTCGTCGGGCATCGTGCGCAGCAGGCGGGTCCCGTCGAGGTGCCATTCGTCGGCGTATTCTTCGCGCGGATCACACACCGACACTTCATAGTCGAGCGTTTTCGCAATCGTGGCCAGGTACTCGGTCATCTGTCCTGCGCCGATGATCAGAAGACGCCACGTCGGCCCATGGAAGGTGACCAACTTCCACTGATCGACCGTCAGGTGATCGGCCCCGGCCGCGGAGCCCAGCTCGACCTTCCCGGTCTGGAGATCGAGGACGCGACGCACGCGTTCGCCGGCGTGCAGGCGCTTCAACAGTTCGTCGACCAGGGAGTCGTCGGTCACCGACTCGAGCACCAGTTCGAGCGTGCCGCCGCAGGGCAATCCGAATCGGTTGGCCTCCTCGGCCGAGATGCCGTAGCGAACCAGCCTCGGTGTGGCGAGCCGCAGGACGCTGCGACGGGCCTTGTCGATCAGGTCGTCCTCGATGCAACCGCCCGACACCGACCCGGCAATCCGGCCATCGTCGCGAATGGCCACCAGCGATCCGACCGGGCGTGGTGCCGAGCCCCACGTGCGCACGACCGTCCCGAAGACCGCTGCATGGCTGGCGCGACGCCACTCGACGATCTTGCGCAGCACGCTCAGGTCCGCGTTATCCATCGTGCCGCTCCAGTACGCGTGCGCTGCGGCGGGCATCGTGCGACGGGCAGGCGACGCGATCGCGCGGGTGGAGGAAGCGGTCGGTCGTCATGATGCGGCTGGGTCGACCACCTCGACCGATGCACGGCGCGCAGACGCACCAGCCTTGCACAGCGTGCAGCGATGCTCGATGTGCGCCGTGAATTCATCGGCGAAGTGCTGAAGACCGCTCCGGATCGGGGCGACCGGCATGTCGATCAGCGAGCAGATGCCCTGGCCGCGCGCGAGCTGGATGATGCCCTCGACCTTGTCGAGCAGCTTCTGCGTACCCGCACCGTTCATTACTTGCCGGACGATCGTGTCGAGCATGTTGGTTTCCATGCGACATCGCGGGCATTGCCCGCAGGACTCGACCGCGAAGAAATGCATCGTCTCGCCGATGTGACGGACCATGCACTCTTCGATGG
Source organism: Betaproteobacteria bacterium (assembly GCA_025356395.1). Taxonomy (GTDB): domain Bacteria; phylum Pseudomonadota; class Gammaproteobacteria; order Burkholderiales; family Burkholderiaceae_D; genus CAHJXF01. The sequence goes on from JANXTA010000090.1 coordinate 12,953, forward strand.
AGAACGCACGAATGACCGCGCAGCCGAGCGCAGAGCCGAGTCGCACCAGCGTCGCGGCATCGAACGGCTGTTCGAACTGCTCGGGCATCACGAAACCGCTCGACGGTCCTCCCGGCTGGATGCACTTGATCGGCAACCCGTCGCGCAGCCCGCCTCCCCAGATGTCGAGAAGCTCGCGGATGGTGATCCCGAGCGGCACATCCTGGACGCCGGCGTGGACGAATTCAGGGCCGAACGTGCACAGCGTCGAGCCGGTGCCGCCCGGCCCGAGGGCGCGATAGGCCTCGGCCCCGGACGACACAATGAACGGGATGCGAGCGACAGTCTCGACGTTCTGCACGAGTGTCGGCAGGCCGTGCAAGCCCTGCTCGATCGGAAACGGCGGCTTGCGCCGCGGCAGCGGCTCACGGCCTTCGAGCGTCTCGAGAAGCGCTGTTTCCTCGCCCACGATGTAGACCTCGGGCACCGTCCGGACCTGAAGCGCGATGTTGGCGGGGACGCTCATCGCGTCCACATCGATCGCCGCGAGGGCGCGCTGCATCGCATCGATGGCTTTCGTCGATCCCGCGTTGATGGCGAAGACCACGGTATCGGCGCCGACCGCATGCGCGAGGACCATGGCGCCCTCGACGACCTGGTGCGGATGCATTTCGAGCAGAAACCGGTCCTTCATCGACCCGGGCTCGTGTTCGCTGCCGTTCACGACGAGGGTCTTGTGCGGACCGGGCTGCGCCACCATCAAGCGCGCTTTCCTGGCGGCCGGGAATCCGGCGCCGCCCTTGCCCGTCAGCATTGCCGCCTCGAGCAGGTCGATGACGCTCTCGCGCGACAGGTTTCCGGACGCCGACGACCCTGCTGTCCGGATGGCCGAAGCACGCGCGAAGACGGGAGACAAGGTCGGATTGCCGGTCTGCTCGACGATAATCCGGATCGACGCCACCATCTCAGGCGGCCGGCGCTTTTTCGAGCAGGCCGGCGTCGATCATCTCAAAGATCATGTCGCCGATCTCGGGATCGTTGTTCAGTTGGAAGCGTGGCTCGGGTGGCGCCCCGCCGAGGACCGCGACAACGGCATCGGCGCAGTCCTTCGTCACCCCGCTCATCCAGCAACGGCGCGACGGAATGACGACGTTCGGACCGATGTTGCAGGCGGCGAAACACAGGATGCCCTCGGCGACGACGTGATCCATCCCGCGCTCTGCGAGCCGCTGTTTCAGATTGGCCAGCATCGCCTCCGAACCCCGACTGCGGCAGTCGACGTTCATGCACACGAAGACTTCAACGTTGTCGGTGGTCATGCCAGTTGCGTCCTTGCCGAGTGTC
>JANXTA010000098.1 GCA_025356395.1 Betaproteobacteria bacterium
GTAGGGCGATGGCGTGCGCCCCTCGACGGCGTCGTCGGCGCGCTTGCCGAGGAAGGTGATCTTGACGTCGTTGCCGCCCTTGTCGTCGTGGTCCGACGCGTGCAGCGGCTGATGGAGGTCGCCGACGAGGTGCGTGATCCACTTCAGCGCCTCGTTGCGCGCCAGCTTCGGTTGCGACGGGTCCTTGAGGACGGCGAGCTGCTTCGTGAACCACGCGGTCGCGCACTTGCCGTCAGGGCAGTAGAGCCTGCGATCGGGGACGCCGCAGACAGGCACGTCGTCGTAGTGATAGACGCCGGTCGCGCGCTGCTCGGGCGTGGCGCGCAGCTCGTCGGGCCAGCTCGCGACCTGCCCGAGCGTGGCGCGACCCGACGGCTTGCCGTCGGCGGCGAGGTCGTCGCGCAGCAGGTCGGCGACCGCCAGGGTCGCGGTGGGCGTGAGGAACCGCGTCGCGATGTCGCCGACCATCGAATGGCCGCGGGCGCTCCAGGCGAGCGCGGGGCTGGAACACAGCGCTGCAGCTAGCGCCAGCGAAGCGGTTGCCGCTTGAATAGTGCCGTAGCGTACAGAGCGGGTGAGGCTGAAGCGGAGGGTCATGGCGCGTGGAGAGGGCTTCGATCTCGCATGATAGCCAACGGTCGCGCGCACGGCGTTCGGGTCGTCGCAGCGTGGTTGCTCTTCCGCTCGGCGACCTCGTCATGGACCGAAACGAGCATCCCGCATTGAGGGTTTTCCCGCACCGGTCCGCTGACCGCTTTGCTTTATCCTCGGCATCCAGCATTCGAAGTGGCCACTTCCGTCGTCAAGCGCAGGCATCACGTCTGCAACACCCCGGAACGCAGCGCCGCCGACCCCCATCAATCCGAGGAGACCCCCGTGATGAAGTCCATCAAGCGCAGCCGCGCGGCTACGATTCGCCGTCACGTCGCAATCACCGCAGTGGCCTTTGCCGCGAGCATCCCGTTCGCCGCACATGCGCAGGTCAAGATCGGCATCACGCTGTCTGCGACCGGGCCCGCCGCCTCGCTCGGCATCCCGCAGAAAAACTCGGTCGCGCTGCTGCCCAAGACCATCGGCGGCAAGAGCGTCGAGTACATCATTCTCGACGACGCGTCCGACAGCACGACCGCCGTCAAGAACACCCGCAAGCTGATCGACGAGGACAAGGTCGACGTCATCCTCGGTTCGTCAGTCACGCCCAACTCGCTGGCGATGATCGACGTGGTCTCGGAACAGTCGACCCCGATGATCAGCATGGCCGCGAGCGCCAAGATCGTCGAACCCATGGACGCGAAGCGTGCGTGGGTGTTCAAGACGCCGCAGAACGACGCGCTGATGGCCTCGGCGATCGTCGACCACATGGCTGCCGGCGGCGTGAAGACGCTGGGCTACATCGGCTTCTCCGACGCGTACGGCCAGGGCTGGTTTGCGGAGATCTCCAAGGCTGCCGAAGCCAAGGGCATCAAGATCGTCGCCAACGAAAGCTTCGCGCGCACCGACACCAGCGTCACCGGCCAGGTGCTGAAGCTGGTGGCCGCCAACCCCGACGCCATCCTCATCGGCGGCTCGGGCACGCCGGCCGCGCTACCGCAGAAGGCCTTGAAGGAACGCGGCTACAAGGGCAAGTACTACCAGACCCACGGCGTCGCCAACGCCGACTTCCTGCGCGTCTGCGGTGCGGACTGCAACGGCACGATCCTGCCGTCGGGTCCGGTCCTGGTGGCCGCGCAACTGCCCGACAGCAACGCGTCGAAGGCCCCGGCGCTCAAGTACGTGGCCGACTACGAGGCCGCCTACGGTGTCGGTTCCGTCGCCACTTTCGGGGCTCACCTGTATGACGCCGGCATCCTGTTGCAGCACGCGATCCCCGAGGCACTGAAGACCGCGCAGCCGGGTACGCCCGCGTTCCGCAAGGCATTGCGCGATGCCATCGAGGCGACCAGCAACCTGCCGGCGACCCACGGTGTCTTCACGATGTCGAAGACCGACCACGCGGGGCTGGATACACGTGGCCGCGTGATGGTGATGATCGACAACGGCAAGTGGGTGCTGCAGAAGTGATGTTGGTTATCGGGGCGAAGACCCCTGACCATGTCACCCCGGCGAAGTCCGGGGCCTAATCACCTCCTGCTATCAAAATAATTGGGTCCCGGCCTGCGCCGGGATGACATGGATTAGATGGACACATCGATCGCGCTGATCCTGATCCAGGACGGCATCACCAACGGTGCCATCTACGCGCTGCTGGCGATCGCACTGGTTCTCGTGTTCGCGGTCACCCGGACCATCTTCATCCCCCAGGGCGAGTTCGTCACGTTCGGTGCGCTGACCCTCGCTGGCTTCGTGAGCGGCAAGACGCCGGGCACGGCGACGCTGCTGGTCGCGGCCGGCGCAATCGCCTGGCTGATGGACCTCGCGGTCGCCGTGCGCTTTCGCAATTTCCGTCCGATGATCCGCTCCACGATCGGCTTCGTCGTCATGCCGATCGTCTTCTACTTCGGCGCGCGCTACGTGTCCGGCCACGGCCTGCCGCTGGCGGTCAACGTGCTGCTGACGCTCGCGTTGGTCGTGCCGTTCGGGCCCATCCTCTACCGCGTCGCTTACCAGCCGGTGGCCGAGGCCTCGGTGCTGGTGCTGCTGATCGTGTCGGTCGGCGTGCACCTCGCGATGACCGGTCTCGGGCTGATCTTCTTCGGCGCCGAAGGCTCGCGTACGCCGGCCTTCGCGGAAGGGTCGCTCACGCTCGGCGCCACCACCATCTCCGCACAGAGCATGGTCGTGGTTGGCACCAGCATCGCGCTGATCCTGGCGCTCTACCTGTTCTTCGGATTCACGCTCTACGGCAAGGCGCTGCGCGCGACCGCGGTCAATCGTCGTGGCGCGCGTCTGATGGGCATCAGCACCGTCATGAGCGGACGCATCACGTTCGCGGTCGCTGCGTTGATCGGCTGCTTCTCCGGGATGCTGGTCGCGCCGATCACCACGATCTACTACGACTCAGGCTTCCTGATCGGGCTGAAGGGCTTCGTGGCCGCGATCATCGGCGGCCTCGCGAGCTACCCGATCGCGGCGGCGGGCGCGATCCTGGTCGGCATCCTCGAAGCCTTCTCGTCGTTCTGGGCCAGTGCATACAAGGAGGTGATTGTCTTCACGCTGATCATTCCGGTGCTGCTGCTGCGGTCTTTGACGAGCAAGCATGTGGAGGAGGAGGAATGAAGCCGACTGCCGGTCGCATCGCCTTCGTCGTCGCGCTCGTCGTGCTGATCGCGTTGCCGCTGGCTCCGAACACCCCCGAATTCTGGATCACGCTGATGAACTACATCGGCCTGTCGAGCCTGGTGGTGCTCGGCCTCGTGCTGCTCACCGGCGTCGGCGGACTGACGTCGTTCGGGCAGGCCGCGTTCGTCGGCATCGGCGCCTACATGAGCGGCTACCTGACGACGATGTATCACCTGTCGCCATGGCTGACCTTGCCGGCGGGCCTCGTCGCCACCGGCCTGATCGCCCTCGTCATCGGCCTCGTCACGCTGCGGCTATCCGGACATTACCTGCCGCTCGGCACCATCGCCTGGGGCATCAGCCTCTACTTCCTGTTCGGCAACATGGAGTTCCTGGGCAAGTACGACGGGCTCAACGGCCTGCCGCCGATCACGCTGTTCGGCTGGTCGTTCGAGAAGGGCCGCGACATCTACTACCTGATCTGGCTGTTCGTGATCGCCAGCGTGCTGGCCGTGCAGGCGCTGCTCGACTCGCGGCCGGGTCGCGCGATCCGCGCGTTGCGCGGCGGCGCGGGGATGGCCGAGTCGTTCGGCATCAACACGACGCGCGTGAAGATCGTGGTCTTCATCTACGCGGCGTTGCTGGCGTCGATCTCGGGCTGGCTCTACGCGCACCTGCAGCGCTCCATTAACCCGACGCCGTTCGGCGTCAACGCGGGTATTGAGTACCTGTTCATGGCGGTGGTGGGCGGCGCGGCGCACGTGTGGGGCGCGCTGCTCGGCGCGGGGGTCGTCACCATCGCGCGCGACCAGTTGCAGAATTGGCTGCCGCGCCTGCTCGGCACCAACGGCAACTTCGAGATCATCGTGTTCGGCGTGCTGCTGGTCTTCCTGCTGCAGCGGGCACCGACGGGCCTGTGGCCGATCATCACCGGCCTGTTCAACCGCGGCAGCGTGCGCGGCACGGACGACGACGAACTGGGGACGGCGACGCCGACGAAGTCCGCCAGCGTCCGCTCGGTGCGCGAGGCCGAGCCGCTGCCGAAGCGCGAGCGACCCGCCAGCGGCGACGTCGTGCTCGAGGTCAAGGCGATCCGGAAAGAGTTCGGCGGCCTGGTTGCTGTCAACGACATCAGCTTCAAGGTGCGGGCCGGCGAGATCATGGGACTGATCGGCCCCAACGGCGCGGGCAAGAGCACGACCTTCAACCTCGTCACCGGCGTACTGCCGATCACGCGCGGCGAGGTCCTGTTTCGCGGCGATCGCATCGATGGCTCGCTGGCCCGCCAGATCAGTGCGAAGGGCGTGGGTCGCACTTTCCAGCACGTGCAGTTGCTGCCGGGCATGACGGTGCTCGACAACGTCGCGCTGGGTGCTCACCTGCGGTCGTCGGTCGGCATGCTGCGTGCGTCGTTGCGGCTCGATCGCAAGGAAGAGGCGCGGTTGCGCTACGAGGCCGTCACTCAGTTGAAGCGCGTCGGCCTCGGCAACTACCTGTTCGAGCAGGCCGGCAATCTCGCGCTCGGCCAGCAACGCATCGTCGAGATCGCGCGGGCATTGGCGTCCGACCCGGTGCTGCTGCTGCTCGACGAGCCCGCGGCCGGACTGCGCTTCAAGGAGAAGGTCGCGCTCGCCGGCGTGCTTAAGCAGCTGCGCGCCGAGGGCATGAGCATCCTGCTGGTCGAGCACGACATGGAGTTCGTGATGGGCCTGACCGATCACCTCGTGGTGATGGAGTTCGGCAGCAAGCTCGCTGAGGGCCTGCCGAAGGAGATCCAGAGCAATCCGAAGGTGCTGGAAGCGTATCTGGGTGGAATCGATGACGATTTCGCGCTGGAGCAGCCCGCATGAGTGCGACCCTCGAACCCGTCCTGTCGGTCCGCGGACTGTCGGCGCGCTACGGCAAGGTCACCGCGCTCGCGAGCACGGACCTCGACGTCGCTCCCGGCAAGATCGTCACCGTGATCGGTGCCAACGGCGCGGGCAAGTCGACGCTGTTGAATGCGTTGATGGGCTCGCTGCCGACCAACGGGCATTGCAGTGGAACGATCCGTTACGAAGGCCTCCAGGTCGAACTGCTCGGCTGCGAGCAACGCGTCGCGGCCGGTATGGCGCTGGTGCCGGAGAAGCGTGAGCTGTTCGGCAGCATGAGCGTCGAGGACAACCTGATGCTGGGCGGCTTCCGGCGCTACCAACAGCGACGCGAGGCCGAGCACAAGGCTTGGTCCGACGAGCTCGATCACGTCTTCACCCTGTTTCCGCGGCTGAAGGAAAGGCGCAGGCAGGAGGCCGGTACGTTGTCGGGCGGCGAGCGCCAGATGCTCGCCGTGGGGCGCGCGCTGATGGGCAAGCCGCGCATCCTGATGCTCGACGAGCCTAGCCTGGGTCTCGCGCCGAAGATCGTCCGCGAGATCTTCCACATCATCGCGGCGCTGCGAACGACGGGCGTCGCGACGCTGCTGGTCGAGCAGAACGCGCGGGCCGCGTTGCAGGTGGCGGATTACGGCTATGTGCTGGAGACCGGGTCGGTGACGTTGCAGGGGCCGGCGAAGGAGCTGGCGAGCAATCCGCGGGTGATCGAGAGTTATCTGGGGCTGGGGGACGGGAAGGCGCGGGAGTAGTTGCGGACAACGACCGCGGGATCAGTCGTCATTCGCTACCGGAGTAGGATTACACGATTCGAATGAACGTTAGCACCGTCGTGGAAGGTAAGGTCGTCGTCGTTGGGCCAGTATTGCCCGAAAGCACGATCGTGACCGTCTATACGCACGATTCGATCGTGCATCTTTCTCCGCACTTGCAGGCTGAATTGCAGGCGGCGATCGATGAAGCGGATCGCGAGGAAGACATTTCTGCCGAGGAGTTGTTCGGGCAACTCACAAAGCGTCGCTGACTTTGTGGCTGACGGTACGCATCCAGCGGCGCGCGTCTCAGCAGATTCATCAGGCAGTGCATTGGTGAGACGAAAATCGTCGGGCAGCACATGGGGCGATCGAGGCGGATCGCCAGTCGGCGCTCGATCTGCGCATCGAGGCGCTGGGTATTGGCAGCCGAGTGGCGAATGCACGCGACGAAGGAGTTCGATGTTTATATCTGGGTCGAACGCGATACTTCGTCTACCACCGTGATAAAGATGGCTCCCTCAACGTCATCGCCTTCTGGCATTCGTCTTGCGAGACCGAGCCACGCGTATGAATCCCGAAGCGACGCCTGATCCGGAATTCGGGCGTGAAGTGACCATGCTCAGTGACGACGAACTGCGAAGACGCATCGAACAGGTGCAGAGTGGTGCGGCCAAATTGATTCCCGCAGAAAAGGTCTTCGACAGAGCTCATCGTTCACTTGGAAGAATCGGTCGATCCTTGACCCCGCAGCACGACAAATAACCGGCCCTTCGCTCAAGACGGCAATCGAGCGTTACACGACTCATGCATCTGCAAGTCATCCTCGGCAGCATCCGCGAAGGTCGTCGCTCCGGTCCCGTCGCGCAGTGGGCGTTCGAGCAGGCGTCGAAGCGCAGCGAGGTCACCGTCGAACTGATCGATCTGAAAGCGTGGAAGCTCCCGCTCTTCGACCTCGAGAAGTTCCCGTCCGAAGGCGACTATGAGAACCCCTTGCAGCAACGTTGGGCTGAGACCATCGCCCGCGCCGATGGCTATCTGTTCGTGAGCCCCGAGTACAACCACGGCTACACCGCGGCGCTGAAGAATGCGCTCGACTACCTTTACGCCGAATGGAACAAGAAGCCGGCTTCGTTCGTGACCTTCGGTAATGCCGAGGGGGCGCGCGGCCTGCAGCAGCTGCGGCTTGTGCTGGTCGAACTCGAGATGATGCCGCTGCCCACCGCCGTGCATCTGCGCGACGCGACCTCCAAGATCGAGGACGGCGTCTATCACGCAGATCCACGCGACGAGAAGCGCTTCGGCGTGATGTTCGACGAGTGGCTGTGGTGGGCCAACGCATTGATGGCGGCGCGGTCGGTGGGCGATCGTTGACGGAAATGCCGCCTGGCTCAGGTTCCTTGCCGTGCCCGACGCAGTTCTGTATTCTTACCGATCATTCATCGATCAAAGCGAGGTAGGAAGATGACCGCCGTCGCGACACTCTCCGCCAAGTTCCAGATTTCCATTCCGAAGGCTGTTCGCGACGAGCAGCGCTGGAAGGCCGGGCAGGAGTTTGTCTTCATTCCGAAAGGCACGGGCGTGCTGGTCATGCCGGTCCCCGAACGCGCGCAACTGGTCGGTATCGCGAAGGGCGCACGGAAGACCGACTTTCGCGATCGCGACGATCGAACCTGATGCCGCGCGCGCTTCGGGTGATCGATACGTCGGCCTGGATCGAGTGGCTGATGCACAGCCCGCTGGGAAAGAAGCTCGACCGGCACATCCCGGACAAGGCCGACTGCCTCGTGCCGACCATCGTGCAGCTCGAACTCGCGAAGTGGTTGACGCGCGAAGTTGGCGAGGACGAGGCCGACCAGATGATTGCCTACACCCAGAAGTGCAAGGTGGTCGCGCTGGATACCGCTATCGCGCTGCTCGCAGCGGAAATGCATCGTCAGTACAAGCTCGCGACCGCGGACGCGATCGTCTACGCGACGGCCAGGAGTCACGGTGCGGACATCGTCACTTGCGACACGCACTTCAAGGGCCTGCCGGAAGTCGTTCTTTTCGCGAAGACCCGATCGACATGATCGATCACGCGATCGCCGGCCCGCCCTCGTCCGAAGCTTCTCCCGCAGCGGCAAGGAGCAGAACAACCAGGAGCCCGTCATGCCCCACATCGTCGTCGAATACACCGCGAACCTGCGTCCCGAGGCCGATATCGCGCAACTGCTGCCGAAGATCAACGCTTACCTGATCGAGCAGCGCACCGCGGCCGGTCCGATCTTCCCGACCGGCGGGGTTCGCTCGCGTGCGATCGCGCTCGAGGACTTCTGCGTCGCGGATGGAAGCAACGCCGACGACGCCTTCGTCCACGTCCGCATCATGGCGGGCGCAGGTCGCGACGAGACCACGAAGAAGCGCGTCTACGACGGCCTCTTCGATCTGCTGAAGGCGCACTTCGGAGCGATCCATGCGACGCGCGGCTTCGCGCTGTCGATGGAAGCGGAAGAGTTCAGCGAGGCGGGGACGTGGAAGCAGAACAACCTGCACCCGCGTTTCAAGGTCGATGCGGCTTGAGCCGCCAGAACGATGAAGACCGCGGTGAGACACATGTTGTGGACGATCGTCGCGATGCTATTCGCTGGCTCGGCCGCTGCGCAGGACTTCAAGGTGACGCTGCTGGGCACCGGCTCGCCGAACCCGCTGTTCGAGCGCTTCGGCATGAGCACGCTGGTCGAGGCGGGCTCCGAGAAGCTGGTGTTCGACGTCGGTCGCGGCTCGACCATCCGCCTGTGGCAGGCGCACGTGCCGCTCGGTAGCGTCACGGCGACCTTCATCAGTCACTTCCATTCCGATCACACGGTCGGTATCCCCGACCTGTGGCTGACGGGCTGGATCCAGCGTCCGTTCGGGATGCGCAAGGGGCCCCTCGTGATCTACGGACCGAAGGGCATGACCGCGATGATGGCTGACCTGCAGCGTGCCTACGCGGCCGACATCGCCATCCGCTCGGTCGACGAGAAGGACCCGCTGGAAGGCGTCGCGGTCGAGGCGCACGACTATGACGAAGGCGTGATTTACGCGAAGAACGGCGTCAAGGTCACGGCCATCACGGTGGATCACGGCGACGTGATCAAGCCGGCGTTCGGATGGCGAGTCGACTACGGCGGCCGGTCGGTCGTGCTGTCGGGCGACACACGCTACTCGCCGCATCTGATCGAGGCGGCGAAGGGCGCGACACTGCTCATCCACGAGGTTTCGGCAGCCGCGCCCGACCTGCTCGCGCAGTCCGAGATCGCGACGGCGATCTTCGCGCATCACACGTCGCCGCAGCAGGCGGGTCAGGTCTTTGGCCAGACCGGACCGAAGCTCGCCGTCTACTCGCACTTGGTCCTGATCGGCGACGCGACGCATGCGCCGCCAAGCCTCGACGAACTCGTGCGGCAGACCCGCGAGACCTATGCCGGACCGCTGGTGGTCGGCAGCGACCTGATGCAGTTCGACGTGCGCCAGGACGAAGTGCGCGTCACCGATCCGCCGAAGACCCGATGAATCCGCCAGAACCGCTGGAGACGACACCATGAACGCACCGATCAGCACGCTCGGTACCGCGGCGACCCCGAGCCGCCCCGTGCACTTCGACCCCGCCGAATGGGCGGCGCGCCTGCAGCTCGCGGCCTGCTATCGCATCGTCGCGCACCTCGGCTGGACCGAGCTGATCTACAACCACATCACGTTGCGCCTGCCGTCGACCGATGATGGGCCCGCGCAATTCCTGATCAATCCCTTCGGCCTGCACTACAGCGAGGTCTGCGCGTCCAATCTGGTCCGCATCGATCTCGATGGGCGCGTCGTCGAGAACGCGGGCGTGCCGTCGCGCTGGCCGGTCAACCCGGCCGGCTTCACGGTCCACGCGGCGATCCATCGCGCGATGCCCGACGCGCATTGCGTGATGCACATCCACACCACGGCCGGCATGGCGGTCGCGTGCTCGCAGGGCGGGCTGTCGATGAGCAACTTCTACTCGGCGCAGCTGCACGACAAGCTCGCGTATCACGACTTCGAAGGCATCACGGTCCACGCCGACGAAGGGCCGCGCCTGATCGCGAACATCGGCGACAAGCCCGCGGTGATCCTGCGCAACCACGGCCTGCTCGCCTGGGGCGACACGGTGCCGCGTACGCTCGGCGTGCTGTGGCTGCTCAATCGCGCGTGCGAAGTGCAAGTGGCGTCGCAGGCCATGGGCGCGGTGATCCCAATTTCCGAGGACGTGCAGAAGGCCTGCACGCGCGATGCGCTGCAGTTCAATCCGCGTTTCGGCGCGGGCCAGGATGTCTTCGACGCACTGACGCGGCAGATCGATCGCATCGACCCGAGCTGGCGCGACTGACCCATGAACGAGATCATCTGGCGGCCTTCCGCCGAGCGCATCGCGCGCGCGCAGGTCACGGCCTATCGCACCTGGCTCGAACAGACGCGCGGCCTGACGTTCGATGGCTACGAGTCGCTGTGGGACTGGTCGGTCACGTCGCTCGAGGACTTCTGGCAATCGATCTGGGACTATTTCGGCTTCACGTCGCGGACCCCGTACGCGCGCGTGCTCGAGCGGCACGTGATGCCGGGCGCGAAGTGGTTCGAAGGCGCGACGCTGAACTACACCGCCGAAGTTTTCCGCAACGGCACAGGGGATCACGATCGTCCTGCGATCGTGTTCCGCAACGAGGCCGGCGATCGACCCGACCTGTCGTGGCCCGGACTCGAACGTCGGGTCGCATCGCTGGCTGCGATCCTGACGGCCAGCGGCATCGTCGCCGGCGACCGCGTCGTGGCCTACCTGCCGAACGTGCCCGAAACCATCGTCGCATTCCTCGCGGTCGCGAGCGTCGGCGGCGTGTGGTCGGTGTGCGCGCCCGACATGGGCCCGGTCGGCGTCCTCGACCGCTTTCGGCAGATCGAACCGAAGGCGATGATCGCGTGCGATGGATACCGCTATGGCGGCAAGGTCTACGACCGCATCGACGCGGTCGTCGGGCTGCTCGAAGAACTGCCGACGGTCCACACCGTGATCGTCCTGTCGCCGGTCGACCCGGATGCATTGCCGGCCGCAGCGCTCGCGAGCCGACTGCCCGCGCGCATCACTCGCTGTCTCGACTGGGCGGACTGCATCGCTGCCGAAGACGCGACGCTGGCCTGCACGATGCTGCCCTTCGACCACCCGCTGTGGATCGTGTATTCCAGCGGCACCACCGGCACGCCGAAGGCCATCGTGCATAGCCACGGTGGCGCCGCGCTGGTCGGCATCAAGGAGGCGCGGCTGCAACTCGACATCGCGCGCGAGGATCGCTTCCACTGGTATTCGAGCAGCGGCTGGATCATGTGGAACTCGCAGGTCGGGGCGCTGCTGTGCGGCGCGACGGTCTGCATCTACGACGGCAACGCAGGGTCGCCCGACTGGAATCCGCTGTGGCGCTTCGTCGCCGAGCGCGAGGTCGACTTCTTCGGCGCCGGCGCGGCCTTTTATGCGTCGTGCCTCAAGGCCGGCGTCGAGCCGGGCCGCGACTTCGACCTGTCGCGCCTGCGCTCGCTGGGCTCGACCGGGTCGCCGCTGTCCGCGGACGGCTATCGCTGGATCTACGCGCACGTGAAAGCCGATGTGTGGCTCGGCCCGATTTCGGGCGGCACCGACCTCGCCGCAGCGTTCATCTGCGGCACCGTGATCCAGCCGGTCCGTGTCGGCGAGATGCAGTGCCGTGGTCTCGGCGCCGCAGTGCACGCCTTTGACGAGCAAGGCAATGCAGTGATCGATGCGGTCGGTGAACTGGTGTGCACCGAGCCGATCCCGTCGATGCCGCTGTACTTCTGGAACGACGAAGGCGACCGTCGGCTGACCGAGAGCTACTACGACACCTATCCCGGCGTATGGCGGCACGGCGACTGGATCAGGTTGATCCCGCATGTCGAGGACGATGGCGTGCTGTCGATGGGCGCGGTGATCTACGGGCGCTCCGACGCGACCATCAACCGCTACGGCATTCGCATGGGCACGGCCGAGCTGTATCGCGCGGTCGAGGCCTTGCCCGAGGTGCTCGACAGCCTGGTCGTGGACCTCGAATACCTAGGCCGCGAGTCGTGGATGCCGCTCTTCGTCGTGCTGCGCGAAGGCCATGTGCTCGACGAGACTCTGGTCGCGCGCATCAACGGCGAGATCCGCAAGGCGCTGTCGGCACGCCACGTGCCGAACGACGTGTTCGCGATCGCAGCGGTGCCGCGCACGCTGTCGGGTAAGAAGCTCGAGCTGCCGGTCAAGAAGCTGCTGATGGGCCAGCCGATCGAGCAGGTCGTCAACCGCGACGCGATGGGCAACCCCGAGAGCATGGACTGGTTCGTGGCGCTGGCGGCGAAGCGCGCCGCTTGAGACTCCCTCCGCAGCGGGGGAGGGAGCGCTTCACGCATCCAGCGACACACCCGAGAAATCATTCGCCCACCCGCTCAAGATTCGCGAAAGCCCGCCGATAGCACCTCACTGGTCGCTCATCCGCCGCAAGTGCCTCTCCTCGCTCGTCTTCCTTTCCGCCGTCGCATGACGCCAACACCTCCGACCGATCCTCCTTCCAGCGCCGAGCGTGCAGCGGTTTCGTCTTCGGTGTGGGCGCGATGGAAGGTGGGCTTCCAGAAGCTGCTGGTCGACTCGGGCCTCGAACAGCTCAACATCCGCTGGCGTTTTCGCGTCGTGGTGATGGCGTTCGGGCTGCCCTTCCTGGCCTACATCGTGTGGTCGGCTTCGCAGCAGGCGTTGTTCGAGAAGGAACTCGTCCGCGATCGCGCGCGGGCGAATGCGGTGCTGATCTCGACGCGCTTCGAGGATCACATCGACCAGGTTGATCGCCTGCTCGCCACGATCTCGCATTCGATCAGCACCCATCTGGACGACCCTGCCGCGATCTCGGAGCTGGTGCAGAGCATGCGCAGCTTCGTCCCGACGTCGGTGAACAACCTTGCCGTGTGGTCCCTCAAGGGCGACAGCGTCACGTCGCTCGACCGACGCAGTTCCACGCGCGCCATCAACATCGCCGATCGCGCCTATTTTCGCGACGCGATCGCCCGACGCGATCTGGCCTTCGAAGGTCCAATCCTGTCGCGCTCGACCGGCGTGGAGATCATCCAGTTCGCGCGCCCCATCTTCAACGCCCGCAACGAGGTGATCGGCGTGTTGTCGATGTCGGTTCGCTCCGGCCATCTGATCGGTCAGCTCGACCCGGACGGAATGGTCACCAGCCAGGCGCTGATCACCATCATCAACGACAAGGGCACAATCGTCTCGCGCTCGGCCGAAGCGGACGTCTGGACCGGCAAGCAGGTCAACGATCCGGCCGGGATCACGGCGGCGTTCGCCAATCGCAGTGGAGCGCGCGAAGAGACCAGCATCGACGGGCAGCGGCGCCTCGCGGGCTATTCCGTGGTGTCGAAATGGCCCTGGATCGTCATGGTCGGCGAGCCGCTCGAAAAGATCCTCGGGCCGGTCAGCGATCGGCTGTTGTGCCATCTCGGCATCGGCCTCGTAATCTTCGCGCTGGCGTTCCTGATCGCGGGGCGCGTGGCGGCCTGGACGACGATCCCGCTAACGCAGCTCGCGGCCGATACCGAACGACTCGGCGGCGGCGACCTGTCGCACCGCAGCGGCGTCGCGACCGGGGGCGAACTCGCCACACTGGTCTTCAACTTTAACCGCATGGCCGCTGCCATCGAAGTGCGCGAGAGGGCTCTCGCGGCCAGCCGGACCCAGTTGCGTGCCATCGCGGACAACATCCCCGAACAGGTCACCTACGTCGATCGCGACGAGCGCTATCGCTTCGTCAACGCGTATCCAGGCCCTTTCAAGAACGTGGCGCCGGAAGAGATCATCGGCAAGACGATCCGCGAAGTCCGCGGCGAAGCGGCCTATCAGGCCGTGCTGCCGTCCTTCCTGCGGGCCATGCAAGGCGAACAGTTCAGTCACGAACGGTCGCTGATGCTCGACGGCCGCCTGTCGCACTTCTTCGTGACCTACATCCCGGACTTCGATGCGGATCGCACGGTCAAGGGGGTCTATGCGTTTGCGCAGGACATCACCATCCGCAAGACGGCCGAGTTGTTGCGACTGGAGACCGAGAAGCGGCTCGTGACGATCACCGACAACCTGCCGGCCATGATCTGCTACGTTGACGACAACCGTTGTTTCCGCTTCGCCAACAAGGCCTGGGAAAAGTGGTTCGCGTTGCCGCTCGACCGGATCATCGGACAGCCCTTCGACCGGATGATGGGGCCGGAACTGGCCGCGCAGTACCACTACTGGTTCCTGCGCGCCATGCAGGGCGAACCGCTCGAATACGAGATCGAGATCCCGTCGCCGAAGTACGGTTCACGCTGGCTCAAGTGCAACTTCATCCCGGACATCGATGAGGTGACCCGCAAGGTCCGCGGCGTCTACGGGATGCTGCACAACGTCACGAAGGCCAAGGAAGCCGAGCAGCGCCTTACCCGACTCGCGCAGTTCGACACGCTCACCGGACTCGCGAACCGGCACCAGTTCAATGAGACCTTCGAGCGCGTGCTGCGCGCGAACGATCGTGACGCGAAACCTCTGGCGCTGATGTTCCTCGACATCGACCACTTCAAGCAGGTCAACGATCGCCACGGTCACGGCGGCGGCGACTTCCTGCTCAAGGAGTTCGCGCATCGCCTGGCCGATTGTGTGCGGCCGACCGATGCCGTCGCGCGACTGGCCGGCGACGAGTTCGAGGTGCTGCTGGAAGGCATGCACAGCGACGACGAGCCGCAGTTCATCGCCCGCAAGATCATCGCGGCCGTCGAGAAGCCGTTCATGCTCGACGAGCACTTCATCTGCGTCACCGCGAGCATCGGCATCGCCATGCGTGCGCGGGTCGGTGAGGCGGCGTCGGTGCTGATGAAGCGGGCCGACGAGGCGCTCTACGAGGCCAAGCGGGCAGGCCGCAACACCTTCCGTCTCGCGAGCTGACGGTTCCATGAACGCGGAGAGAGCCGCGTGCGCTCGCGTTTCCACCAGAGGCGAGTAGCCGCGATGTACGGCAGAATCCGGAACGACCACGGCTCCGGATGCTGCGGCGATCATCCCTCAGGAGACTCCATGAACGGTTCCATTCGCGCCACCGCGCTCGCCGCCGCACTCGTGGCGTCGCTGGTCGCGATGCCTGCCCTCGCTCAGATCAAGATCGGCGTCACGGTCTCTTCCACCGGACCGGCCGCGTCGCTCGGCATCCCTGAGAAGAACACGGTCGACCTGCTGCCGCGCGAGATCGCCGGCAAGAAGGTCGAGTACATCGTGCTCGACGATGCGTCGGACACGACAACGACGGTCACCAACGTCCGCAAGCTGATCAGCGAGGACCGGGTCGACGCGATCATCGGGTCGACGACCACGCCCAACTCGCTGGCGATGCTGCCGGTGCTGGGTGAAGGCAAGACGCTCGCGATCACGCTGGCCTCTTCGTCACGCATCGTCGAGCCGATGGACGCGAACCGCGCATGGATGTTCAAGACGCCGCAGTCCGACGTCATGATGGCCACCGCGATCGCGGAGAACATGAGCAACGCGGGCGTGAAGTCGATGGCCTTCATCGGCTTCAACAACGCACTCGGCGACGCGTTCTACACCGAGGTCGCGAAGTACGCCGAACTCAAGGGCATCAAGGTCGTCGCCAGCGAGCGCTTCTCGCCGATCGACACCAGCGTCACCGGCCAGATCCTCAAGATCCTCTCGGCCAATCCGGATGCCGTCGTGATCGGCGCATCGGGCACGCCGGCCGCGACGCCGGTGCGCACGCTGGCCGAGCGCGGCTTCAAGGGCCGCATTTATCACAACCACGGCGTCGCCAACCGGGAGTTCCTGCGCGTGTGCGCGAAGGACTGCGACGGCACTTTCCTGCCGACGGGCCCCGTGATGGTCGCGTCGCAGTTGCCGGACTCGAGCCCGGTCAAGAAGTCGGCCGTCGAATTCGTCAAGAAGTACGAGGCGAAGTTCGGGGTCGGCAGCGTCGCCGCCTTCGCGTCGTACACGTGGGACGCGGGTCTGCTGCTGCAACGGGCGATTCCCGAGGCGCTGAAGAAGGCGCAGCCCGGCACACCGGAGTTCCGCGCCGCGTTGCGCGACGCGATGGAGGCGATCCGCGACGCTTCGTCGACCAACGGCGTCGTCAACATGAGCAAGACCGACCACCTGGGCCTCGACCAGCGCGCGCGCGTGATGGTGGAGATCAAGGGCGGAGAGTGGAAGTACCTGCCGTGAAGAGGAGACCCGTGATGACCCGTACTTCGCTGTTCCTGCGCTCTCGACTCGCAGGCCTGGTCGCGGTTGCGCCACTGGCCTTCGCTTCCGCCCACGCGGCCGAGATCCACGTGATGATCTCCGGCGGTTTCTCCGCGGCCTACGACGAATTGGTGCCGGTCTACGAACGCGCGAGCGGCAACCACGTCGTGACCGAGCGCGGGCCGTCGATGGGCGAGACGCCGCAGGCGATCCCCAACCGCCTCGCACGCGGCGAGGCCGCCGACCTGGTGATCATGGTCGACGCCGGCCTCGACAACCTGGTCGCGAAGCATCTCGCGGTCGAGGGCAGCCGGGTCGATCTCGCGAACGCCACGATCTACCTCGCGGTCAAGGCCGGCAGCATGCGGCCGGACATATCGAGCGTCGGCGCCTTCACGCAGGCGTTGAGGAACGCGAAGTCGATCGCGTACTCGGACAGTGCGAGCGGCGTCTACCTCGAGAAGACGCTGTTCCCGAAGCTCGACCCCGACGGCAGCATCCGCGCGAAGAGCCGCATGATCCTGGCCGAGCCGGTGGGTCGAGTCGTCGCACGCGGCGAAGCCGAGCTCGGCTTCCAGCAGCGCAGCGAGCTGCAACCCATCCAGGGCATCACCATCGTCGGGCCGATCCCGGCCGAGGTGCAGAAGTCCACGACCTTCGTCGCGGGCATCACGAGCGCCGCGAAGGAGGCGGGCGCGGCGAACGACTTCGTGCGCTTCCTGCGATCGAAGGATGCGCAACCCGCGATCATCAAGAGCGGCATGGAGCCGGTCAGCGCGACGATCACGAAGGCGCCCGGGGGCGAGATGACGCGCCCACCGCAGGGCGCCGAGATGACGAGGGAACCGACGCCGGCGACGCGCTAGCCGTTCAACCGGCTGTGCGCCGGCAGCATCGCCGTCAGGTAGTCCATCTGATCGACCAGGATATTGCGACCCGACAGCAGGAAGTGCTCGTAGCGACATGGCGCGTACGGCAGGTAGCGCAGCGGCATGTGCGCTTCTTCCGGCGTCTTGGCGCCCTTGCGATGATTGCAGAAGCGGCAGGCCGCGACGACGTTCATCCACGAGTCCTTGCCGCCCCGCGAACGCGGCAGGATGTGATCGCGCGTCAGCTTGTCGCGTCCGAACGACTCGCCGCAGAACGCGCAGACGTGGCGGTCGCGCTTGAACAGCAGGTCGTTGCGGTCGCCGAGCGGCGGATAGGCCAGCGCCTTGGCGGCCATGATGTCGGAGCGGGCGATCGCGATGATCGGCGCGGACTCGATGATGGACTGGATGCCGGCGCGGTTGTAGCCACCGTGGAATGTCACGGCCGGCTCGCCGATCGACCACGCCACCTTGCCCGTGGCGTTGTAGCTCACCGCTTCTTCGGGCGAGAGCCAGCGAAAAGGTTGTCCCGCGATGTCTAGTCCGAGGATGAGCAACATGCATCGAACTGTAATGTAAAACTCATGACGATTCCACGAAAGCCGCATTCAGCGCGGCTTTGCAGCGATCAGGCGGCGGCGATCGGGACCGGCGTCTTGCGGTTCACCAGCGTGATCCCGACGGTGATGAAAGCCATCGCGACGATCAACCGGACGCTGATCGATTCGCCGAGCGCGAGCGCCGCGAGCAGCAAGCCGAACACCGGTGTCAGGAACGAGAACGCCGACAGGCGCGTCGCGGGGTAGTGGCCGAGCAGCCAGAACCACGTCAGGTAGCTCGCGAACGCGACGACGACGGACTGAAAAGCAATGGACCCCCACGCCCACAGCGGCAAGGCGGCATCGGGCCAATGCTCGTGCGTCGCCAGCGACGCGAGGTATAGGACCACGCCGCCCACCGCGAGTTGATAGAACAGCGTCTTCTCGGGCGACGCGATCGACAGTCGCGTCGCCCGGATCACCAGTGTGGTCGCTCCCCACAGGCAGGCCGCGACGATCGACAGCGTGTCGCCCATCCACTGCGTGCGCGACGGGGACGTGAAGCCCTCCTGGAACGCGTAGGCCAGCGCGGCGAAGGCGCAGGCCATGCCGAAGGTCTGCAGCCCCGTCAGGCGCTCTGCCGGCACGAAGCGCGGCAACAGCAGCGCCACCACGAAGGGCGCGAGGTAGGTGAACACCGAGACCCGCGACGCGTCGGTCAGGGGCAAGGCGCCGTAGATGCATAGGAACTCGAGCCCGAACAGCATGCCCGCCACCAAGCCGGGCAGCAGCGTGCCGTCGCGACCGAGCATCGGGACGCCGCGCGCCCGCGACCAGACCAGCACGAGCGTCGCGCCGATGGCCGAGCGCAACGCGCCCTGCAGGAACGGCGGCAGCATCGGCAGCGTTGCCTTGACCACGACCTGCTGCAATCCCCACAGGACGCACAGCGTGAGCATCAGGCCGATCGCGACGCCGTCGAGATGCGTGCGGCGCGCCGTCATGGCGTGACGTCCATCAGTCCCGGATCAGCCCGGCCTCGCGCATCGCCTTCTGAACGGCCGGTCGCGCCGCCACCCGATCGCGGTAGGCGACCAGGTTCGGCCATCCGGTCAGGTCGACCTTCAGGAAGCCAGCCCAGCGCAGCATCGTGAAGAGGTAGCCGTCGGCGGCCGTGAAGTCGTCGCCCATCAGGTAATGGCGGTCGCCGAGCTTGTCGGCGATGAAGGCCAAACGGCGGTCGAGGTCGGCGCGGAAGTCGCCCTTCGCGTCGTCGCCGAAATGGCCGAAGCGGAACATCGGGTAGAAGCGCTGATGGACTTCGGAGGTGAGGTAGTTGAGCCACTCGAGCTCGCGGTAGCGGTCCATCGTGCCGACCGGCGGGATCAGCGTGCTGCCGGGTTTCAGGTCCGCGAGGTACTGGACGATCACCGGTCCCTCGCTCAGCCGCATGCCGTCGTCGAGCTCGAGCAGCGGCACCTGGCCGCGCGGATTGATCGCGTGATAGTCGCTGCCGTCGGCGAGGGTCTTCGTCTTGCTGTCGACGAGGATTTTCGTGTAGTCGAGGCCCAGCTCGTTGAGCGTGATCTGCACGGACAGCGAGCAGGCGGCCGGCATGTAATAGAGTTTCATGCTATCTCCGGAAGGTTCGTCGCATCGCGTGGACGAAACGACCACCAATTGTATTTCAGCGCCCCACGTCCGCCAGCGCACTTCATGAAGGCCGATGACTTCGATGGATGGCACGACCGTATTGCCGACCCGCCTGCGTCGGCCGTGGAGCTCGCGTCGCGACCTGTCGCTCGTCGGCGCTGCTGCGCTGCTGATCGCCATCGCGCTGGTCGCGTTGCGGACCGGCGCCGTGGCGATCCCCCTGCATCACCTCATCGACATCCTCCTCGCCACTTTCGGCATGCCGCTGCCGGCCGACGTCACGCCGCAGAGCGCCGCGGTGTTGCTGACGATCCGCCTGCCGCGCGTGGTGCTCGGCATCGTCGCGGGCGCGGGCCTCGCGGCCACGGGTGCCGTGCTGCAGGCCGTGTTCCGCAACCCCCTCGCCGACCCCGCACTGATCGGCGTGTCGAGCGGTGCGGCGCTCGCGGTCACCGGCGCGATCGTCCTGGGCGCCTCGTTCGGTATGGATCAGCTGCGCTGGATCGGCCCCTTCGTGCTGCCGCTCGCGGGCTTCGTGGGCGGCCTCGCCGCAACGGTCGTGCTGTATCGCGTCGCGACCGTCGAAGGCACGACCTCGCTCGCGACCATGCTGCTGGCCGGCATCGCCATCAACGCGCTGTGTTTCGCGGGCATCGGCTTGCTGACGACGATGGCCAGTAACGAACAGTTGCGCAACATCAGCTTCTGGAACTTCGGCAGCCTGAGTGGCGTGGGCTGGGACACGGTCGGCGTGGTCGCAGTCGTGATCGTCGCGACGACCGTGCTGCTGATGCGCACGGCCCCCGGCCTGAACGCGCTGGCCCTCGGCGAGACCGAGGCGCGGCATCTCGGCTTCGAGACGCAGAAGCTGAAGCGCAACGTCATCGCGCTGTCCGCGTTGATCGCCGGCTTCATCGTCGCGGTCTGCGGGGTCATCGGCTTCGTCGCTCTGGTCGGGCCGCACCTCGCACGGCTGATCTGGGGTGCCGACAACCGCGTCGTGATCGGTGGCTCGGCGCTGATCGGCGCGATTCTCCTGCTCGGCGCCGACCTGATCGGACGTGGTGTTGCGGCACCGACCGAGCTGCCGATCGGGATCGTCACCGCACTCGTGGGTGCGCCGTTCTTCCTGTGGATGCTGCTGCGCGACCGGGGCCGGTCTTCGTGAATCCGGTCTTCGAACTGCGCCAGGTCGGTGTGTCGCGTGGCGGACGGTCACTGGTCGACGACGTTTCGCTCAGCGTCCATCCCGGCGAGGTGCTCGCGATCATGGGCGAGAACGGCGCGGGCAAGTCGACACTGCTGCGGCTCATGGCCGGAGACTTCGCGCCCGATCGCGGCCAAGTGCTGCTCGACGGCAAACCGCTCGCGGACTGGTCCGCGCTCGCGCAGGCGCGACGGCGCGCGATGATGCCGCAGCAGTCGAGCATGAGCTTCGCCTTCACTGCGTTCGAGGTCGTGCTGATGGGTCGATCCCCGCACGATGGCGGGCAGCCGGGGGAACACGATCGAGCCATCGCGCGCGAGGCCATGCGACGCACGGATGCACTGCAGTTCGCTGAACGTCGCTATCCCACGCTATCGGGCGGCGAGCGCTCCCGTGTGATGCTGGCCCGCGCGATCGCTCAGGTACTGGGCGATACCGATTCGGCCGGCGACGCTACGCCGCGCGCGCTGCTGCTCGACGAGCCGTCGGCCGCGCTCGACATCGCGCATCAGCACGCGGCATTCCGGGCAGTCCGCGAGCTCGCCGCGGTCGAGCAGGTGGCGGTGGTCGCCGTGCTGCACGATCCCAACCTGGTCGCGAGTCATGCCGACCGCGTCGCGCTGATCAGCAATGGCAGGCTGATGGCCGTGGGCTCCGTCGACGAGACGCTGACCGAAGCGCTGATGACCGCGTGCTTCTCGATCGCGATGAAGCGCCTGCGACATCCGACCCGCGACATCCCTCTGCTGGTCGCGACGACCGACTGAACCTCAGGGCTCGGGCAGGTCGTTGCCCACGCCGAAGTGGGCGATCAGGTCGGGCAGCGCTTCGGCTACGACCGGTTCGCACAGGAAGAATCCCTGCGCCATCTGCACGCCCAGGCCGCGCAGCGCGTTCAGTTCGGACGCGGACTCGACGCCCTCCGCGACGATCTTGCAGTCGGTCTGCTTGCCGAACTCGATCAGCGCCGCCGCGAGCGCGCGCCGCTTGCGATCGACGTCGATGTGGCGGGTCAGGCTGAGGTCGAGCTTGATGTGGTCGGGCGCGATGTTGAGGATGTGCGACATGCTCGAGTAGCCGGCACCCGCGTCGTCGATGGCGACGCACACGCCCATCTCGCGCAGTGGTCGCAGCGCGCGATCGAGGGCGGCGTAGTCGCCGACGTGGTCGTGTTCCGTAAGTTCGAGCACGAGGCGGTCCGGCGCGAAGCCCTGGAAGTGATCGTGCAGGTCGCAGTTCATGATGGTCGTCGCCGACATGTTCAGCCAGATACACAGGTGTGGTGGCAGGTCGCGACCGCGCAGGCCGTCGAGGCCGTTGCGGATCGCCTGCAGTTCGAGCGCCACGCCCTGGCCGACCTCGGCCGCCTCCGCGAACCACAGGTCCGGTGCGCGGAAGGGGTTGAGTTCGAAGCGCGCGAGGCATTCGACGCCGATGATCTCCATGGAATCGAGCGAGACGACCGGCTGATAGACCATCGACGGCTGCTTGCGCTCCAGGGCCGCCGCGATGCGCGCGCTCTTCTCGGTACGCGCAGCCGCCTGCTCGAACTCGTGATCGATCTGGAACGCGGCGACGTCGGCGAAGGCCCGCATGAAGTGCAGGTCGCGCTCGTTCAGCGTGGGATCGGCGGCGAAGTTGAAGCAGCAGAAGGTGCCGTAGACATGACCGCTCTTGAGCCGGATCGGGACGCTCAGGTGCGAGCCGATCGGGATCGCGAGGGTGTCGGGCAGCGCCATGGCGGCAGGCACGGCGGCCGTGTCGACGATCAGTTCGGGGAGGAGGCCTTGCACGACGCGCTGGCAGTAGCCGTCCGACAGCGACGTCGAATCGCCCGCCTTCAGCGGCGATGGCCCTTTCGCGTCGACGTGGCGAAAGTAGCGCTGCTTGCCGACGAATTCGGAGACGAAGGCGACGTCCATGTTGAGGTGCGTGCGGACGGCGCTGAGGATCTTCTGCACGCTGTTGACGGCGGTGCCCGGCAACTCGTGCGCGATGTCGGCGAGACTGGCGGGGCTCAGCTCGCTGCTGGCGGGGAGTCGCCGGTGCTTTTCGTCCAGGGTCATGGGCTGCTCGATCGAACCGCACGCGGCATGGGATCGTCTGTTGGGGGACGAGTGGCGGTTTCGCAGGAACACGAAGACGCCCCGAATGGTCCTGCCGCAAGGCGCCGACTCGGCTGCGAGGCCGAGGGGTCGAGCGACGGATCGCACGATCCTACGGTAGCTCCCGATGGACCTCGAATCGCTGGCGTCAGGAACAAGACCCGGATGCGATGGTTCATGCAAGCCTCGACGATTCGGAGTGACCCCATGACGGAACTTTCGACCCACGCACGCGCGGAGATCGACTTGCTCGCGCGGCAGACCGGCTTCGGCACGATGCCGTCGAACGATGTTCGACAGCATCGTGCGAGGCGGCGGGCGCATGGCGTAGTTCGACCATCCCGAGTTCGGCGGGTCCGGGCAGCGGATGTGCGGCGGCATGCTGATGCTCTCCGACCGGTTCGACAGTGACCTTCGCCGCAGCGTCGAGCAACTTTGTGAAGCACTCGCCGCGTGGGTCGTGCGCGACGCCGACGTCGCTGCAAACGACAGCCATCAGCGGCAGAGCCAGACGTCGAACGGCGTCACGCGAGTGCAGGACTCGCCCGATCTTGCGTACGCGACTCGCCGCGAGACCTGGTATCCCGCGTCGCTGGGATCGCCGGTCTCCAGCGGCGTGCAGAACGACGCGCGTTATGCATGATTCGCGGACAGCCAGCGTCTCGCGATCGACGTCGGCCACGGCGTCGCGATCTACGACACCGGGGACCACGTCATCGGCGGCGTGTCGCAGCAGCAGGGTGCCCGCGGCACGGTGATCTTCGTCAGTCAGCACGGCACGGTCGACGTCGAGTGGCTGCCGCGGGTCGAGAGGCCGGCGCGCCCTATCGTCGAGCCCGCCGCGGAGCGCGAAGCGGATCCCTTCGTGGTCCTCGAGAAGCTGGCCGCCCTGCACGCGCGCGGGATCCTCGACGACGCCGAGTTCGCGGCGATGAAGGTCGAGTTGCGCGCCAGGATCTGAGCGCAAGAAATACTCTGCTTTTCGCCCTCTGATCCGGACTTTGGCCGCGGCCTTGCGTGACAACCTGCGAGTCGGACAAGAAGGGCTTCAGCCTTCGACCGCCTGGATTCATGAAAGCCGATGAAAATCTTCAGCCTGAAAATTCGATTCGCGATCGGCATGTCGATCGGCGCGCTGGCGCTGGTGATCGGCATGGGCGCGATCTCGATGCACTTCGCGCAGGAAGATCTGCTGGCCACGCTGTCGAGCGAGCAGCTCGGACTGGCGACGCGCCAGGCGACGGACCTCGACGAGACGTTGAAGCTGGCCGTCGATTCGCTGACGGCGGCTGCGACGGCGATGCCTTCGGAAGCGTTCGCCAACCCGAAGAACTTCCGGGCGTTCCAGAGCGAGCACCCGACGCTGCTGCAACTCTTCGACGACCTCCTGATCGTCGATATCCATAGCATCGTGACCGCCGACTTCCCCATGCGCGAAGGCCGCGTCGGGCTGGATCTCAGCGATCGCGGCTATCTGCAGCGCGCTATCGCGTTCAAGAAGCCGGTGATCTCCGAACCGGTCTTCGGCAAAGTGAGCCGGACCGCACTTATCAGCATCGCGACACCGATCCTCGACGTCGATGGCAACGTGGTGGCACTCATGCTCGGTCTGTCGAAGCTGTCGAAGAGCAATCTCCTCGGCGGGTTGTCGACGGAGCACTTCGGCAGGACCGGTTACTTCACGGTCGTGACGACCTGGCCCGAGCCGCTGTACCTCGTGCACCCCGACCCGTCGCGACTGATGCAGGGTGTGCCGCGGTCGACGAGTCGGGCGATGGCCAAGATCCTGAGCGCCACCGCGCCGGCGGTCACCGTCAGCACCCTCGACGACGGCAGCGAGGTCCTGATCGGCTACAGCCCGCTCAAGATGACCAACTGGGTCCTGGCCGCCGTGCTGCCGAGCCAGGAGGCCTTCGCGGCGATCCATCAGTCGCGGGACCGGACGATCCACATCGGCGTAGTGACCGCGCTGGTCGTGCTGCCGCTGGTGTGGCTGTTCGCCTGGCTGCTGCTGCGCTCGCTGAGCGTGTTGCGCAAGCAGCTCGAGCAGATTGCCGCAGACCCGCACAGCACGGCCTACGCCGCCGTCGGTCGCGACGAGGTCGGCCAGGTCGCGCAGGCGTTCAACGCCATGCTGCGCGAACAGCGCCAGTCCGAAGTGCTGCGCATCGCCAGCGACAAGGACCGGCGTCGACTGGTCGCCATCCTCGAGAGCAGCCGGGACTTCGTGGCCATCACCGACGTCGACGGACACCTCACCTATCTCAACGCTTCGGGTCGACTGTGTCGCGGGATCAGCCTAGACGACGACCTCGCCAACACCTCGATCCGCGACTACTTCCCTTCCTGGGCCATCGAGAAGGTGATGAAGACGGGCGTGCCGGTGGCTTTGCGCGACGGCATCTGGCTCGGCGAGTCCGCGGTGCTCGACATCGAGGGTCGCGAGATCCCGGTCGACCACACGGTGATCGCCCATCGCAACGTCGACGGGAATCTGGAGTTCTTCTCGAGCCTGCTGCACGACACGAGTGCGGCGAAGACGAGCGCGGCGGCAATGCGGACGAGCGAGGCCCGCATGCTGTCGATCGCCGATGCCCTGCCGGTCATGGTGGCGTTCATCGACTGCGACTACCGCTTCAGCTTCGTCAACTCGCGCTACGAGGACCATTTCGGTCTGGAACGCTCGCGGATCGTCGGCAAGTCGATCGCCGAACTGATCGGGCAGACGGCCTACCAGACTTATCTGCCGTACCTGCTGCGCGCGGCGGGTGGCGAGACGCAGGTGTTCGAGCTGGAAAGTCACGCGGGGCTGCGGCCGGTCCACTTCCTGGTCAAGCTGATCCCGCAGTTCGACGAGACCGGGACGCTGCTGGGGTATCACTTCATCCACCAGGACGTGACCGATCACAAGGTCGAACACCAGCGGCTGTCGCAGCTCGTGCGAGCCGATGCTCTGACCGGGATGCTCAATCGCGCGGGCTTCGAAGTGGAGATCGAGGACGCGATGCAGCGCAGCCGCAATCATCTGTCGGCGATGGCGCTGTTCTACCTCGACGTCGATCGTTTCAAGTCCATCAACGACCAGCACGGGCACCTGGTCGGCGATGCGTTGCTGCGTGCCTTCGCCGGCCGGCTGGTGCACGCCGTGCGGAGTGCCGACGTGGTGGCACGCCTTGGCGGCGACGAGTTCGTGGTCATCGCCGAAGGCCTGAGGAATATCGACGACGTCCGTGCGATCGCGAAGAAGGTCCTGCGCGCGATGCGTGCGGCTTTCGAGCTCGACGGCATCACGCTCGTCATCACGGCCAGCGTCGGCATCGCCGCGTACACCGGCGACGCGATGCGATCCGAGGAGCTGATCAAGCGGGCCGACGCGGCGCTGTATCGCGCGAAGAATGCGGGTCGCGATCGCTACGATCTCGACGATCCGTCGCAGGCGATGGTCCCCGCGAGCTTTGAGTCGGGCCAGGGCCTGGAACTGACGCAGATCCTCTGAACGATCGCGACGCGTGCATCATGCGGGCGGGCAACGTTGCCCGCAGCCGGAAGCCGCGCCATGGATCGCTTCGTATTCACCTCTGCCAGATTTTCCGCGGCGTGCCTCGCGCTCGTTGTCGCCGCGTGTGCCACCGTCGCCGATCGTGGCCCGCCCGGGCTGACCACCGAGCAGATCGCCGCGATCGTGGCCAGTCCCGATCGCAGCGCGGGCGACCGCACCAACGACCTTCGCCGCAAGCCCGCCGAGACGCTCGCCTTCATCGGCGTGCGTCCCGGCATGACGGTGCTCGACGTCAGCGCGGGCGGCGGCTACACCAGCGAGCTGCTCGCGCGCTCCGTCGGACCGACCGGTCGCGTCTACGGCCAGAGCGCACCGCCCGATCCGAATCGCGCGCCACCTGCGGCACCCGAGGGCAGCGATGCCCGGAAGCCTGCGACGCCGCCTCTGCCACGCCGGACCAGCGCGATGGCGATCGCCGAACGGGCGAGGAATCCGGCCGCATCGAACCTCGTGTCGGTCCTCGCGCCGTTCAGCAATCCGGTGCCCGCGGAACTGGCCTCGCAGTCTTTCGATCTCGTCACGCTGATGTTCAACTATCACGACCTGGGCTTTCTCGGTGTAGACCGCACCCAGATGAACCAAGCGGTTTTCCGAGCGCTCAAACCTGGCGGCATTTATGTGATCGCGGACCATGCCGGCAGGCCCGGCACGGGCATTTCCGAATCCGGCACGCTGCACCGCATCGAGGAAGATTTTCTTCGCAAGGAGGTGGAAGCGGCAGGGTTCAGGCTCTCGGCGCAAGGGGGTTTTTTGAGGAATCCAGCCGATCCGCGCGACCGCAATACCCCTGTTCCGGCCCAGCC
>JANXTA010000137.1 GCA_025356395.1 Betaproteobacteria bacterium
ATGCGGCCGACGCGCCTCGTGATGGAAGACGCGCTCAAGCACGGCGAGCAGTCGGTCCTCGAGTACAGCAACATGCGACTTCGCGACTTGCCGGACAAGATGTTCACGAAGGACTACCTGAAAAAAATCGACTGACTCGAGAGAAGCAATGGACTTGCTTCTCAGTTCGCCCTCAACGCATCGCTCACCGGCA
This sequence comes from Betaproteobacteria bacterium, assembly GCA_025356395.1. GTDB lineage: Bacteria > Pseudomonadota > Gammaproteobacteria > Burkholderiales > Burkholderiaceae_D > CAHJXF01. The sequence continues at coordinate 194 of JANXTA010000137.1, forward strand.
CGCCCGAGATCCGGAACGCGGGCCACAGCGCGGTCAGTGGCGTGGCCAGGAAACCCACCACGAACGACGACAGGACCGGCAACCAGGCGAGCTGGATACCGGCGTAGTAGCCGCTGTTGGAATTGGGAGGCGGCGGCATCTGGATGTGCAGCGTATTGATCAGCCATGCCATCAGCACGCCGAGCACGACACCGACCACGCTGCCGGCGAACCCCACCACCAGGTTCTCGAGGATCACGAGCCGGAAGATCGGCATCCGCCGTGTCCCGATTGCCATCAGCGTGCCGAACTCGCCAGTGCGCTCGAAGATCGTCATGTTCACGCTATTGGCGACCGCGAGTAGCACCGACAGCAGGATGATTGCCTGCAGGAAGTCGAACTGCCGCCTGAAAAGGGCGGCTGTCTTCTCGTAGAAGTCCGCCAGTTCCAGCCAGGTTCGTACCTCGATGCCGGTGGGTTCGAGACGCTCGCGCAGCCGCGCTGCGACGGCGTCCGTCGACGACGTGTTCTTCAGTTCGACGACGATCGAGTTGATGGTCGGAGAAGCCATCAGCTCTTGCGCATCCGCGAGGCTGACGCGCACGCCGCGCGCGTCATAATCTTTCGAGAAGGTCCGGAAGATGCCGACGACCGTGAACTCGAGATTGTTGAGCGCCCCTTCCTGCGTATTCAGGAGCACGTTAGCGACGCTGCCGACGTGAATGCCGGCACCGGCAGCGACCCCTTCACCGGCCATCAGGCCGAAACGATCATCGGGTGTGAGCTGCCGCCCCTCCACCATCTGGATCTGCGTACCGAGCTTCGCCTCGCGCGCCGGCTCGATCCCTTCGCCGAGGATGGCGAGGTCGCTCTTGCCGTTGTTGAGCACTCCCGCGAAGCTCAGTCGCGACATGACATTCACGACCTCGGGCATTGCGCTGGCCACCTGGCGTGTGGCTTCGGCATTCGGGATCAGGTATTCGTACGGCCGGCTTCTGCCGTGCTCGTTGTAGTCCGTGCGAAACAGTTGCAGGTGACCGAGCTGCGCGTGGATCGTCGATTCGCGCAACGTGTGCAACGCGTCCTCGACGAAGCCACCACTGAGGATCAGACCGGCGACGCCGACGGCGATGACCGACAGCGTCAGCGCCGTGCGTGCGCGCTGGCGCGACACGTTGCGGTAGGCGAGCCGCAACTCGACGAGATTGAAGGCGAACCGTTTCATCGCGCGGTCAGCGGTTGTGGCGCAGCGCGTCGATCACCACCATCCGCGATGCCTTGCGCGCCGGATAGAGACCGGCGACCAGCGTCGTCAGCGCCGTGATGCAGAAGGCCGTCAGCAGGATCGGCCAGGTGACGAGAATTGCGCCGAGATAGCCCTCGGTCCAGCCTGGCGGCGGCGGCATCGGCACGCCGATCGCGGAGATCACCTTCGCGCAGACGATCGCCCCCAGCACGCCGAGCGCGCTGCCGATCAACCCGAGATACGCGCTCTCGACGACGAACAGGCGGACAACCTTCGACCGCCGATTGCCGAGCGCGAGCAGCGTGCCGATCTCGCCGGTTCGTTCGAGCACGTTCATGATCAGCATGTTCGACACGCCAAGCATGACGATCATGCCGATGAACACGCGCATGACCCCGAGCTGGCCGGACAGGAAGTCGACCGTCTTGGTGAAGAAATCGGACAGATCGATCCAGCGCACGACGTCGAACGACCCGGTCTCCGGCAACGCGCGGATCGCAGTCGTGACCCCGTCGGTCGCTTCGACATCGTCGAGAGAGACGACCCACACATGGCTGCCCTTCGTGCGCAACAAGCGCTGCGCGACCGGCAGCGGCATGCGCACGGCGACCTCGTCGAAGGCCTTGATCTGCGACGTGAAGATGCCGCGGACGACGAGTTCGACAGCGTTGACGCCGCCACTGGAAGTCGTGGAGACAAGCACCACCTTTGCCCCGGTCTCGAGACCGAGGTTGCGGGCCAACCCCTGGCCAACGACAATCTCGTCGCCACTCGTCGCATCGAGATTTCTGCCCGAATCGAAACGCAGGTTTCGCGTGACGATTTCCTCGCGCGCCGGCTCGACGCCGGCACCGACGAACGACATCGTGGACTCCTTGTAGCTGATCAGACCGCCGACGTTGAGGCGCTTCCCAACCGAGGTCACATGCGGTAGCTTCGCGATGGCGTCGAACTGCGGTGCGACAGCAGGCATGAGGAACGAGAACGGATCGGCGGTCCCACGCGTCAGAAAGTCTTTCTGCATGACCTGGACGTGCCCGGTTCCGGTCTGCACCGCCCAATCGCGCATGGTCGCGAAGATCCATTCGATGAAGCCGGCCGTGATGACGAGGACGATGGTTGAGAACGCGATAGTCGCCAGGATCACCGCGGATCGGACGCGATTCCTAAAGAGGTTGCGCAGGGCCAGACGGTTCACGAGCCAGCGATAGGATCAAGAAGGTGGGGGGGCGTCACTGTCATGGGGCCAGGAATTCGCAGGACTATAGCCGTGACAGCGCCCGACCTGCCGTACGCCCGTCGGGCCCGACCGCCCGCCGGAAGGGTGGACAAGCGTCTCGCGGCCAACGCCCCACTGGCTACAATGGGTGGCTCAACTCGCGCGGCGCTGCCTGTGGCCGTCGACTCATCTGACCACCTTCCGCACGGATTTCCATGCACCCATTCGTCCCTCGAATTGCGACACACCCGACTCCTCTCGGCCGGCATGTGCTCGCACTCGCGATCGTCTGTACGTCGCTGGTGGCGGGCTGCGACAAGTTCGACTTATCGTCGCCCGCGCAACACATCGAGAAAGCGCGCCAACGGCTCGATGCGAAGGACCCGAAGTCGGCCGAGATCGAACTCAAGAATGCCCTGCAACAGGACGGCCGCAACATGCAGGCCCGCCTGCTGCTTGGGGAGACCTATGTGCTGATGCATCGTGGACAAGCAGCCGAAGTCGAAGCGAGTCATGCCGAGCAGTTCGGGGCCAAGCCCGAGGAGACGATGTTGCTGCGGGCCCGGTCCTACGTGCTGCAGCGTCAATACAGTCGTGTGCTGAAGGATCTTCCGGAGCAGCTAACGGGCTCGCCCGAACACGTGGCCGACCTGAACGAGGTGCGCGGTGACGCCCAGGCCGCACTCGGGCTGCTGAACGAAGCCGATCGCTCTTACGACGCTGTGCTGGCCACCCGACCCAACGCACTCGGGTCTCTCTTCGGCAAGGCGCGCATCGCCGCCATGCACGGAAATTTCGATGGCGCTATCGCGTTGGTCGATCGCGGGCTCGCAGCCGATGCGAAGAGCACCGCCGGCCTGCTGCTCAAGGGCGACATCTTGTTTGCAAAGAAGGATGACGCGGGCGCGATGAAGATCTACGTCTCTGCGGTCGACCAGTCGCCGACCAACGAGGAAGCGCGCGTCGCGCTCGGTGGCGCGCTCATCCGCGCCGGTCAGCTCGACGCGGCCGATGAACAGATCAAGGCGATCTTCGCGCGCTCGCCGAACAGCATCCAGGGCAATTACCTGAAGGCCGTAGCCGGTTTTGCACGGCACGACCTGAGGAACGCTTACGACGCCGTGCAGAAAGTGACCTCGGCCCTGCCCGACTTCGCGCCGGCCGTGCTTCTCACTTCGGCGATCGAGTACGAGACCAAGTCGTACTTGCAGGCCGAGGCCAACGCCCAGCGCTACGTCGCCGCGTTTCCAGGCTCGGTTGCCGCGCGGAAGCTTCTCGCGGCGATCTACCTCAAGGAAGACAAGCCGTCGGAGGCTTTCGCCACACTCGAGCCCATTCTCGGACAGAAGGATCTGCGTGACAGCCAGATCTTCGCCCTGGCCGGAGCGGCACTGGCACGGTCGAGCAAACCACAGCAAGCGCTGGAATATATCGCCAAGGCCAACGAACTGAGTCCGAACGATCACTCGCTGAAGGCGGCGCTCGGGGTCAGCAGCCTCGCGAGCGGAGACGAGCAGCGCGGCATCGACACGTTCGAATCGCTGGTCAGTGTCGACACGTCGAACGTGGACGCCGACTCGATCCTCGTCATCAGCTACATGGGCCGCAAGGAATTCAAGAAAGCGATCGACACGGCTCAAGCGCTGATCAAGTCGCAACCGAAGAACGCGGCCTTCTACAACCTGTTGGGTGGCGCGTACGGCGCTAGCGGCGATCTTGTCAAGGCGCGGCAGACCTTCGAGAAGGCGGTCGAGCTTGCACCAAATTCGGCGCCCGCCGCCATCAATCTGGCCCGGATGGACCTGGTCGACAAGAAGGGCGACGCGGCGCGAGAGCGCCTCACCTCGGTCCTGAAGCGCGCCCCGAAGAATCTTGATTTGCTGAACACACTGGCCGACATCGAGTACGAGCAGGCAAATTACGAGGCTGCCGGCAAATGGCTCGAGGCCGCCTACAAGGAAAATCCGGATGCGATGCGTGCGGGGCTTCGCCTCGTCCGTTTCCAACTCCAGAACCGCGAGGCGCAAAAAGCGCTGTCCCTTGCGCGAGGCCTCGAGCCGAAGTACCCGAACAACGTCGAGCTTCTCTTGCTTCTCGCGCAGGCACAGGCCGAATCGGGCGATCGCAACGGCGCCGTGTCGACCTACGGCCGAGTCGCCGGAATTCGTCCGGCAATGATTCTCGTCTATCTCCAGATCGCCCGGCTCGAGGCGGCCGACGGCCACACCAGCGCCGCGCGCGCTGCGATCCAGAAGGCGCTGGTCGCGTCGCCGGACTCCGTCGAGGCGTTGATGATGCTGGCGGAACTCGACACCGGCCTCGGTCGACTCGATGATGCGAAGAAGGTCGTCGCGCGACTCGAGATGACGCCGGCCACCGTCCCGCAAGCGCGAATCGTGGCTGGCAATATCGCGATGCACCAGCGCAAGTGGGATGTCGCGGTCAAGGCGTTCGGCGACGCGTTGGCCGCTCAGAAGTCGCCGTACGTGGTGAAGCGCCTTCATGCGGCGCTATCGCGCGCGGGCAAGAAGCGCGAGGCGGACGATCTCGCCAGCGACTGGATTGCCCGGAACACGGCCGACATGGAGACCCGGCTGTACCTGGCTGGCGTCCTGCAACTCGGCGGCGATGCGGCGAAGGCGCGCGATCTCTATCGACAAGTTCTCGAGATCGACCCCAAGAACATTCTGGCGCTCAACGAACTGGCCCTGCTGTTACAGGCGGTCAACGACCCGCAGGCAGTCGGTTTCGCCGAGCGGGCCTACGTGCTGCAGCCCAACAGCAGCGCCGTTGGCGACACGCTCGGGTGGTTGCTCGTCGAAAGCGGCGACCTCGCCCGCGGGCAACAGATCCTTGAGAGGGCAGTCAAGGCCGCGCCCTGGAACAACGAAGCGCGATATCACTACGCGCTCGCGCTCATCAAGGGCGGCGACAAGACCGCCGCGCGCAGCAACCTGAAACAGGCGATCGACTCTCCCGAAGAATTCGCGCAGCGCGCGGATGCACAACGTTTGCTCCAGAGTCTGTAGACCGCGAACG
>JANXTA010000091.1 GCA_025356395.1 Betaproteobacteria bacterium
GACGTCGGGCTACTACTCCGCGTCGTTCGTCTTCAACACACCGGGCCTGGGTGTCGCGAAGGACGTCGTGATCGATCGCGCTTACATCGTCTCGAGTACCGAGATCGGTGGTCGCGTGATTCCCGAGCCGGAGACGCTGGCGTTGGTCGGCATCGCGTTGGCCGGCATCGCCGTGATGCGGAAGCGCAAGCAGGCCTGATGCCGCTGCTTAGCCAAAAAGAAACCCGCCTCGGCGGGTTTGTTTTTGTACGCGCTCTTCAAATCGGCTAGCGCGGCAGCGTCGAGGTGCCCATCAGGAACTGATCGACCGAACGCGCGCACTGCCGGCCTTCGCGGATCGCCCACACCACCAGCGACTGGCCGCGCCGCATGTCGCCGGCGGCGAAGATCTTGGGGTCCGACGTGCGATAGCTGGCGTCGCCTTCGGTGGGGGCCGACACGTTGCCGCGCTGGTCCTTGTCGATGCCCAGACCATCAACGAGTCCGGCGGTGACCGGGCCGGTGAAACCCATCGCGAACAGCACCAGGTCGGCCGGGATCTCAAACTCGCTGCCCTCCATCTCGACCATCTTCGTCACGCCGGTCGCCTCGTCCTTCTTCCACTCGACCCGCACGGCGACGACCGACTTGACGCGGTCCTTGTCCTTACCGGTTCCGGCCTTGAACGCCTTGGTGACGATCGACCAGTCGCGGCCGACGCCTTCCTCGTGCGAGGACGAAGTGCGCATCTTGAGCGGCCAGTAGGGCCAGGTCAGCGGACGGTTCTCCTGGGTCGGCGGCTGCGGCAGCAGTTCGATCTGGGTGACCGAAGTCGCACCCTGGCGGTTGCTGGTGCCGACGCAATCGCTGCCGGTGTCGCCACCGCCGATCACCAGCACGTGCTTGCCTTCGGCGGTGATCTGCCCCTTGATGCGATCGCCGGCCACGACCTTGTTCTGAGACGGCAGGAAATCCATCGCGAAGTGCACGCCCTTCAGGTCGCGCCCCGGCACCGGCAGGTTGCGAGGCGCCTCGGCGCCGCCCGCGAGCACGATCGCGTCAAAGTCCTTGCGCAACTGCTCGATCGAGAAGCTGTCGTTCGACGACGCGTCGGGCGCGCCGACATGCACGCTGGTCAGGAAGGTCACGCCCTCCTCGACCATCTGCTCGATGCGTCGGTCGATGTGCGACTTCTCCATCTTGAAGTCCGGGATGCCGTAGCGAAGGAGGCCGCCGATACGGTCGCTCTTCTCGAACACGGTAACGTCGTGGCCCGCGCGGGCAAGCTGCTGGGCCGTGGCGAGCCCGGCTGGACCCGAGCCGACGACAGCGACCTTCCTGCCGGTCTTAGTCTCCGGCGGTTGCGGCTCGACCCAGCCTTCGGCCCAGGCCTTGTCGATGATCGCGTGCTCGATGGACTTGATGCCGACCGCATCGTTGTTGATGTTCAGCACGCAGGCCGCTTCGCACGGCGCAGGACACACGCGGCCGGTGAACTCGGGAAAGTTGTTGGTCGAGTGGAGGACGTCGATCGCGTTCTTCCAGTGGCCGCGATAGACCAGGTCGTTCCAGTCCGGAATGATGTTGTTGACCGGGCACCCGCTCTGGCAGAACGGAATGCCGCAGTCCATGCAGCGCGCGCCCTGCTGCTCCGCCTCGCCGTCGGAGAGATGACCGACGAACTCCTTGAAGTGGTGGAGGCGTGAAATCGGCGCTTCGGCCACTTCGGAGAGACGCTGGAATTCGAGGAAGCCGGTGATCTTGCCCATTGAAACCCTTTGTTTAATCTGACGTCCCCTCCCCCCTCAGGGTAGAGGTCGGGAGAGGGGGGCGCGGTCTGGAACGAAGAGACGCTTGTTTCGCGCCGAAGCGACCGACACCCAACCTCTCCCCAACCCTCCCCTTGAAGGGGAGGGAGCCGAACCATCAAGCCGCGATCTTCACGGCCTGCTTCTCCGCCACGCTCGCATCGGCCGCATTCATCGACTTCAACACGCGTCGATATTCCGACGGCATGACGCGAATGAACTTGGCGCACGTCTCGTCCCACTTCGCGAGGATCTCTCGCGCGCGGAACGAACCGGTGTAGCGGAAGTGCTTCTCGACCAGGTCGCGCAACAGCTCTTCGTCGATCCGACCCAGGTGTCGCGCCGTGCCGTCTGCCTTCGCCCCATTCCGCTCGATCGGTTCGAGGTCGACCATCGCGGTGTTGCAGCGCCTGACGAAGTCGCCATCGCCGTCGAGCACGTAAGCCACGCCGCCCGACATGCCGGCCGCGAAATTGCGACCGGTCAGCCCGAGCACGACCACCGTGCCGCCGGTCATGTACTCGCAGCCGTGGTCGCCCACGCCTTCGACGACCGCCGTGGCGCCCGAGTTGCGGACCGCGAACCGCTCGCCGGCCACGCCGTTGAAGTAGGCCTCGCCCGCGATGGCGCCGTACAGCACGGTGTTGCCCGCGATGATGTGATCGGGCCCGAAGCCGCGGAAGTCGTTCGGCGAACGCACGATGATGCGGCCACCCGACAGGCCCTTGCCGACATAGTCGTTGGCGTCGCCGACCAGGTCGAGCGTGATGCCGTGCGCGAGGAAGGCGCCGAAGCTCTGGCCAGCCACGCCGTTGCACTGGACGTGGATGGTGTCGTCGGGCAGGCCGGCATGTCCGTAGCGTCGAGCGACCTCACCCGACAGCATGGCGCCGATGGTGCGGTTGCCGTTGCGGACCGGCGTGATGAACGACACGCTCTCGCCGCGTTCGAGCGCGGGCTCGGCACGCTTGATGAGCTTGCGATCGAGCGCCTTGTCGAGACCGTGGTCCTGGCTCTCGACGTGACGACGGGCCACTTCGGCCGGCATCGCCGGTTGATGGAAGACGCGCGAGAAGTCGAGCTTCTTCGCCTTCCAGTGCTCGATGCTCTTCTTCATGTCGAGCAGGTCGGTGCGACCGATCATCTCGTCGAAGTTGCGGATGCCGAGCTGCGCCATGATCTCGCGCGCTTCCTCGGCCACGAAGAAAAAGAAGTTGACGACGTACTCGGGCTTGCCGGCGAACTTGGCCCGCAGCACCGGGTCCTGCGTCGCGACCCCGACGGGACAGGTATTGAGGTGACACTTGCGCATCATGATGCAGCCCTCGGCCACCAGCGGCGCGGTCGCGAAACCGAACTCGTCGGCACCGAGCATCGCGCCGATGACGACGTCGCGGCCGGTCTTCATCTGGCCGTCGACCTGCACCGTGATGCGACCGCGCAGACGATTCAGGACGAGTGTCTGCTGGGTCTCCGACAGGCCCAGCTCCCACGGCGTGCCGGCATGCTTGATCGATGAGATCGGCGACGCGCCGGTGCCGCCGTCGTGGCCCGCGATCGTCACGTGATCGGCCTTGGCCTTCGCGACGCCGGCGGCGATGGTGCCGACCCCGACTTCGGACACCAGCTTCACCGAGATGGACGCGCGCGAGTTGGCGTTCTTGAGGTCGTGGATCAGCTGCGCGAGATCCTCGATGGAATAGATGTCGTGATGCGGCGGCGGCGAGATCAGGCCCACGCCCGGCACCGAGAAGCGCAGCTTGGCGATGTACTCGCTGACCTTGTGACCCGGCAGCTGTCCGCCCTCGCCGGGCTTCGCGCCCTGCGCCATCTTGATCTGGATCTGGTCGGCCGACGACAGGTAAGCGGCCGTGACGCCGAAGCGGCCCGACGCGACCTGCTTGATCTTCGAGCGCAGCGAGTCGCCTTCCTGGAGCGCGACATCGGCCACGATGGTGTCGGGTCCGAGCACCGAGGCGAGCGTCGATCCCGCCTTGATCCGGATGCCCTTCAACTCGTTCTCGTAGCGCGCCGGATCCTCGCCGCCTTCACCGGTGTTGGACTTGCCACCGATGCGGTTCATCGCGACGGCCAGCGTGGCGTGCGCCTCGGTGGAGATGGAGCCGAGCGACATGGCCCCGGTCGCGAAGCGCTTGACGATCTCGACGGCGGGCTCGACCTCGGACAGCGGGATCGCCTTCGTTGGGTCGACCTTGAACTCGAACAGGCCGCGCAGCGTCATCAGGCGCTTGCTCTGGTCGTTGATCAGCGTCGCGTATTCCTTGTAGGTCGAGAAGCTGTCGCCGCGCGTCGCGTGCTGCAGCTTGGCGATCGTGTCGGGCGTCCACATGTGCGCCTCGCCACGCGTGCGGAACGCGTACTCGCCGCCCGCGTCGAGCATGCCCTCGAGCACGGGGTCATCGCCGAAGGCGCGGCGATGCAGGCGGATCGCCTCTTCGGCGACGTCGAAGACCGTGATGCCTTCGATGCTCGATGCCGTGCCTGCGAAGTATTGGTCGATCAGCGAACGCGACAGGCCGACGGCCTCGAAGATCTGCGCACCGCAGTACGACATGTAGGTCGAGATGCCCATCTTGGACATGACCTTGAGCAGGCCCTTGCCGACCGCCTTGGTGTAGTTGGCGATCGCCTTGGCGGCCGACAGGTCACCGGGCAGGTCGGCGTGCATCGCGGCCAGCGTCTCCATCGCGAGGTAGGGATGGACTGCTTCGGCGCCGTAGGCAGCGAGCAGCGCGATGTGATGCACCTCGCGGGCCGAGCCGGTCTCGACGACCAGGCCGGTGGACGTGCGCAGTCCATGGCGAACCAGATGCTGATGGATGGCCGCGGTCGCGAGCAGCGCGGGGATCGCGACATGGTTTGCGTCGATCTTGCGGTCCGACACGATCAGGATGTTGAAGCCCGACTTGACCGCGTCGACCGCCTCGGCGCACAGCGACGCGAGG
>JANXTA010000138.1 GCA_025356395.1 Betaproteobacteria bacterium
GTCCACGCCAACAGCGAGGAATATGTCGTCGTCGATCGCATCCCCGCGCGGCTCTATCTCGCGGCCGAACTGATCAAGCGCGTGCTGTCCGCCAAGGAGTGAAACCATGAAGAAGCCATCCACCGTCCTCGTCATCGGCGCATCGCGCGGGATCGGACACGAGCTCGCCCGCCAGTACCGCGAGGAGGGCGCGACCGTCCACGCGACGGTCCGCAAGGAGGCCGATGCGGCCTCGTTGGCGACCATGGGCTGCACGGTGCACACGCTGGACGTCACCGAGGGCGCGCACTGGTCGGCATTCGGCAAGGCCATCGCGGCGATCGACTTCGATGTCGCGATCCACAACGCGGGCGTCAGCGGCCCGCGCAACGACGGCCCTCCGACGCTAGCGGAGTTCGACGACACCATGCGCGCCAACGTCTGGGCCGCGATGCTGATGTCGCCGGTGGTCGGGCCGCGCGTCGCGGCGGCGCACGGCAAGCTGGTCGTGATCAGTTCGCGCATGGGCTCGATCGCCGCGCGCGACAACCCCAAGTTCACCACCTACCGCGCCAGCAAGGCCGCGGTCAACTCGGTGATGAAGGACGCGGCGCTGACCTATGGACCGCAGGGCATGGTGTGCGTGGCGATGCATCCGGGCTGGGTGCGGACCGCGATGGGCGGCGCGGGTGCCGACCTCGACGTGGTCGACAGCGCGAAGGGCATCCGCAAGACCATCGACGGCCTGTCGCGCGATGACAATGGCTGCTTCTTCAATTACGACGGCGGCGTGATGCGCTTCTGATGATGGACATGCGTCGAATCTCTTCGGGCTCGAACTTCGAGACCCTCGCGGGCTACAGCCGTGCGGTGGTCGACGGCGAGTACGTGCACGTCTCCGGCACGACCGGCTTCGACTACGCCGCGATGACGATCGCGGACGATCTCGTGGCGCAGACCCACCGATGCTTCGCGAACATCGACGCGGCGCTGCGTGAGGCGGGGCTGACGCTCGACGACGTGGTCCGCGCGCGTTATCTGTTGGTCGATGCGAGCGACTTCGAAAGCGTCGCGCCGATCTTCGGGCAGTACTTCGCGACCGCGCGGCCTGCGGCCACCGCGATGATCGTCGGCCTCGTCGATCCCCGCATGAAGATCGAGATCGAGGTGACGGCACGTATTCCGTCGGTCCGCATGACGATGTCGGCCGAGCACGGCGCGTCGTGAGCGCCGACACGTCGGTCTCGCAGAAGGGCCTGCGCACGCCCGAGCGCGTCTTTCGCTTCGTGCTGTGGTGCGTGGCGGTGATCTTCGCGGGCTTCCTCATCGGCCTGAACTCGCTGGTGGTCCGCGACCTGCCGACGGTCGGCGGTCGTGTCGAGTTGTCGGACTTCATCGACAAGCCGCGCGCCGCCGCGCTCGACGCTTCGATCCGCGGTGCCCGCGAACAGGTCCGCGACGCGACGGACAAGCGCGCCACGCTCGACCTCAAGATGCAGTCGGCACAGGCCGCCTATGGCACGGCGCGTCTCGGCCTCGAGAACTGGATCGCCACGCGCCAGAGCACGCAGCGCGCCGACCAGGACCCCGAGGTCATCAAGCGGACGCGCGAACTCGATGACCTCGGCGCCGCCGCGCGGACGGCCGAGGTCGCCGTCGAGAAGGCCGATGCGTCGAGGCTCGAACTGGAGCAGTCGCTGTCGGTCATGGAAAGGGATCGCGGCAGTCTCGACGAGGCCGCGCGCGACGTCTACGACGCCGCCGTGCGGCGCGAGGAGTTGCGCGTCTTCGCGATCCGTCTCGCCATCACGATGCCGCCGATCGCCGTCGCCGGCTGGCTGTTCGCGAAGCGTCGCAAGTCGAGCTGGTGGCCCTTCGTCTGGGGCGTCGTGTTCTTCGCGGCCTACACGTTCTTCGTCGAACTCGTGCCTTACCTGCCGAGCTTTCGCGGCTACGTGCGCTACGCGCTCGGCATCGTCATCACGGTCGCGATCGGTCGCTATGCGATGGTCGCGATGCAGCGTTACCTCGAGCGCCAGCGCGTCGCCGAGCAGCAGAGCGAGGCCGTGCGCCGCAAGTCGCTGTCGTACGAGCATGCGATCAAGAGCACCAACGCCGGCGTGTGCCCCGGCTGCGAGCGCGGCTTTCGCGTGCATGAAGGGCAGACCAACTTCTGCATGCATTGCGGGATGAAGCTGTTCGAGCACTGCCCGGTCTGCAGCAATCGCAAGAACGCCTTCTTCCACTACTGCCCGAGTTGCGGTGCCGACAAGCCGGCCAGCGACCCGGCACCCCCAGAAACCATGACCGTGGCGCCGGTCGCCTGAAGGACAGGACGCATGCTGCTGACACCCGAACAGGAAATGATCCGCGACGCCGTGCGCAGCTACGCGCGCGAGCGCATCGCACCGTTCGCCGCGCAGTGGGATCGCGATTCGACGTTTCCGGCCGACGCGTTGAAGGGCCTCGCGGAGCTCGGCTGCTACGGCGTGACGGTGCCCGAGGCGTGGGGCGGCGCGGGGCTCGACACGTTGTCGCTGGCATTGATCCTCGAGGAGATCGCAGCCGCCGACGGCGCGACGTCGACCATCGTCAGCGTCAACAACTGCCCAGTCTGCAGCATGCTCGACCGCTACGGCAGCGACGCGCAGAAGGACCTGTGGCTGAAGCCGCTCGCGCGTGGCACCAAGCTCGGTGCGTTCTGCCTGACCGAGCCGCATGTCGGCTCCGATGCGTCGGCGCTGCGGACGACGGCCCGAAAGGTCGACGACCCGGACGGCGGTCACTATGTGCTCGACGGCGTCAAGCAGTTCATCACGTCGGGCAAGCACGCCGACGTCGCGCTCGTGATGGCCGTCACCGACAAGGCCGCCGGCAAGAAGGGCATCAGCGCGTTCATCGTCGACACCAAGACGCCCGGCTACCTCGTTGCGCGCCTCGAGGAGAAGACCGGTCAGCATGCGAGCGATACCGCACAGATCCTCTTCGAAGGCTGTCGTGTGCCTGCGAAGAACCTGATCGGCGAGGAAGGGCAGGGCTACAAGATCGCGTTGTCGGGCCTCGAGGGCGGACGCATCGGCATCGCGTCGCAGGCGGTCGGCATGGCCCGCGCGGCATTCGAAGCCGCGCTCGACTACGCGAAGCAGCGCGAGAGTTTCGGCAAGCCGCTCTTCGAGCACCAGGCGGTGCAGTTCCGCCTGGCCGACATGGCGACGCAGGTCGAGGTAGCGCGACAGATGATCTGGCACGCGGCCGCGTTGCGCGACGCGGGCCGGCCGTGCCTGAAGGAAGCGGCGATGGCCAAGCTGTTCGCGTCCGAGATGGCCGAGAAGGTCTGCAGCGACGCGATCTCGGTCTTCGGCGGCTATGGCTACGTGAGCGACTTCCCGGTGGAGCGCATCTGGCGCGACGTGCGCGTGTGCCAGATCTACGAGGGCACGAGTGACATCCAGAAGATATTGATCGGGCGGGCGCTGGCTTGAGACGCTTCTACGTGATCGTTGCGTTTGCAACCATCGCGATGCTGGGGTGGTGGTCATTCGCCGAACGATCGTCGCTCGAGTTACCAGCAGTCCGTGCCGCCGTTTCTTCCACCAACCGGCCCGTTCCGAAGCCTGCTCCGGCATCGGCTATTGCACGCAAGGAATGGGGCGGCGACCCGCGGGCTACTGCCGTTGCCTCGATGCGCAACGACTACGACCACGCCGAGGACCTTCATGCGTTCTTCGACCGCGCGCTGCAGGACCCGCACCGGGCGGGGGTGTATTACGCGAAGCGGGCGTATTTCGACTGTCTGGGTGCGGCAGGCGTGCGGCGGAATTTTCCTGGACCGTCCGACGAGATTCATGACACTGCTCAGCGGGGTCGCGCCAGCACCGCGATGCAGGGTGCCATTGACCGATGCAATGGCTTGTATTCGCCCGACTCCTCGGCGCGGCTGATCGCAGCGATGAAAGCGTCCACCGACGACGGTGACCCTGAGATGGGCCCCTGGGAAGCCCATCTGCAAGGCGTGGTCGGCAAGGGCACGAGGACGCGCTTCGATCTTGCGATGGACATGCTGCAACGGGCGCTGGACCTGGGTGATCCCTACTATCTGCTGGACGCGATGCACAAGGTCGATCATGAAGCGGGTTCGTTCGACGACGAGACCCTCGATCGGCAAAAAAGAGAGAGGCTCGATCGTGTCGCGTTGATCGTGCACTGCGACCTGGGCGCGCGCTGCGCGGGCGATATCACGGCGGTCATTCGCTGCTACGAAGGCGCCGGATGCGACGGTTCGCTGGCGGCCGTCGCGTTACAGGATCGGGCCGAGTCCTCCGAGGTCAGGTATGCCCTCGTCCAGCAAGCCGCCGACCTCGTCAACGCCGCCCGTGAAGGAACACTGATGGGGCGCTACGGTCGTTAGAGAGAATGACGATGTGGTTGGTTTGCATGCGACGGTTGCGCGTCGTCCCGACGTGAACGAGGATCGAAGCTGGAGCGGCGGCCCGCCGTGGAGACCACGATGATGAGCGGAAGTCATGAAGCGTTCGCTGCACGGAGACCGAGAGAGGCGACCTCTTGACCCGACACGCATGGAGCGGCGAGAGCGACAACGAATCGCTGCTGCGCGCGATCGATCAGTCCGTCGGGCTCGCCGAGCACGACCCGCGCTGGTCCGAACGCTTCGCCGCCGAGCGCGAGCGACTGATGCTCGCGCTGCCCGGCGTCTTCGTCGACATCGCGCACATCGGCAGCACGCCTATCGCCGGGTTGCAGGCCAAGCCCATCATCGATCTGCTGGCCGGCGTGCGATCGATGGACGAGGTCTTCGCGCTCGCCGATCCTCTGTGCGCGAACGGCTACTCGGCATCGGCCGAATTCAATCGCACGATGGTCGATCGCCAGTTCTTCCTGCGGCACGCGCACGGCGAGCGCACCCATCACCTGCATGTCGTCGTGCACGACTCGGAGGCCTGGCGCGAGCGGGTGGCGTTCAGCCGCCTGCTCGGCAGCGACGCCGACCTGCGACAACGTTACGAAGCCTTGAAGACCGATCTCGTCGAGCGCCATGCCGACGACCGCGAGGCCTACACCGAAGGCAAGTCCGACTTCATCCGCGCCGCCATCCGCGACCACACCTGACCACGCCTCGCCCATGACCGATCGCTCGACTTATCGTCTCCACTGCTTCGCCCAGTCCGGCAACTCGTACAAGGTCGCGCTGATGCTCGAACTCGCCGGCGCTCCCTGGACCCTGGTCTGGAATGACTTCTTCAACGGCGGCACGCGCGACCCGGCGTTCAAGGCGCTCAACGCGATGGCGGAGGCCCCGGTGCTGGAGCACGAGGGCAAGGTGCTCACGCAGAGCGGCGTGATCCTCGACTACCTCGCCGGCACGCTTGGCCGCTACGGTCCTGCGAACGACGACGAGCGCCGGGAGATCCTGCGCTGGACGCTGTGGGACAACCACAAGCTGACCGCCAACATCGCGACCTTGCGCTGGATGGTGCAGTTCAATCCGGAAGGGACCTTCGATCCGGCGGTGATCGCGTTCTTGCGTTCGCGGGCCAGAGGCGCGCTGAAGACCCTGGAAAGTCACCTTGCGGACCGGCGCTACGTCGTCGTCGACCGGCTCACGATCGCCGACTTCTCGCTGGTCGGCTATCTCTACTTTCCGACCGAGTTCGGAGTCGACTGGAAGGAGTATCCGGCGGTCGGTGCCTGGACCGCGCGCATCGCCGCCGAGCCGGGCTGGAAGCATCCCTACGATCTGATGCCGGGTCATCCGTTGCCGTCGAAAGCCGCATGACGTGAGCGCCCTCGCACGTCATCTGCTGATCATGGCGCGGGGGAACCGCCTCGCCAATCATCGGCTCGACGAAGCCTGCCTCCGGCTGACCCACGACGAATGGATCGCGCCGCGCACCGGCTTCTTCCCGACCATCGCCGCGACGCTCAACCACCTCCTGGTCGTCGACTGGTACTACGTCGATGTGCTCGAGGAGGGTGGCCGCGGTACCGCCTCGTTCGAGAACGAGATGCCATGCGACACGATGGCGCTGCTGGCCGATGAACAACGCGGGATCGACGGGCGGCTGATCGCGTTTTGCGCGAGCCTTCAAGGCGATGCCGCACTCGCGCGCCGGGTCGCCTTCGATCGTGGCGGTCGCGGCCGGCCGCTTGACCGTATCGACCGCACCCTCGCGCATCTCTTCATGCATCAGACCCACCATCGCGGGCAGGTCCACGCGATGTTGTCGGGCACGTCGGTGAAACCACCGCAACTCGACGAGTTCCTGATGGCGACCGATGCCCGGTTCCGTGGCGACGACCTCCAAGCGGTCGGCATGACCGAGGCCGACCTCACGCCATGACGTACAAAGCATCCGCCAAGAACATGCGTCCTTCCGGCAGCGCGCTTCGACTGGTTCTCGCAACGACCTTCGCCTTCGCAGGGACCGCATCCGCCGAGGTCGTCGAGGAGGTCTACAAGGTGCCGGTCTCGGTCACCGATGCGTTCGATCGCCCGGTCTCGCACGATGTGGTCGTCACGGTCCTGCGCGAGACGGCTTGCGCGCACGCGCCGATCCTGATCATCGGCCATGGGCGCGGACCCGATCGACTGACGATGGGACGCGCGTGCTTCCCGCTGGCCGCGCACAACCCGCCGGGGGATTTCCTCGCGGGATGAAGACGCCGACGATCGGCGCGAAGCCTTCATCGTAGGACGTTCCGGTCGCGGGTGAAGGCCAGGGGCGGCTCGCGCCGACATCATGATCAGTGACGACGGCGCCGCGAGAAGGTTACGATCACCGCTGGTGGCCCGCGCGTCGCGCGGCACCGATCCCCGACGTCATGCTCAATACCCTCGACCCCACACAGATCGTCGCGCTCGCCGCCGCGCTCGGCTGGGCGAGCGGCATCCGCCTGTATCTCGTGCTGTTCGTGGTCGGCCTCGTCGATCGTCTTGGCTGGGTCGCAATGCCCGAAGGCCTGCATCTGCTTGCCCATCCCCTGGTGCTCGCGGCATCGGGCTTCATGGTCTTCGTCGAATTCTTCGCCGACAAGATCCCCTGGGTCGACAGCATTTGGGACACGGTCCACACCTTCATCCGCGTGCCGGCCGGCGCGTTGCTGGCGGCCTCGGCGATCGGCGCGCTCGACTCCCACGGCGGCGCGGTCGGCACGTTGATCGCCGCGATCCTCGGCGGCTCGCTCGCGGCCGGCGCGCACCTGACCAAGAGCAGCACGCGCGCGCTGGCCAACACGTCGCCGGAACCGTTCAGCAATATCGGCCTGTCGCTCGGCGAAGACCTGATGGTGCCGGGCGGACTGGCGCTCGCGCTGCTGCATCCCTACGTGTTCTTCGCGCTGCTGCTCGCGATGGTCGCGATCGGCGCGTGGCTGGTGCCGAAGATCTGGCGCTTCATCCGTCGACTCGTGGGGCAGGCGCCGCAGACGGTCCCGCAAAGCGCCCGGTGACGGGTCGTCCCCGCATCGTGTTCTGCGCGCCGGGCGCCAGGGCCGAGCCCTGGTTGCGCGGACTCGGCGACGCGCTGCCGTCGGCGACGATCGAAGCGTGGACCGAGCACGGCGGCCACGAGCCGGCCGACTACGCGATCGTGTGGACGCCGCCCGACACCTTCTACGCGGCGCAGCCCCAGCTCAAGGCGATCTTCAATCTCGGTGCCGGCGTCGATGGCCTGTTGCGGTCGTCGGCGTTGCCCGCGCACGTGCCGCTGATCCGTCTCGAGGACGCGGGCATGGCGCCGCTGATGGCCGAGTACGTCGTGCAGGCTGCGGTCCGTTACGCGCGCGAATTCGACCTGATGGAGGCCGATCGCCGGGCAGGCAAGTGGGTAGCGCGCCGACCGACGGAACGCGCCGAGTATCCGGTGGGCGTGATGGGAGCCGGCGCGTTGGGCACGCCGGTCGCGCAGGCGCTCGTCGCAAACGACTTCCCGGTGTCCTCGTGGTCCCGGTCGCCGAAGCGGATCGACGGCGTGCGGTGCTTTGGGGGCAGCGACGAGCTCGATGCGTTTCTGGGAGCGACGCGCATCCTGGTGTGCCTCCTGCCGCTGACGCCCGAGACCGAGAACATCCTCGATCGTCGTCTCTTCGATCGCCTGATGCCGAAGGCCTATCTGATCAACGTGGCCCGGGGTCGGCATCTCGTCGACGCGGACCTGCTGGCCGCGATCGCCGGCGAGCGGATCGTGGGCGCGACCCTCGACGTGTTCCGCGAGGAGCCGTTGCCGGCCACGCATCCGTTCTGGGCGGAGCCACGCGTCACCATCACCCCGCATTGCTCGGCGCTGACGCAGCGCAAAGCGACGTTGTCGCAGATCGTCGAGAAGATCGCGCGCCTCGAGCGCGGCGAGGTCGTGACGGGCGTGGTCGATCGCGGCCGCGGCTACTAGCCTTTCTTCTTCAGCGAGCCCGGCTTGTGTGCGGCCTCGGCGCCCGTCTTGTCGCTCTTCACGAGATACTCCGGGCTGTCCTTCGAGGCGGCGACGTGATGACCCTTGATGTCGATGGGCGTCGTGACCTTCTTCACCACCTTTCCTTCGACCGCGCCCTGCGTCGACTTCCACGCGACGTGGTCACCCTTCTTGAGATCCGTCGTCACCTTGTTCTCCTTTTCACGTCGTCATGTCCGTTAACCCGTCATTCGAGAATGCGGTGCCGTCGCCCTGCATCTCGATCTGCAAGATGGATCCCGCGGCCGGCTCGCCGGCAGACCGTGCGGCCGGCGGTCTTTGCGTCGGCTGCCTGCGCACGCTCGACGAGATCGTCGAGTGGGGCATGGCGTCGGAGCAGCGCAAGCACGCCATCCTCGCGATGGTGGCCCGGCGCTCGCCCGACTGACGCGCCTTCGATCAGGACAGCGCCGCTTCCTTCTTCGGCTCTTCGATCGCGATCCGGTTGTGCTCGGCGCGGAAACGCTTCGACATCTCGTAGGCCTGCTTGCGTGCGCGCATGACGGAACCCAGCGGGCGATGTGACGCGAGGCCGTGCCACGGACTGAAGGCCAGGCCGTCATCGATGGCTGCCGACTTCGATGCGTCCCACGCGCTCTGCGGCTTTGCCACGATGCGGGCGACCGTCACATAGGGGCTCTCGTCCTCGGGCCATGGCACCGAGGCGTCCTCGACCGGCATCTTCTCGAGGTCGGTGCAGAGCTGCACCTGCAGCTCCCATTGCCCACCCTGCGTCGTGAAGAAGTCGACCACCGCCTTGCGCAGTCCATCGGGCTTGTCGGCGAGGTCGACCTTCG
>JANXTA010000149.1 GCA_025356395.1 Betaproteobacteria bacterium
GACACCGGACTTCGGTCCGCTTCCCGAAGGATCGCGACCATCTTCTCTTCACTGTATCGGCTCTTCCTCACAGCTCCCTCCTGGTCGGTGGGAGCCATCCTCTCAAGTTTCAGCTGGCTCGAAAAGTCCGGAGCAGGTCACCGCGTCAGCCGTGCTGCATCACCTTCCTGCGGGCAAACGAGAAACGCCTCGTGCCGGGCAACGCCTACCGTGCGCCGCCCTCCGACGTCCATCGATTCACTATTTTCAACAGGCCGCTTAGTTCCCGAGTGCACACTGCTTACGATGGAGATTTGATGGGTAAAACAGCGGTCGCTCATTTAGAAATGCCGAGTGCCCGCTTCAGACTGGCGCGGACGGTTGACTTCAGCGATCGAACGACAGCGTCCACCGCCACCGGCCCTTCAGGAGCTGAAAGATGGAATGACCGCAGTGCATCCTAAACCGGCTGCACGACCACAATCGATCCGAGTCATGCAAGCCACCGTCCGCTCGGCGCGGCGCGAACTGCCGTTGCGGGATCGTGTGCCGGCCGTGCGGGCCAAGGCGCTCCGGCGGCTGCGCGCAGTGTCCACTGTCTATAGCCACGGCCTGGTACGTCGAGCCACGCCGAACTCTTCGTAAGGTCGTTAGGATACGAAACCATTGCAGGGTTGCCGCCGCGGCTACCCGATGCTGCACATCTGGCTAGCCAACGCGCGCCGGGCGATCATCGACGGAGGTCCCCGATGCCTCGAGGAAGGTCCGATCGTCCAGAGCGTGGGAGGAATAATCTCTCGTGGAGGCGCGGCAGCCGTACTTTCAGCGGTGCGTCTCGACGAGGTCCGGATGATGGACTTCGTGCGACTAGCCGACCAGTGGGCATCATGGAAAGGACGCCAGCGGAGCTATGCCCGTAGGTGGTCGACCTAAAGATCGATTTCGTCGGCGTAGATCAGCCGGTGTTCGAGTCGGGGAAGGTCGATGCCAACGAATGCGACATCGACATGTGTGGGATCCCCTTCGAGCAGCTCCCATTCCTCCAGCGTCAAACGCCACCCCCCCGGACCGCCATCCGGACGAATCAACGCAATCTCCTCGCCGGCGTCGAGCTCGGCGACCCAGGCTGCTTCATGGCTGTTGTTTCCGCTGCCGCGCAGGGTCAGCCGCGTCGCGACAACCGTCTCCCAGCCGAGATCGCTTTCGATTAGGGGGTCGCGGCGCTGCAGTCTTGCGACGAGATAGCGGTTTCGATCGACTGCGGCAGCCAGCGAGGCAGAAACATCGGCGCCCTGTCCGACCGGGCCGCGTACCCCCACTGTTCCGCTGACGACAACACGTACGTGGCGGCTATCGGTGCGGCTGACGCTCGTAAGCCGTTCCGGTGGAACTTGCACGAAGTCACAGCGTACCGGGGCCGATAGATGGCAGTGCGGAATGCTCTCCGGCTGGTAGCGGCACACGGCCAGACGCAGGAACGGCCAGAAGTGTTCGCCCGGGTCGAGGGCGACGTCGACATACCAGAGCTCGCGCGCGGCGTTGTACTGCGGCTTGTATCCGACCACGGTAACGATCGGTTGACCGGGAAATGTGACCAGCGGCAGCTGCACCGGTGGCGTGACGGGGAGTCCGGGTCGAGTGCGGTCGTCGAGCCCCGCGCTGTGCAGCAAGTTGTCCAACTGCAGAACCGACATCGCTCGTGGGGCGACGTCCGCGCTCCTCCAGATCGGGTCAGCCCCCCACGTGCTGACGAACGGAAAGCCGGACTGATCGTCTGCAGGCAGGCCGAAATTGTCGTCGCCACCGCGCGCGAGCAGCACTCCGAGGAGCTCGTCATTGCCGCTGGAGAACCAGGGGCGCTCGAGGTAGATTCGCACGCCGGCGCGACGGCCGCGGCGTCGGGCCATCGGCTGCTCGGGCTCCGTATCGTCCGACCATCGGAACAGTGGAATCACGGAGTGCACGATCGGCGCGGCCGGACGAGCCGATGACGGCACCGAAATCTGCAGGACGGGGCCGATCACGCTCTGCCCGTCGTCGAGGCGATTCGCAGCGTCGGCGGCCAGCAGCTCGGGACGGAAGTACTCGCGGAAGCGGGTGGATGCGCGGAAGCGGTAGTCGACACGCCGGTGGCGGGTGTCGCCCAGTTCGTGCCGCGCGTCGTGCACGCCGACCTTGCCGACCGTCGGCAGGACGACTTCGGCATTCGCGTTGAGCAGCAGCGCCACGTCCTCGTAAGGGCGGATGTGCGTCCGGAACGCTATGGCGCTCGACGGCAGGTCCTGCCACTTCGGCAGCGTCAAGTCGTCGACGCGATCGATCCACGCGGCCTCCGCGGTCAGGCCATCCGTGCTCGGCCCGTGCAGGTCGATCGCGCCGAAGAGATGCACATGCGTCGCCCCCATGAGGCGCACCGGCGTGACGTGGATCGGACGTGGCGCTTCGAGTGGGCGGTCGACGGCATGGACCAGCTTGATGTCCTCGAACGGCGAGAGCCCCCAAAGCCACCCATCGGCTGCCGCTTCGGCGACATCCGGGTTGTTCCGCGCGCCCGGCGGCATGCTGCGCCATGCGCCCATGAGATCAAGTCGGTCGCGGGGCAGGCTGCTGGCGAGACGGAACGTCTGGAGGTCGCCGGGGGGCAGCGCGAAGGTGACCGTGCGCCCGGTGACGGCGCTGTCTAGCTCCGCGCCGCCGCTCAGCACCACGCGGAACGGTTCGATCTCGGGCCAGTCGCCCCGGTAGGCCGCGGTGAACCCCTCGACGCCGAACGGGAACGGCAGTCCGCGATCCTGGCCGGCTTCGGCGAACACGAACGACAGGCCGCCCGCCATCGGGTCGGGCAGATAGGGGAGACCGAGTTCATCGACGTCGTGGACCACGGTCTGTCCCGGGGCAGGCGCTTCGCCGACGCCGAGCGGAAGCGTCTTCAGCGCCGTCGTCGGCGTGCCGACGTGGACGATGTCGACATCGGGTTGAGGGATGCGGTTGGGCGGATCGTCGACGTCGGCGCGATCGAGATCCTGGAACGTGCCGTTCTCGCGCAAGATCCAGCCGAGCATCCGCGTGTGGTCGGCCTCTCCGACCGCGCCAATCGCGAGGTCGAACATGCCGTGCAGTTCCGCCTGCATCTGGCTGATCTTAGGCGGCGCGAGGTGCCGTTCGCTCGTGCCCGCATAGCCGATGTCGGCAATCGCAGCGGAGGCGGTCGCCGCATAGGTCACCGGCTCGACGATCGTGATGGCGAGCGTAACCGGGTCCTGGACGACGCCCGAGCGGATAACGAGCACGCGCAGCGACTCGCCTTCGGTGTAGCGCCTGCGCGGGACGAGCGCCGGGCTCGGCACCGGATCCCAGCGCAGGAAGGGATGGAGCGCGGTTACGGTCTGTCGTGCGCGAGCGATCGCGTCGGCCATCGGCGCGTTCGCGAAGGCCGGACCGATGGGCCCGACGACAGCCGCGTGCGAGCCGACCAGAGCCGCCAGGTCCCGCGCTCCGCGCAGGGCGACGTCGGCGACGAACGGCTGCCGGGTGTCCGCGACCGCGCCGGCGATCGCCACCGAAACGAGCGACCGCCGCGCGAGTTGCGCATGCAGCGTCGCTGCGGATCCTCGAGTCGCGGTTGCCCGCCGTGCGCTCAGACGTTGGGCGATCAGCGGCCCCGCTTCGGGGTGCGCGAGCAGGACGCGGACGGTGCTGCTGTCGACGGCGTCGGCAGTCGAAACGTCGAGCATCCGTCGACGTTCGAGCGTGGCATGCGTCAAGGCGCGCAGATCGGCGGACGAATACGCCGCGGCATCGGCCGGCGTCTGCGCGCCCGCCCGGCCGCCGGACAGCATCCCCGCGACTCGGTCCGGCGGCGCCACCGGATCGGGACTCGTCGAATGCGGTCGGGAGTTGCCGGCCAGGTCAACCGCCCACGCGCGGAAGGCATAACTGCGTCCGTAGCGCAGCCGCGGCAGCGTCCCCGGCTCGACCTCGTTGCGAACGCGAATCGGGTGGACAAGATCACTGGCCGGCAGATCCGGCGTGTCCTCGACGACTTCGTTGCCGTTGTCGTGACGGACGCGCTTGCCGGGACGAGGCGCCGAAAGGCTCCAGCCCTCCCAGCCAAACAGCGCGTCGTGGACGTGGACCGGCGCCTCGCCGACGTTCGGGGTCTCGTGCGCCGCGCTGCCCTGGATGAAGCCCACTTCAGGCACGCCGTCGAATACCGTGCCGAAACCCTCGACCGACAGATGGCTGAGCCGTCGATGTAACGACGCCCAGCGCCCGACCTCGTCGTCCCACACCTCGACGCGCATGCCGCGGGTGACGTCCTCGGCATGCAGCACGGGCACGCCGGCGTCGTCGAAGTCCGCCACCAGCGCGTTCTGTCGGCCGAGCCGCTGCTGGATCTCGAGCGCCTGCTTCGACGCCGCGACCGTGAGGCCGACCGAGCGCATTGCCGGCGTGGCGGCGTTGACCGGATCACCGTTCTGCTCGACATGCAGCAGGCGTGGCAGCGTCCACAGGAACCGCTCGGTCTTGAGCGCGCTGCCATCGGTGTCCAGCGTCAGCACGCTGAAGCGCTCCTCGTCGCCGAGCCGCAGCAGGCCGTCGGACCAGTCGGTGCCGAGCGGCGCACTGACGAGGTCGGTGCCGACGGTCTGGCAGCGCACCTGCGAACTTCGGCACGCCTCCAACCCGCCGTCGATCGACACGCGCGCCGACAGCCACTGCGACTTCAACAGCCGCGCCGGGTCTGCGACCCGAAGATCGATCACGAGACCTAGGCGCCGCAGGAGTGCTGGATGGTCGCCGGCCATCGCGCAACGCTCGTGGAACTCGGGCTTTGGCGACGCGATCGGCGGGACCGTCGCGCCCGGCGTGGGACCGGGCTCGTAGGGCAGCTGGGACTCCGGTCGCTCGTAGTACCGGCGGCAGCGGTGCAGCTCGAGGGCGGCGCGTTCGAGCCAGTCCTGCTGTCCGGCCACGAAGCCTTCGATGTTCGCCAATGACTCGCGACTCTCGATGACCTTGTCGAGGTCCGCGGTCATCTTCGATTCGTCGTACACCCGACGGACGTCCCGACCGTCTCCTTCGACGTGGTAGTACTCCTTCTCGGCAATGAGGCGGGACAGCTGCTCGCTCAGCGGATGGTCCTGCGCGCGCGGCGGCGTGGTCGGGTCGGCGTAGATCGTCGCCATGTGTAGGTCGCGCGCGAGGTCGTGCACAGTGCGTGCCGCGAAGCTCCTCCAGTGGCGCTGTTCCCACTTCGGCACCACGGGCGCCCTGACCGGCGTCGACGGCGGAAAGAGCGCGCGCCATAGCGACGGGTCGATCGGGTCGCGCAGCGGCTCGCATTCGATCGTGCCGTCTTGGTCGGACAGCTCGATGGTCAGGCGTGTCGCTGCGGTCTCGCCCCAGTCCAGGAAAATCCGCGATGCTTCCAGCGTGCCGTCGACGTCGGCCCGGATCGTCGGCGAGATGAACAGCGACACGTGGAACGGGCGGTCCTCGGCCGCCGAGTAAGGCAGGGCACAGGCAATGAAGGACTCGGTCGCCATCGCGTCATTCCCCCTTGAAGGCGAGGCAATAGGTGGTCCAGGCTTCGGACCTGCCGCTGCCGGCGTCCATTACCTCGAGGAACGACGGATCGCCGTTCGACCCGGCGAACACCCGCTGGGCGCTGATGTGAACGGACTTCGAGATGCAGATCACCGACACGTTGACGGTGATGCTGGCTTGGCCGATCAGCTTGCCGGTCGGCGGCTGGTACAACAGCTCCATATACAGCTCGATCGCGGCCGACACCAAGCCCAGCACATCCACTTCGCCGCGCAGGCGGAAGTAGCCGGCGATCGAACCCTTCTTGCTTTCGAGCCGGATGTAGACGCCGAGCATGGCCGACACCGAACCGGACGCCACGCCGAAGTCGACCGCGACGCAGGCGCCGGCTTCGAGGCCGACCTCGAGCACTTCCAAGCCGTCGGCCGACGCGCGGATGCCGGTCCAGCCGCCGCCGCCGAGGAACACCACGGCGATCGTGAACGGGCGTTCGCGCGTGCAGAAGTTGAAGCCGATGCTGACCGCCTTACCGAGGAACGGGACCAGCACGTCGGCGCCGAGTGACAGGTTCGTGACGCTGAAGGCGCCGAGCGCGATGTTCGGCAGCGCCAGCGTGAACCCGGCGGTCATGCCCTCCGCGGTGACGCCGAGGTTCGGCGGATCGGAGAAGCCATCCAGCGGGATCAGGTCCTTGATGCCCTCGATGAACGACAACACGCCCTTGAAGTGGATGGCGTGCAGGACGATGTCGACCTCGGGCTTGCCGAACGTGCCCGCCTTGAACATGAAGCGGTCGAACTCCAGCGCGAGCAACTCTGCCTCGGGGAACAGATGCAGCGCGAAGTCGTTCATCTCGGCCATCGCCAGGACGCTCGACCTGCCGTCGAAGCCTGTCTTTGCCTCGATCGCGAACATGAGGCTGTCCGGCTTCACCTGCAGTAGCGGCGCACTGGTGTCGGGAAACGATGTGAGGACCGGCTTCCATTCGAAGCGCACGCGCGCCAGCGCACCCGACTCCGCGAGCCCGGTGACGTAGCGCTCCATGTCGAGGACGAGGTCGACTGTCTCGAGGACGACGACGCGCAGCCCGTTGGCCACCGCGTGGACGACGTTGGCCATGTAGGGCGGCAGATGGTCGGCGACGGCGTCGAGCTTTGCGACGGTGTCCTTGACCTGGGTCTTGAACTGCTCGAACAGCGGCTCGACGCTCGGGTCGGACTTGCCGCTGTTCTGGATCCGCGAGAGCAGCTTCGGCAGTTGCGCGGAGAGGTCGTCGAACGGAGCCTTCGCGGCGGCGGCCGCGTCGACGGCGGCCTGCGCGGCGGCTCGTAGGTCCGCCGTCTTGCCGGCGGCCCGCGCGACCATCCGGTTCGCTTCGGCGATGGCGTCGGCCAGCGCCTCCGCGGCGCGGCCGATGTCCTCGACCAACCCTTCGATGCGGCCGACCACTTCCGAGATGATCTTCGGGATCCGCGGCAGGTCGCTGTCGACGGTGACGGTGACGGCACCGAGATCGATCAGGCCGAACAGCTTCGGCGACGACTGCTTGAAGTAGGCTCTCGGGTCGAACGACTGTTTTGCCATGCCGGCGGCGTCGCCGACCGTGCCCGCAATCCGTGACAGACCGCGGATCGGTACGTTCGGCGTGAGGAAGCCGCCGCTCCGCTCGCTGCCACTCGGAGCGCCGGCCCCGAAGCGAAGCACCGGCAGCGGCGCCGTCGGATCGGTGACGTGCTCCGGCTGCTGCTCGCCCTGGACCAGCACGCGGGCCCAGATGTCCCCGCTGTTGGCCGCGCCGACGAACCCGTGCGCCTTGTACACCGGGTCGTAGGCGATGGGCACCGGTCCGGTCGGCGACAGCTGCTGCACGGCAGGGATCAGGACCTCGGCGCTGGTCATGCGCGGCGTCGACGTGCCGAGACCCGCCTTGCCCTGGAAGGCCAGCGTCGCCGTCGCGACGACGGTATCGCCCCCCTTCAGGGACGGCGCGAACGCCACGCGCTGGCCGTAGGTCGCGACCTTCCGCCTGGGATCGGCGTCGTAGGCATTGTCCACGACGGCGAAGTCCGGGAAGCGCTCCGCGACCCACAGCAGCGGCATCTGCGGAACCCGCACGGGCCGGCCCGTATGGTCGAGCGCGTCGATGATGAACGGGTACGGCTGCCTAGCGACCTTCGGCCAGAAGAAGCTGTCCTGGCTGTCGCCCGCGGCCCCGCTCGGTTCGTCGATCGCCGGGCTGACCAACGGACGAATGCCGACCTCGATGAACGGCAGGTCGTGACGATCGGGGTAGGTTCGCCGGCGCTCGCCGATGACCAGGAACTTGCACTGGTAGACGCCCGCGACCGATGGCGCGGCGTCCTTCATCTTGCGCTCGGTGACTTTGACGAGTGCCGCCTGGTGCCCCCAAGGATAGAGATACCCGGGGTAGACCACGCGCACATACTGGTCGCGTCCCAGCGGTGCGACGTGGTCCCACGCGAGGATCGATCGAATCGCGGACTCAGAGTAGGGCTTGGTCACCCACGCGCCGTGCAGATCCAGCCACGCGCCCAACCCGGACAGCCACAGCGCGTGCGCAGCAACGGGTATGGGATCGATGCTGCCGCTGGCGCCGATTAGCGTTTCGGACGACTGCCGCACCAGCATGTGGCGGTCGGCGGGATCCAGCGACATGCGGAACGGGTCGTCGTTGCCGTGGGCCGGATTGGGCGACGTCGGGTCCTGCCATTCGTCCTTGGCCATCGCGTCGCGGTCGCGGGCCCAGATCGCCCGGACGATCCGGCGGCCGGCATTGCGCTCGTCGCCGCCGATCGTGCCGTCGGGGGCCTGCCTGGCGTTGCCCAACCGGGTGTGCCATAGCTCCACGTGCCGCGGCGCGTCCGCGGCAGCAGAAGGCTCGTTGACGTGGACCCATCGCGCCTCGCTACCCGGCGAGATCACCAGCCGGTAGGGCGCTTCGATAGCGGTTTCACTCGCTGTCGGTGGATAGCTGAAGCGGGGCAAGCGCCGCAGCGGGCGAGGGACTTCGCCAACGAGTCCGCCCGGACCAAGCAAGTGGTGATCCGGTAGCAGCGTGCCGCGCACGGCAATCGCAGCGCGGGTTTGCAGCAGCGGACGGAACCTTCGCAGTTCGCTTGCCTGAAAGGCGATGCCAGCGAGCGAATCGGGCCGGTGCGCGTCCTGGCGGTGCAGCAAGGTGGCACTGCCTTTCGACACTTCGATCGCATCGCCCGACACCTTGGCGACGAGTCCGCCGGGCAGGACCACGACGAGATGCCCGGGATCGATGTTCGGGCCCTCGCCAGTGCGCCCGGCGGTCGGAGCGTTTCCGGGCGCGGCGAGCTTGTGCAACGCCAACTCGAAGCGGCCCATCGCCGCCAAGATTCCGGCGCGCGAGAACTCGATGGTCTCGCTGTCGGGAATCGTGAAGACAAGTCGGCTGCCGCGTGCGGCGCGGGCGGCAACCGGAGGCGTGATGCGCGCGTTGGGATCGTGGCCGGCCGGAATCGGCTCGTCACGGGGCTGCTTCGAAGGGTCGATTTCATTCGGCACCGTCAGCTTGCTGCCGACCCGGACCTCGTATTGCGCTTCTTCACCGATGTGCTGGAACGCGTAGCCAACGAGCAGGCGCGGGCGTGCGAAGCCCGCGATTGGGCGAAGGTGAGCGGGTTCGGCGCCGCCGACCACTAGTTCGCAGCCGACCGCGTCGACGGACAGGGCCACCAGATCCGCAGGGCGGATCAGGTCGACATGGACGACCGGTTCGCGCTGCGCCTCTAGTTCATGCGCAGCAAGGAGTTCGGGCGACAGCAGACGCAGCCCGTGCGCGAATCGCAGCGGCTCGACCTGCACGACTCGCGACTTGCCAGACGCCATGGTGGCCCGTTCCTGATCAGCTACTACGGAACTCCGCCTCGCTACAGCAGGCACGCAAGCTACCGCTGCCTAGCCGAGCGGCATCGAACAAAAAGATGATTCCGATCTTCTGCTCGCGGGCCCCTGCGGGCTGTGAAAGCAGCCGCGGCTCGATAAAGCCTGCAAGCACTATCCCTCCCTGCCGTACATGCACAGGTTCACGAATGCGTTCCGGCGTGAGCATGCTTTTGATAAGTTATTTGTAGCATCTCTCTTTGCACAAGCACATTCTCGGGGGGCGTGCTTCGAGAAAGCCAGCTGTCGTGACCGAATGTGGCCCCATCCGTCGAAGCCGGTCGGCTGCAAAGCGATGGCATCGTCCTAGATCCGGCGCCGTCGCATCACCTGAAGCGTGGTCGTTGTCGGTCATGAGCAGGCGCGATTCCAGGGAGCTTTAGCTCCAAGAACGGTACGAGAGCTCGCGTTGTTCAATGCCGCGATTGGCAGCATGCTGCGCGGCTTTTACGGCACGACCGCTCGCGACACTGGCGTTGCACCGGTTGCCCCGGCACCGGAGCCGTCGACGAGCAAGGCGTCTGCCGACCGAAACGCACTCAACGCCGTCCGGTTCGATCCGCCGTCCCGCGGCGAGCGAAGGTCTGCTACGGGTCCGAGCTGGAGGCAGCGGCAAACTATGTGGCACGAACCGCCTTGTGCGTGACCTGCGGCGGCTGCACCTCGTACAGCCGCCATTCGGGCCCCTCAGAGTGGAGTTGCCCCGCTATCGTGGAGCGTTTTCGGCTTGGATCTCAAGCCGGTTGAGGTTGCTCGGTCGTAGCCTTGTCCACGGTCGGCGCGGCGCTTGCGACGCAGGCGCCGGCGGTGGTCAAGGCGGGTTCATGGGCACGTTC
>JANXTA010000150.1 GCA_025356395.1 Betaproteobacteria bacterium
GAATGATTTTTCGGCGCACTGGATGCGCGTGATGCCACCGTAGAGGAAGGGGTAAAACGTAACCGTTCGAAATTGTTTGATTTGTTATCGGGCAATTCTAGAATCGCCTGGAAACCCTTGCCCATGGCGGATCTTGATGGATCGAGCAAATACGGCGATGTCACACTTTCGATGTTGTAAGCGCACGACGAACCACTCTTCGCCTGCCCACGGGATCACCGCTCGCGCCCGACTGGCGACCATTCGGCGTCACGGACCCCAGGGTTTGATGACGGCTTACAACAAAACGAACGATTCGCTGGCGGATCGGCAACAATGTGCTTTCCTGTCGCTCGCAGTAAGCCGATGAACCTCCCTGAAGCCGACTACTCCCCGTCGCACGCCCCACGGCGGATCCTGATGATCGATGACGACGAACGTCTCACGACCCTCGTCCGCGACTATCTGTTCGGCCACGGCATCGAGGTGCTGACCGAAGGCAACGGGGCCATGGCCGTCGAGCGGTTCATGACCGAAAGACCGTCCCTGGTGCTGCTGGACCTGACGCTGCCCGGCAAGGACGGCTACCAGATCTGCCGCGAATTGCGCGCCATGAGCAGCGTGCCGATCCTGATGTACACGTCGCGACGCGACGACATCGACCACGTCCTGGGCCTCGAACTCGGCGCCGACGACTTCGTCGTCAAGTCGCTCGAACCGCGGGTGCTGCTGGCGCGCATCGAGGCGCTGCTGCGGCGGACCGGTCCCGAAGCGTCCGCCAAGACGCGCGATCCCAGCCTCGGTGCCGGGCACATCGCCGTCAACCGGGCCGCGCGCCTCGTCACCTACCGCGGCCAGAAGGTCGAACTGACCGCGGCCGACTTCGACCTGTTCTGGCTGTTGTTCACCCATCAGGCGAACCTGGTCACGCGCGACCGCCTGCAACGGGTCCTGCGAAAGATTCCCTACGACGGCGTGGGCCGCGCGATCGACGGCCGCATCTTTCGCCTGCGCAAGAAGTTCGAGCAGGCCGGAGCGCCGCCGGACCTGATCGTCTCCGTCCGCTCGATGGGCTATCTGCTCGCCATCGAGGAAACCGGTAGCTGACGGGTTGGGTCTCGCAGTGGCGACGACACGAACGGCACGCCGATGATCAGGCAGTTCTTTCGTCTCTACCTGACGATCATGATTCCGGTGCTCGTGCTGGTGGCGCTTGCCCACCACTACGGGTCGCACGCGAACTCGCGCGCGGCTTACGTCGAAGGCCTGCGGACCGGACTGGACGCGCGTTTCGCCGAACCGCGCGCCGACATCGCCGCCCTCAAGCTCCAGGACTGGCAGGCCGGGCTGCCGACGCTGCGCGCCGCGTTCCCGTCGGACCTCGAAATCGACGTGGCCACGACGGCGATGCGTCGCCTCAATTCCAATGCGGGCGAGACGGCCCGCTTCCAGGCCGGCGACGTCGCGTTCGTGCTGAAGAAGCGCGGCTACACGCGTGCCTACCAGGTGGTCCCCGGGACGCCGCTGGTCGTCAGCAGCCAGGTGGTCATCCCGTCCGACGAAGACGTGTCGGCAACGATTTACGTGACCGCCGCCGTGGCGGTGATCAGCACGCTCGTGCTGTGGCTCTGGTTCCATCCATCGTGGCTCGCCCTCGAGCGACTCGGACTGCTGACCGAGGAAGTCGCCACCGCGCCCCGCTCGAGCGGGTCGGTACGCGGCAGCGCGCGTTTCAGCCAGCCGTTCGCGACTTCGATCGACCGCATCTCGAGTCGTCTCGACGACCTGCTGCGCATGCGTAGCACCCAGAGCAACAGCGTCGCCCACGAACTGACTGCGCCGATCGCGCAGCTCTCGTTCGCGCTCGAGATCCTCAAGGAAAACCCCCATGCCGGAGCCAATTCGACGCTGGTGTCCCGCATGCGCGAGGACCTCAACGAACTCGATCAACTGGTGGCCGAGTCGCTCGAGTTCGCGAGGCTCGGCAGCAGCAAGTCGTTGTTCCCGTCGAAGAACAGCGTCACGGCACTGATGCAGTCCGCGGTCGAGGGCGCGTTGAAGCTGCATCACGACGGCAAGCAGATCGCGGCGATCCCGCTCGAAGGCGAGGCCGATACCGTGTTCTGCGATGCGCGCCAGATCGGCCGCGCGCTCTCCAACCTGCTGCGCAACGCGACTCGCTACGCACGCACGTCGATCATGGTCTCGGCCGAGCAGATCGGCGCGACTCTCTGGGTCCACGTCGACGACGACGGCCCCGGCATCCCCGAGGCCTGTCGCACGCGGCTCTTCGAACCCTTCGCGCGCGTCGAGGACCACACGGTCGGCGCATCGCGCGGCTACGGGCTGGGACTCGCGATCGTCCAGCAGATCGCCGAACTCCACGGCGGTTTCGCCCGCATCGACGCGTCGCCTCTCGGCGGCGCGCGCGTCAGCATCGGCTGGTAGCGGACCCGCGAACGGCAGAAAGACGGTCTGCGATAATCGGTCCGCTCGTCCCTGCAGCACGGTGACGCGCACCGCCTGCCTCGCCAAGCGCGAATCAAGCTTCCAACTGACATCGCGAGGGTCAAGCTGTTTCCCACTCATCTGCTCGACTCGCTTCCGACGCGCGCCGACGGCCTGCCGCTGTTCAGCGGACCGTTGATGCTGCTCGCGGTGCTTCTGCTGGCGGGCTACGCCTGCGGCGAAGGCGCGAAACGGCTCGGCCTGCCGCGCATGACGGGCTACATCGTGCTGGGTCTCGTGCTCGGCGATACCGGCATCGGCTGGCTGGACGCCGGCGCCCGCGCGCTGTTGCGGCCCTTCGTCGACTTCGCGCTCGCGCTGCTGCTGCTCGAACTGGGTCAGCGCCTGGACCTGCACTGGATGCGGCGCGAACGCTGGCTGTGGGTGATGGCCGTGTGCGAGATCGGCCTGACCTGGCTGCTCGCGTTCAGCGCGCTCAAGGTCTTCGCGTTCACCCACATCGAGGCCGCGTTCCTCGCGGCCGTCGTGGTGTCGAGCTCGCCGGTGGTGCTGATGTACATGGCCCGTGACGAAGGGGCCGATGGGCAGGTCAGCCACCGCGTGCTCGCGCTGGCGACGCTGAACAGCCTCGCGGCCTTCGTGATGGCGACCTTGCTGCTGCCGCTGCTGCACTACGAGCACGAAGGCGGCGGCATCGTCGACATCGCGCGGATGGTCCTGCATCCCGCATGGCGCCTGGCCGGATCGGTGCTGCTCGGCGCTTTCGTCTTCATGCTCTACCGCTTCAGTGCGCGCTGGTTCGGCAAGAGTCCGCAGGCACAGTTCGTCCTCGCGATCGGCATGGTGACGCTCGCGGTCGGCGTGGCGGACGGGCTCGACCTGTCGGTGCTCTGCACGATGCTGGCGATCGGCATGCTGGTGAAGAACGCCGACACGAAGCGGCGCATCCGCCACATCGAGTTCGGCTTCGCGTCCGAAGTCCTGTGCGTGATCCTCTTCATCGTGGCGGGCGCCTCGGCGCACTTCACGGGCTCGCCCGAGATCGTCGCCGCAGCCGCCTTGCTGATCGCGGCCCGCTTCGTCGCCAAGCTGCTGCCGATCTTCGCGATCGCGCCGCTGACGCCGCTCGGGCTTTCGCGCGCGGGCCTGGTAGGCATCGCGTTGATGCCGCTGTCCGGGTTCACGGCGCTGGTGCTGATCGATCCGACCGACCAGGCATTCGCCTCGCAGGGCCGCATGATCGCCGTCTTCCTCACCGCGGTCGCGGTGCTCGAGGTGGTCGGTCCGCTGCTCGTGCAGTTCGCGTTCCGCCACGCCGGCGAGAGCCACGCGGTCGAGGAAGTCTGACCCCCGTCATGTCCCTGCCCTTCGCCCATTCGGATCCGCTGACGCTCGGCGTCGAGCTCGAGCTGCAGTGCCTGAACACGCGCAACTACGACCTGTCGACCGCGCGCGACCTGCTGACGCAACTCCGCAAGCTGCCGTGCGAGGGAGAGGTCAAGCCCGAGATCACGCAGAGCATGATCGAGCTCAACACCGGCATCCATCGTCGCCACGAGACGCTGCTGGCCAACCTGGTGGCGCTGCGCGACGTGATGGTGGAGAAGGCCGACCTGCTCAACGTACGCATCGCGGGCGGCGGCTCGCATCCGTTCCAGATGTGGAGCGACCAGAAGATCTTCGAAGGCGAACGCTACGAGACGCTCTGGAAGCGCTTCGGCTATCTCGCGAAGCAGTTCACGGTGTTCGGGCAGCACGTGCACATCGGCTGCGAGAGCGGCGACGAGGCCGTGAGGCTGATCCACCTGATGAGCGAACACATCCCGGCCTTCGTGGCGCTGTCGGCCGCGTCGCCGTTCTACCAGGATCGCGACACGCGCTTCGCGAGCAGTCGGCTGACGACCATCAATGCTTTCCCGATGTCGGGGACGATGCCGTTCGTGACGACGTGGGACGGCTTCTCGGACTACTACGAGCAGATGAAGCAGCTCGGCGTGATCGAAAGCATGAAGGACTTCTACTGGGATATCCGGCCGAAGCCCGAGTTCGGCACCATCGAGCTGCGCGTCTGCGATACGCCGCTGACGGTCGAGAAGGCCGCGGCGCTGGCGGCCTACGCGCAGACCCTGGCCCACGCGATGCGCAGGGATCCTTCGCGCGTCCCGGTCGAGAACATCTACGCGGCGTATCGGCACAACCGCTTCAACGCGGCGCGCTACGGACTGTCGGGGGTATGGATCGATGTGAAGGCCGGCCGGCGCAGCGAGATCGGACCGGCGATCTGTCGCACCATCGATGGCCTCGCGAAAGACGCCGACGCGCTCGGCACCACCGCGGCACTCGACACGCTGCATCGCTCGGCGTCGTCGCGCCGCAACGACTCGGACACGTTGCGCGCGATCCACGCGGAGACCCGGTCCTTCTCGGACGTCGCGCATCGACAGGCCGACATCTGGGCGACGCCCGTCGGGCCGCACTGATCGATCGCGCCAAACAAAACGCCGACCCGAGGGTCGGCGTTTCGACGAAGCGGAAGAACGATCAGGCTTGCTGGCGACGGCGGGCGAGAGCGAGGCCCGCGAGGCCGAGACCCAGCAGCGCGATCGATTCCGGCTCGGGCACGCCGGTGGTCGGCGGCACGACGGCCAGGTTGGCGTCGAACCAGATGTGCGTGTTCGACACGATGCGCGAGATGCCATTGCTCAGCGAGCCTTGCAGGATCTCGCCGTTGCCGATGCCGTCACCGAATCCGACGGCAGCCGGCGATCCGCCGAAGCCACCGGCACCGCCGCTGGCGTCACCGGTTTCCCACTGCATGTCCTTGTAGAAGAAGCCGATGGAACCTTCACCGACCGGCAGCGAGTAACCCGAGCCGCGCAGGATGAGCTGGAAACTGTCGAGCTTGTCCGCATGCGCGCCGAAGTAACCGACCGCATCCCACGTGATGATCACTTCGTTGGCGACGTCCGAGCGGAAATACACCAGGCCGCTGCCCGTCGAGCGCGTATCGACGTCCGCGAAGAACGGCGAGATGATCGGCTGCGGGGAGCCCGTGGGGCCGACCGGGGTGTAGGAGCCCAGGGGGCCGGTGAACGTCACGTTGCCGTTGTTGTTGATGTAGAACTGCGTGTAGTTCACGCCGAAGAAATTCAGCGAGAAGCCGAGGTTCTGGATGGTCGACGAACCATCGTCGTTGCGACCCATGATCGACGAAGTCCCGAGCCCGCCACCGATCGAGTCGGTGTAGTACGTGGTGGACGGCGTGAGCGCCGAGTTGGGAATGACGGTCGTCACTGCAGAAGCGGCGCCGATCATCGAAAGCGCCGAAGCCGAAGCGAGCGCGAAGGTCTTGAAGAGGTTCATGGTGGTTTCCTGGGAGTCGAAGAGCAACTCTCAGAGATAGTGCAATCGCCATGCCATGACTCAAAAACGTTTTCCTTTCAATGACTTGAGAAAATCATCTGAATCGTAGCAAAAAATTAATGTCAAGATTGTCGACACCGATACACAAGCGATACCTGCAAAAATCCGTCATAAAACGACAAAACGGGTCAAAACGAGCCGAAAACGCTCAGAGCACGACCGGAGCATCCGAAAGTTCGTTGCGCCGGACCGCTAGCGCGTCCGCGGGAAAAGCCGTGGTCAGGGCGCGATGGATGGCCTCGATCGCCTCCGTCGCGCCCCGCTCGAAATCGCCGGCACGAAAGGCCTCCTGCGCAACGCTGCACACGGTCTGCCAGTGCGGATCGCCGATCCTCTGCGAGGCCGCCCGGTCCGCGATGATCTCGATCTTCCGATCGGCGACGTTGATGTACAGCAGCACGCCGTTGTTCTCCTCGGTATCCCACACGCGAAAGGTGCCGAAGAGGTCGAGCGCGCGCTGCCGCGTCCCCATGCCGCGACGGACCTTGCGCAGCGGCAGCGCGGACTCGACGATCAGGCGTAACTCGCCGCGATGGGTCGCCTCACCGGCCGCGATGGCCTGCTGCAGCCTCTCCATCGTGTCACCCGAGAACAGCTTGTGCGTGCGACGCTGGCTCGCCATGAAGTGCCGCGTCATGCGGGACCAGTCCATCACCAGTCCCCCGAGGCGCCACCGCCTCCGAAGTCGCCGCCTCCGCCGCTGAAGCCACCACCGCCGCCGCTGAAGCCACCACCGCCGCCGCCGAAGCCGCCCCCGCCACCGCCGCGACTCGCGAGGCTGCCGAGGATGCCGCCGACCACCATCGGCGCGATCGAACGATTGAGCGCGCGGTTGCCCGACATGTAGCCCACCTGGCGGCGCGCGCCGCGAAACAGGAAGGACACGACCACGAACAGGAACAGCAGTCCGGGCAGTCCGATGCCGAAGCCGACACCGCCGCTGTTCGTCTGTTCGCGCGGCGCCGGAGGCGGTGGCAGCGCCTCGCCCTGCAGCAGTCCTTCGATGCGGTGGATTCCGGCGACGAGTCCGCCGTAGTAGTCGTTCTTGCGAAAATGCGGCGCGATGTCCTCGTCGATGATGCGTCTGGACTGGGCGTCTGTGATGGCCCCCTCGACGCCCCTGCCGACCTCGATACGCAATCGACGGAGGTCACGCGGGTTGTCCTTCGCAACGATCAGGATCACGCCGTCGGCCGTGCCCTTGCGACCGATCTTCCAGGCCTCGGCGACGCGGACGCCGTACTGCTCGATCTGCTCGGGCGCGGTAGTCGGCACCGTCAACACCGCGATTTGCGAGCCCTTCTGCCGTTCGTAGTCGGCCAGCACCGACTCGAGCGCCGCCCGTTGATCGGGCGCCAGCAGGCCACCGTTGTCGGTGACCCGGGCGGTGAGTGGCGGGATTGCCGCAAGGTCCTGGGCACCGGCGACTCCCGCGCCGACGAGGAACACCAGAGCGGCGATGACCCGCAGGCTCGCATCACGCATGGACGTCACCGGTCAGAACTTGACGTTGGGCGCGGTCGAGATGCCCTTCTCGTTCTCGACGGTGAAGTTCTCCTTCGGCTTGTAGCCGAACACCATCGCGGTGAGATTGTTCGGGAACTGGCGCACGGTCACGTTGTAGTCGCGCACGGTCTGGATGTAGCGATTGCGCGCGACCGTGATGCGGTTCTCGGTGCCTTCGAGCTGCGCCTGCAGGTCGCGGAAGTTCTGGTCCGACTTGAGCTGCGGATAGTTCTCGGTCACGACCAGCAGTCGCGACAGCGCGCTCGACAGCTCGCCCTGCGCCGCCTGGAATTTCTTGAATCCCTCGGGATCGTTGAGCGTCTCGGGCGTGACCTGGATGCTGGTCGCTTTCGCCCGCGCCTCGGTCACGCCGATCAGCACGTCCTTCTCCTGCTGCGCGTAACCCTTCACCGTGTTGACGAGGTTGGGCACGAGGTCCGCACGCCGCTGGTACTGGTTGACGACCTCGCTCCATGCAGCCTTGACCGTCTCGTCCTTGGACTGGAAGTCGTTGTAGCCGCAGGCAGACAGCAGCGTGGCGAGGCCTGCGGCCAGCAGCAGGCGTCCGACGCGAGAGGCGACCGAAGACGGGACGACAGGTGAGGCGGAAAGGGAAAGCGAGCGCATGAGTCCTCCTGAATTGATGCGAACGTAAATGCCGACGCTGTGACGAATTGCAATGAGTCCGGGTTCACGTCGACACGACTGCCGGCGGCCTGCGAAACAACGCGGCAGCGACCGCGAGACAGATCAGCGCGAGGGCAGCGAAGTCGCGCCAGGTGGGCTCTTCGCCCAGCATGACGATGCCTGAGAATACCCCGACGACGGGGATCAGCATCGACGACAGACCGGCCGTCGTGGCTGGCAGCGTGCGGGCAACGGTGAACCAGATCAGGTTGCCGATGGCCAGCACCAAGACCGCGTTGTAGAGGATCGGCAGCCACTCGACACCGATCGGCACGCGCCATTGCGAGCCCTCGAAGACCGCCGACGCGGCGACGATGAACGGGCAGGCGAAGGCCATCATCCAGAAGGTCAGCACCAGCGTGTCCATGGC
>JANXTA010000067.1 GCA_025356395.1 Betaproteobacteria bacterium
TCGGGCGTGTAGAGCGGGATGACGTGGTCGCCCTTCTTGAGCGAGGTCACGCCGGGGCCCACGTCCATCACGATGCCCGCGCCTTCGTGGCCCAGGATCGACGGGAAGATGCCTTCGGGATCGGCGCCCGACAGCGTGTACGAGTCGGTGTGGCAGATGCCCGTGGCCTTGACCTCGACGAGCACTTCACCGGCCTGCGGGCCTTGAAGGTCGACTTCCTCAATGGTCAGCGGGGCGCCGGATTTCCAGGCGATGGCGGCTTTGGTCTTCATGCGGTCCTTTCGGGAATGGGTGCGGTGCATTCTCTCCGAAAGCATCCCGTCTCGTCGTGTGGCAGCGCGTCAACGCGACGCAAGCATCGGCAACCGCATCGGCTTCATGGCAGCGGTTGCGGCCCGTCGTGCAGACGACGCCGCAACGTGGACATGTGGCGCTCGACCAGGAAGTACATCGCGAGCGACACGGCCGTCGCGAGTGCGAAGGCGACCACGTTCGACAGAAGCTGATGCGAGACGAATGCCCGGCTCACGCCGATCGCGAGGAAGTGCGTGAGATAGAACGTGTACGAGATGCGGCCGAACCAGCGCATTACACTGTTTTCGAGCCAGGCGAAGACCGGGCTCTTCGACAGGTGGATCGCGCTGAAGAAGATCGGCCACAACGCCACACCCTGCAACGTGTAGCGGATGGTTTCGCGGAACACGGGGTTGCGAACCAGGAAGGAGACGCCGATGAGCGCCAGTCCTGCGATCAGGGCGAGCCAGCAGCGCTTGTCGCTCTCGCTTCGCGTCACCGTGTCGAGGACGGGATTGAAGCGCAGGGCCATGGCCGTCCCGAAGAGGATCGAGTCGATGCGGGTATCGGTGGCGGCGTACGTGTACTGACGGTCGACGTGGAGACCGAGCACAAGGAAGCAGCGCCACGCGAGCACGAGGCCGCAGACGACCAGCACCGCGTTGAATACCTGCCGCAGCGAGTAGCGCGGCAGCGTCCAGCTCAGGAGCAGCGGGAAGAGGATGTAGAAGTGCTCTTCGACGGCGAGGGACCACAGGATGTTGGTGTACGGCAGGAAGTCCTGTTCGCCGAACGCGATGCCGTAGTAGTTGGTGAGATAGGCGAATTGCGCGACGATTGCAGATGGGTGGAGATCGGCATGGCGGGAAAGCTCGAAC
Source organism: Betaproteobacteria bacterium (assembly GCA_025356395.1). GTDB lineage: Bacteria > Pseudomonadota > Gammaproteobacteria > Burkholderiales > Burkholderiaceae_D > CAHJXF01. Next base: position 1,173 of record JANXTA010000067.1, read on the forward strand.
AACAGCACGGCGATCAGCACGAGATACATCGGCGGCATAATTCGATAGATGCGCCGCAGATAGAAATGGCGGATGCTGATGTCCCGGGCGAGCGCGAATTCCTGGCGCATCAGCGTCGTGATCAGGAAGCCGCTCAGGAAAAAAAAGACGGTGACGCCGAATCCCCCGGGCACGATGTTCTCGAAGCCCGCATGGGCCACGAACACGATGAAGACCGCGATGGCGCGGATCCCGTCGAGGGAGGGAATATGAAAAGTCTTGGGCGTCGTCATCGGACCGTCGAGGTGGACTTGCGGCAGCCGGTTTCAAGCAGGGTCTGTGTCACTGCCCGGCGCGCGGAGCGAGCGTAACCCGACGGACGCCAAGCGATCGGTGGTTGAGGAGCGCATGGCAAAATCGCGAATGGCCTTTCCCCAGACGCTCGCACCGGTCGAAGAACAAGCATTGGACGCGGCGCCCACGCACCTGAGGCTGCCGCATCGAGACGTGGCCACCGACGGTCGTGAGTCGTCGTCCGCGGTACACCCTCGTTACCGTCCCGACATCGACGGGCTGCGAGCCATCGCCGTGCTGTCGGTCGTGGGCTTCCATGCCTTCCCGGTGACCGTCAAGGGCGGCTTCGTCGGCGTCGACGTCTTCTTCGTCATCTCGGGCTTCCTGATCTCGACGATCATCTTCGGCAACGTCGTGAAGGACGGCTTCAGCTTCTTCGACTTCTACTCGCGACGCATCCGGCGCATCTTTCCCGCGCTATCGATCGTGTTGATCGCGACACTGGCCTTCGGCGGCATGGTCCTGCTGGCCGACGAATATGCGTGGCTCGGCAAGCACGTGGCCGCCGGCGCGGGCTTCGTGTCGAACTTCGTGCTGTGGCACGAGCACGGCTACTTCGATGCGAACGCCGACAGCAAGCCGCTGCTGCATCTGTGGTCGCTGGCGATCGAGGAACAGTTCTACATCGCGTGGCCGATCGTTCTCTGCGTGGCCTGGCAGCGGCGCATCAGCCTGCTGTGGGTCACGGTCTCCCTGGCGCTCGCCTCGTTTGTGTTCAACCTCTTCATGTCGACGCACGACGGCATCGGCGACTTCTACTCGCCGCTGACGCGCTCGTGGGAATTGCTGGCCGGCGGACTGCTCGCGTACGCGACGCTGTTCCATGCGTCGGTCGTCGAGCCTTCGTCGCGTGGCACACGCGAAGCCCTGTCGATCGCAGGGCTCGCCGCCCTCGCGGCAGGACTCGCCTTCACGCGCAGCACGAGTGCCTTTCCCGGGTGGTGGGCCGTGCTGCCGGTGGCCGGTGCGACCGCGATCATCGCGGCGGGTCCGCACGCGTGGATCAACCGACAGGTGCTCGGCAGCCGGCCGCTGGTGTGGTTCGGCCTGATCAGTTTCCCGCTCTACCTGTGGCACTGGCCGCTGCTGTCCTTCCTGCGCATCATCGGCAACGAGTACCCCTCGCGGACCGACCGCATCGTCGCGATCCTGGTCGCGGTCGCACTGGCCTGGCTCACCTATCGGCTGATCGAGAGACCGGTACGTTTCGGGACGCATGCGCGGTCGCTGGTGGTCGGTCTCTTCGTCGTCGTGATGGCGACCGGCGTCGGGGGGCTGGTCGGATATCGCAACGGCGGCTTCGTGTCACGGCCGGCCGCCGATCCCGCGGTGGTCAACGAAGGCGACATCGGCAGCGACGAGTTCCACACCTACATCGCCGCCCATTTCAGGCCGTGCATGCCGGCCGAGGTCCGCGATGAACCGTTCGCGCCGTGCGCGCAGTCGCGCGAAGGTCCGATCGACCTGGCGATCGTCGGCGACAGTCACTCCGAGAGCGTGTTCGTCGGCCTGGCCGAAGCGTTGCCCGCGCTCAACGTCGCGTTCTACATGCGCGACTCGATCCCGATCCTGGACAACCCGCGCTTCGCCAAGACCTATGCCAGCGTGATCGCCGACCCAGCTATCCGCACGGTCGTCCTCGCGGCCTGGTGGTCGAAGCGGCTACGCGAGGTTCCGGCCGCGGCACGCCTGCCGAAGATGCAGGCGACGATCGACGCGTTGATCGCGGCGGGCAAGCAGGTCTGGCTGCTCGAGGACACGCCCAACTTTTCTTTCACGCCGCGCTTCTGCAAGTATGCGTCGGGCTTCCTGCGGCGCAATCGCTGCTCCGAACCTGTGGCGTCCAATGCGAGCGAGCAGGCCGACGACTACCGCGTCTTTTCGCCGCTGCTGGCGGCCAACGAAGGCCTGCACATGCTCGCTGCCTTCGGCTACTTCTGCGATCGGTCCACCTGCTCGATGGGGCGCGACGGCGTGCTGCTGTTCCGCGACTCGAACCACCTCAGCCTGCAAGGCTCGAAGATCCTCGCCAGGCGACTGGTGGCGGACAACCCGGCGCTGTCCGCCGGTCAGGCGACCAGGTCGCCGTAGAGCCGCGCAAATCGTGCCGCGGTGTCGCGGATGTCGAATAGCCGACGACACGTTGCGAACCCCGCGCTGCCGGCTGCGCGACGCGATTCCGGGTCCGACGCCAGCCGGTCCAGCACCTCGATCCACGGCGCGTCCACGAAGGGATCGCACAGGAAGCCGTTGACGCCGTGCTCGATGAACTCGTCGTTGCAGCCGACCCCGTGTGACGCCACGACCGGTACCTGCATCTTCAGCGCTTCGAGGATCGCGATCGAATGCAGCTCGAGGAAGGAAGGCAGCAGGAACACGTCGGCGGTCGCGAGCAGCTCTTCCATATCGCGATGGAAGCCGATGAAGCGCACATGCGCATCGAGGCCCCGCTGGCGACAGGTCGCCTCGTACTCCGCGAGATGCGTCCCGCTGCCGGCGATCAGGAACAGGATCTGCGGCGCGCTGGCCGCGAGCGGACCTGCGATGCGCAGGATGAGATCGATGTTCTTGCTCGGATCCATCCGCGCGCCGGTCAGCACCACGATGCGCCCGGCTTCGATCCCGAGGCGACGACGGATCGAACCCGCGTCGTGTGTCGTCGTCGTCAGCGGGATGCCGTTCGGGATCTCGAGCACCTGGTTCGCGTCGCCGTAGCCGTGCGCGACGACGTGGTCGCGATGGGCCCGCGTCAGCACGACGACGCGATCGGAGCGCCGCCGCAGGTAGGGCGTGAAGCGATACTGGTCTAGGACGCCGTGGCGACGGACCAGCTCGTCGTGCGGCGTGTAGCGGAAGTCGTGGACGTGCTCGATGATCTTCGTGCCGGTCAGCTTCGCCGCCAGCAGGCCCCACACGTGACCACTGAAGTTGTGCGTGTGGACGATGTCGATGCCCTGCTTGCGGATGTAGCGCGCGAGACGCAGGGTGATCAGCAAGGTGTGAAGACTCTTTACCCGATGATTGCCGTCGGCATATTTGAACAGCCGCAGGTCCGCGGCCTTGAAGCGATCCTCGACCTCGCCACCGTGCGAGTAGGCGACATGGGTCTCGATCCTTTCCGTGTCGAACGCACCGGCCAGGTTCAGCAGGTTGGTCTCTGCACCACCCAGGCCAAGGCTCCTGATCAGGTGAAGGACCTTGATCTTCCGCTGGGCCGGCTTCAAGCGCGGGTCGCGACGTTCTCGAGGACGGTCTCGTACACCTCAATCGTCTTCGCGGTGATGGTGTCCCAGTCGAACCGCGCGCGGATCATCTCGATGCGCTCCCGACGCTGTGCCGGCGTCGGCAGGTCGACGACGATCGCCTGCAGCCTGGCGGACAGGCGGGCAACGTCGCCCGGCTCGAAGAAGCTTTCGTCGGGGAGCCCGGCCTGGCGATTCGCGGGGATGTCGGAGACCACGACCGGCAGTCCGTAGCCCATCGCTTCGAGCAACACGATCGGCAATCCCTCGTGATAAGACGGCAGCACGAAGACGCCGGCATGGCTGTAGAACTGATGCAGAGGCTCGCCGCTGAGGAAGCCGGCCATCACGATCGACGACACGCCACGGGCCTTGTTCCCGAGCCCGAGGCTGTAAGCGTTCTCGTGGTCGGCCCGGCCGATCACGATGAGCTTCCAGTCCTTCAGATCGGCCTGGACGAAGGCATCGATCAGGTCGTGGAAGCCCTTCTCGGGCACCAGGCGGCCGACGGCGATGACGTAGTGGCCCCGCGTCAGGCCGAGTCCGTCGACCGCGTCGTGCTCGATGGCGGGTGCGCGCACAACCACGCCGTTGGGGATCACCGTCGCCTCGCAGTTGAACGCCTTGCGCAAGTGGTCCGCGATCGGCTGCGAGATCGCGATGACGCGATGCGACCCTTTGCTGCCGAGCCGCTCGCCGATCTTGAGGATGGCCTTCGACGCACGGCCCCACTTCTGGCGGTCGTAGTCCGGTCCGTGGTTCGTAGTGACGACGGTCATCCCCAGCAATCGCGCCATCGGGACCAGCAACGACGGGCCGATCGCATGGATGTGCAGCAGGTCCGGGCGCAGGAAGAACGCGACGAACGTGCCGATGAAGGTATGTACGATGGCTTCGAGGAAGGTCGAGCGTGGACAGCGCATCCAGATCAGGCGAACGCCCTTCCATGTGTCGATCGGCTTCGGCATGTAGGGCTTGCGGCCGATTACGATCACCTCGTGCCCGCGCGCGGCGACGCGTGTGTAGAGCTGCTCGCAATGCGTCTCCACCCCTCCCTGGATGTTGGGGAAGCCGCGCAGTCCGAGGACGACGATCTTCATGCCGCTGCCAATGGGCCCATGACGCTCTCGATGCGGCCGGCGATGCCCGCGGCGACGTCGTCCCAGGTCTGGCGCGCCGCGAACTGCAGGCGGTCGCGACGCGCGTCCGGCGCGTCGTGCTCGATGGCCTGGCGCAATAGTGCCGAGTACTCGCGATAGCTGTTCGCGACCTGCACGTACTGCGCGAAGCGACGGACCTCGAGGATCGAGACCGACACGACGGGCTTACCGGTGGCGAGGTACTCGAGAAGCTTCTTCGGATTGCGGTAGTTGTTGAACGACGTCTCGGTCTTGTAGTACAGGCAGCAGACGTCGAAGCACTGCAGGTAGGCCGGCAATTGCTCGTAGCGCTTCTTGCCCAGGAAGTGGACGTTGCCCATCTGCGAGACCTCGTCCATTTCGGCGTAGATGTCGCCGACGAAGACGAAGGACACGTCCGGGTTGTTCACGGCCAGGAACTTGAGCAGGCCGATGTCGAGGCTGTTGATCTCGCCCATGTAGCCCGCGATCGGGCCCTTGATGGCCGCGATGTCGGCAGGCACCGGGAGACTGCGCGACTGCGCCTGCGCGAAGTGGTCGTAGTCCACGCCGTGCCCGGTGTAAAAGCTGTTGGGGTTGAAGCTCGCGCGTTCTTCGAGCAGCGTCTGGTTGGTGAAGAACGCCAGGTCTGCGTGGCGGTTCAGGTCGTCTTCCAGCGCCGTCATGTACGCGCGATCGACGCCCGGATAGTGCGGCGTGTTGTCCACGCAGTAGTAGATCAGGCACTTGCCCGACGTCCTGCGGAGTTCCAGTGCGACGTCTTTCGCGACCAGCACGGTGACCCACAGGATGGGGCGATCAAATCCGAGACGACGCATCAGGAAGCGGATCTGCAGCTGCAGGACCAGCTTGTTGAAGCGCGCGATGCCGCGCTGGAAGCGCGGCATCATCGGGATCGCGAACGGCGTGAAGACCCAGATGTTGGGCTGCGCCTGCTTCACGAAACGCATCAGGCTCCCGAGCTTTGCGAACACGCGCTTGTAGGCGAACTTGTCGCCCTTGAAGTCGGGCATGCGGATGCCCGGCGAATTGACGAAGAGGATCCGGTTCGTCGCGGACCACGCCTTCATCAGGTGAAGATTGGAGTGGGGGTTGTGGAACCACCAGTCCTCACCGGCGAAGCAGATGATGTTTTGGTCAACCAGGGTCATTCCGTGACGCTTTTGGGCGCGTTCAAGACTGCGATTCCATCGATATCCCCAGAACAGCAATGTCCGTGCGCGCTCTTCATGCGCGGGCTCTTTTCTTTGCCTGGTGATCGCCGAGCAGGAACGCGGCGCCGTTGTTGTGCAGCATTTGCGCTGCCGTGCCGCCTTCGACCGCCACGACATCCAGGTCCGCGCCGCATTTGCTCTGATGGCCGCGTAGCAGCAGCAGGAGTCCGATGCAGGCGCTGTCGAGGAACTCGACGGCGTCGAGGTCGATGCGGATGTCGGCGGGCTGGCTCGTCGATCGCGCGAGTGCGTCACGCAGCGCGCCGGAGTTCTGATGGGTCCAGTGCCCCGACATCACGATCGACCAGCGTCCGTCGGCGGCTCGCGTGCTCGTGATCTTCGCCCTCGCCAACGCAGCTTCCCGGGGCCATCGGAAGCGGACGTTGATCAAGGCAGGCAGCACCTGGGCCACGAACAGTCTTGCGAAGCCGATGCCGTCCGCCGCATAGCGCCGCCACAGGTGCGGTTCCTGGTAAATGCGCCAGAGCCACTCCATGCCCAGCCGCTGCCAGACCGGAGGCGCACGCCGGATGGTGCCGGCGACGAAATTCACCACGGCGCCGAGATGGCTGACGACCGGTGCATCCAATCGGGCCAGGTTATGTTCGATCCAGGTCTGCCCCTTGCGGGCACCGAGCGCGACGACCACGAAATCGGGACGCGCGTCGTTGATCGCACGCAGCATCTGCGGCGCGCTCATCTCCTCGATGGTGCCGAAGCCGGGCGACTGGAAACCGACGCAGGTCATGCGGTCGGCGCTCGCGTCCAGCGCGGCTGCCGCCTTCTGCGCGACACCATCCGGACCGCCGAACAAATACACGGACAGCGGTCGTCCCGGCGCCTTTCGCAAGGCCTCGAAGATGGAGGCGCCACTCACCCGTTCCCGCATCGGGATGCGCAGCAGGCGCGCGATCCAGACCAGCGGCATGCCATCGGCCAGCGCGAAGTCGCTGCGCATGATCGAGTCGCGGAACACCGGGTCCGAATGGGCGGTGATGACGAAGTCGAGGTTGGGCGTGGAGAAGAAGCAGCGGGTGCGATTGTCCGCGCATCGCTCGATCGTGGAGACGGCTTCCGCGAGCGTCACCACATCGATGGGCAGGCCCAGCAGGCAATGGACGGGGCGATGGAAGTCGGTGCGCGACGTCGGCGCGCGGTCGACGATGCCGGCCTCGAGTTCATCCGACATCGCGCTTCGTCCTCACCCATTCCACCTGCCGCTTGAAGATGAAGCGCACGTACACCGGCACCTTGCGCATCAGGTAGAGCGGGACCTCGAAGAAGATCTCGCGCAAGCGGATCAGGTCGCGTGCGTAGCTGCGCTGAACGATGACCACCATCGCCACCTGCATGCACAGCGCCACGACGAAGGCGGCGAACGGCCACGCCGGCCCGCCCAGCAAGGCCACGATCACCGCCACGATGCCGCCCGTCAACACCAGCGACGACAGCAGCGCGAGCGGCGGCACGGCCAGATCGAGCGCCATCATGAAGAGTCGCAGGTCCAGTGTGCGGGCCGAGCGCACGAGCAGCGAGGGTAGTTCCGCGAAGATCGTCGCGAGCGCACCGTGCTCCCAGCGCGTGCGCTGGACCACGGCGTCGGCGGCGTTGGCGACGAAGCGACTGTCCACGATGGCCTCGTTGCAGAAGCCCGGATAGAGCCCGCGTCGCGCCAGCGTGATGCCCAGCAGCATGTCTTCCGTGAGGTGCCCGCTCGCCAGGCTGAGATGTTCCAGCAACGACCAGTGGAACGCCATGCCGCAACCCATCAGCTGGCATGGCATGCCGGCTCGCCGCATGCCCAGCGGACGCACCCAGCTGCGCAGGCGGTAGGCGAATTCGGAGATACGCGCCTTGGCGCCATCGTCGGATGCGCGGATCAGATAACGCGCCTGGACCGGACGCCTGGACGCGAGAGCTTCGTCCACGAGGATGCGCACGCAGTCGGGCGCGGCGATGCAGTCGGCGTCGAACATCAGCACGACGTCGGGCGGATCCGCACGCAGGTGTTGCAGACCGTGGTCCAGCGCGTAGCCCTTGCCACGCAGCGTCGTGTCGAAGCGTTCGACGGCTTCCGCGCCGAGGGCCCGGGCGACGTCGGCGGTCTGGTCGGAACAGTTGTCGGCGATGACGACCAGCCGATCGCCCGTTGCCAGTTGCGGCAGCAGCGACGACAACGTGGACGGCAGACCGATGGCCTCGTCGTGTGCAGGCACCAGCAGTGCGATGCGCGGCCGTGAACCCCCGGTCAGCGACAGGGGCGGGGAGCGACGGGCAGCCCGCAGCGACCACAGCGTCTGCACGAGTGGAAAGGCCACCAGCACCAGCAGCAGGACCGTGACGACGAGGCCGAGAGTCGTGGCCAGGGTAGCGATAGCCGTACTCGTCATGCGCAGTCTTTCGATCGTGCGAGGAACGCCGTCGCGGTCTGGCGCAGGCCTTCGTCGAGCGGCATGAAGCGGACGCCGAGTTCCCCTTCGGCCTTGCGCGTCGACAGCCGGATCTCGTGGCGCCACAGCACCAGCAACGAGGCAGGCATCGGCTGCGGAAGACGATCGGTTGGGAGTTTCAGTCGTCGCCCGACCAGCTCCAGCACCTTCAGCGGCACGAAGACCGCCTTCGTCTCCAGGCGCAATCGTCGTGCCGAGATCCGTGTGATCGGTACCGCACCCAGCAGCTTCGCGTAGCGCTGGAAGTAGGCGTTCCAGGTCGGTGGATCGGACAGCGACAGGTTGTAGGTCTGTCCACCAGCGTCGGGCTTTTGCAACGCCAGCAGGGCAGCCTGCGCGACGTCGTCGACGTGGACGAGGTTGCAGTAGCCGTCGCCGGCAGCCCCGAGGTCGCCGACGCGATGGCGCATCAGCCACTCGGCGATGCGCACGCTCCACTGCGGACCGCCCGGTCCGTAGACGATGCCGGGCCTGAGGATGGTCACGTTGCCGCGGCCCGCTGCGAGCTTTTCGGCCCCGACCTTCGCGATCGAGTACCAGTCGTTGCCGACCAGCGGCGTGTCCTCGTCGACGTCACCGACCGCCGGTCCGTACACGGCCATCGAACTGATGTGGACGATGCGCAGGTCGGGGCGCGTGGCGGCGATGCCGAAAAGCGCTTTCGCATTGTTCGCGATGGTCTCGCCCTTGCCGAGGACGCAGTTGATCACGCCGTCGACGTTCTTCAACGCGGTGGCCAGCGCGGTCCCATCGCTTGCGTCGGCCTGGATGCGCTCAACGCCACCGGCCGTGGGCGCGACGCTGCGTCGACCGATGGCGACGGGGTGGGCCGAGTCGCTCGCGGACAACGCCCTGATCATGGCGCGGCCGACGAAGCCGTCGGCGCCGAGCACGGCGATGCGCTGACGCGTCATCGGGCCTCCGCGATGGGTACGGGAACGAGAGGTGGGTTTGTGACCATGGTTGCCTGTGGAGTCGTGCGGGCCAGTCGTTTCAGGTGATCCGCGAGCCGCAGCGCCATCGCCACGATCGTCAGCGTGGGATTGGCCTGGCTCGAGGTCGGAAAGACGGCCGCGCTCGCGATGAAGAGGTTGTCGATGCCGTGCACCCTGCAGTCGGCATCGACGACGCTGGTCCGCGGATCGGTGCCCATGCGTGCGGTGCCGATGTGGTGTCCGCCGTACGCGCCGTAGCGCGTCATCTCGCGTTCGACGGAGTCCGGGTCGTAGTCGAAGCGGCCGGTGCCACTCGCTTGAAGATCGTCCTGGAAGAGGGCGAGCGTGCGCTTGACGTTGTCCACGTCGGCCGGCAGGTAGCGCCAGTCGACATGCAGCCTGGGCATGCCCAGCACGTCGCGTTCGGCGCCGAGGGTCACGCGGCTGTCGGGGTTGGGCAACTGCTCGGCATGGAAGTCGAGGCTGTAGCGGCTCGCCTTCGGATGCACGATCACCGAAGGGAACTTGCGATCGGCCAGCGTGCGCTTGTGCAGCCAGTTCCACAGGAAGCCGACGGTCGCGAACGGATCGAGCACGACGTTGCGGACATGCAGCAGCCACGACATCGCCGTGGTCTTCTCTTCGCCGTGCAGGCGCTTGCCATACTCGTAGGGAATGAAGAGGCGCGCGAGGTTGAGCAGCGACAGCATGCCGGTGCGATGCGCGGGGTCGGTGATGCGCGGGTGATGCAGGCGCGCGACGAAGTTGGCGAGGCCCTCGGCCTTCTGCGTCGCGGCCGTGAGCGCGATGCGACGGCGGCAGTAGACGCCATCGTCCGCGATGTCGTAGCCGTGCCAGATGCGATCCAGCGGACCGTCGAACGTGAGCGTACCGATCGAGCCCGCGATGTGGCACATGTAGTAGCGGCCCACGACGTCGTGCTGGTTGCCGACGCCTGCCGGTGCGCCGTCGCGGCTCGCGAGCAGCAGGCGCGCGACCTCGAGGCCGCCGGTCGCCAGCACGATGCGATCGGCCCGCACGGTGAAGGTCCTGCCCTTCAAGGTGCGGACCGTCAAAGACGTGATGGCCTTGCCCGATGGGCCGACGTGCAGTTCGGTCGTGACCGCGTTGAGCACGACGCGGACATTGGTGGCGGCGCGCAGTTGGTGACCATAGCGCGCGCCGAAGTCGGTCGGGCAGCTGAAGCGCTCCAGCGTGTCGGTCGTGAAGCGGGTCGATGCGTAGCCTTCGATCATCGGATGCAGCGGCCGGTCGAACGCCGCGCCGGCGGTGTACGCGAACTCACCGGCCTCGCAGAGGCGGTTCGCCTTCGGGTACCAGGGCAGCAGCGCGTCCAGTCCGATCGGCCAGCCGCTGAACGGGATCTGCGGCCGCGTTTCGAAGTCGATGGCGTCGAAAGGCATGCAGCGGCCGCCCCAGATCGTCGTCGTGCCGCCGAAGCGGCGCTGGCGATAGCGGTCCGGCGGGCTGTGCAGGCGCTCGTCGGCGACCGTGCCCTCGTACAGCGCCTGGTCTTCGAGTCTGGCGCCCTGGCCGCCGGCTTCGAGGACCAGCACGTCGAGCCCGCTGCCCGCCAACTCGAGGGCCATCGAGATCCCCGCAGCGCCGGATCCGACGATGCAGAGATCGGCGGACCACGGTTGCCCGTCGGGAAAGTCGTTCGCGTCGAGGATCACTTCGTTTGCTCCCGATCAGGCATCGCGCTTCGAACGGACCCATTCGGTCTGGCGCCGGGTCAGGAACTTCAGGTAGAGCGGGACCTTGCGCAACGCGTAGAGCGGCGCAAGCGCGAGCATCCGCAACGGCACGATGTCGCGGCCGTAACGGATCCACGAGAAACCGACGGCGCTCACGAGCCCCAGCGCGGTCAGCGCCATCAGGACCAGCGGCGCGAGGCCCGCGCCGAGCACGAAAGCCACGAAGCACAGCGCGAACCACGCGAGCACCAGCAGCACGAGCAAGGCGAGCGGCGGGATCAGCAGGTCGATCGCGAGACCGACCTGCTTCCAGCTGCCGCGCCGGATACCCTGCAGCAGCAGCGGTGGCAGCACGCTCCCGATCATGTCGAGGTTGCCGTGCTCCCACCGCGTGCGCTGGCTCTGTGTGCCTTCGTCGCTGGCCGGCATCGTCGTGATGACCGAGGCTTCGTCGCAATACAGCGGCGGATAGCCGGCCCGCGTGAAGTCGATGCTCATCATCGCGTCCTCGACGAGGTGACCGCTGGCGAGATCGACCGAAGATAGGATCGTCCATGGGAAGGCCATGCCGGTGCCCATCAGCGGGCAGGGCAGGCCGAGACGCGCGGAGCCGAGCGGTCGGACCCAGTTCTTCACGCGACCCGCGAATTCGGCGATCAGCGACAGGCCCGCGGCGGCCTTCGGCGCGTTCATCACGTATTTCGCCTGCACCGGTCGGTTGTGCGCTTGGCTGATGGCCGCGATGCGCTGCAACGCGCCTGCGGACAGCACGCAGTCGGCATCGACGACCACGACTACGTCGGGTGGATCGGCGGCCAGCGCACGGACGCCGAAGTCCAGTGCGTAGCCCTTGCCGCGTCGCGTGGCATCGACGCGTTCGAGCACGACCATGCCCGCACTGGTTGCGACCACTGCGGTGTCGTCCGTGCAGTTGTCCGCGACGACGATGCACCGGTCGCGGGGGTCGAGTTGCGCGCGCAGGCTGTCGAGCGTCGGGATCATGCTGCTCGACTCGTCGTGGGCGGGCACGAGGACCGCGATGCGCGGATGCCCGCCATCGACCGTCGACGAAGGACGCGACGACGAGACCGCCGCGACGATCTGTGCGAGCAGGAACGCGACCAGCACGAACAGTAGTGCGCCTCCGGCCAGCAGGACGATATCGATCAGCACGAACATGGTCTTCCAGATGGTCCGGCGCGACCCGCCGACAGCGTCGCCCGAGCCCGTGAATGGGCGTCGGTCGATGATAACGTCCGATCCTCGCGATCTCCCGCAGCGACCAGCAACCCAGTCACGACACGATGCGCCTTCATTCGAGTTCCACTAGCAAAGTCCGAGCCATTCGATGATCGTTTCCTATTCAGCGGGCGACCCGAAATCGACCGGCCCTGTAGCGGTCTGCATCATCGGCGCGGGCGCGGCGGGCATCACGCTGGCCTGCGAACTCGATGGAAGCGGCATCGAGGTCCTGCTGCTCGAAGCCGGCGGCACGAAGCTCGATCTCGCGGCTTCCGGCGAGCACTACCGCGGCACGACGACGGCTCCCCATCCCGAACCGAACGAATATCGACGCGCCGGACTCGGTGGCACGACCCGCATCTGGGGCGGACGCTGCGTGCCGTTCGACCCGGTCGACTTTGAGAAGCGCGAGCACGTCCCGCACAGCGGCTGGCCGATCGGCTACGACGACGTGGCGCGGCACTATCCGCGCGCGCTCGCGTATTGCCACGCGGGTTTGTTCGACTTCACGGTGGCCGGCTCGTTGCCGGGCGAAGGACCGACCCTTCCGGGCCTGGAGAACGCTGGAAACGTGCTGCTCGACCGGATCGAGCGCTACAGCCTGCCCACCGACTTCGGACGCGAACATCGCGAGCAGCTCGAGCGATCGACCAACGTGACCGTACTGCTCGACGTGCGCTGCCTGCGGTTGCGGAAGAAGGGCGGCGAGGACGTCATCGAAGCCGTCGAGGTCGTGGACCGTGCGGGTCGTCGCGGCACGATTCGCGCGTCCCGTTTCGTGGTCGCGTGCGGCGGTATCGAGACGACGCGCCTGCTGTTCGCATCCGACCCCGAGGGTCCGGGCCTGGGCAACCGGACCGACCGCCTCGGACGCTTCTACGCCTGCCACTTCGAGAAGGTCGTCGCGCGACTGGTGGCCGGCAAGACGCCGGTGGCCTTCAACTTCGAACGCTCGAAGGAAGGTGTGTACGTGCGCCGCAAGCTGCAGTTCTCCGCGGCCGTGCAGCGCGAGCATCGCCTGCTCAACACCGCATTCCGCCTGCACTTCCCCGACTACTCCGATGCCTCGCATCGCAGCGGCGTGATGTCGACGATCTTCCTGGCCAAGTCGACCCTGATCGCCGAGTACCGCGACATCCTGCAGCACGGCGACACGGCGCAGGTGGCGTCGCCCCGCAGCGCGCACGTGCGCAACATGATTCTGGGCGCGCCCGAGGTCGCGAAGTTCGGCTACGACTGGCTGTTCAAGCGCGTGCTCGCGCGACGCAAGCTGCCCTACACGCTGATGCGCAACGCCGACGGGACCTATCCGCTCGAGTTCAACTCCGAGCAGATCCCGCTCGAGGACAGCCGCCTCACGATGGGCAGCGACACCGACCGGGATGGCCTGCGTCGTATCCACGTGCAGTGGCGCATCGGCGAAGAGGACGTGCAGGCCGCGGCCCGTTCGTTCGTCGTGCTGCGCGACACGATCGCGGCCACGACGTCGTGCCGCGTCGAGTTCGACGAGGCCGCGCTGGTCCCCAGCCTGCGCACCTCGGTGCCGGTCGGCGGTCATCACATCGGCACGGCGCGGATGGCCGCTAGCGAACGCGACGGCGTCGTCGATGCCGACTGCGCGGTGTTCGGCCTGCCCAATCTGTTCCTCGCCAGTTCGGCCGTGTTCCCGACCAGCAGTCATGCCAATCCCACGCTGACGATCGTGGCGCTCGCGATCCGGCTCGCCGCGCATCTGAAGGCGTAGCGGCACCGACGGTCGGCGGATCGGCTTCAAGGCCGCAGCGACGCGACCGCGCGCAGGTTGGATTCGAGCTTGTCGACCTCGGTCGTCAGCGCATGACGTTCGTGCACGCGTGCCGCACCGTTCAGGCCCATCGCCTGCAGGGCCTCGACTGATGCGCTGGTCGCTGCGGTGATCGCGCTCACGAGCTCGTCGACCGACCCCGGCGCAACGATCCAGCCGTTGTCGGGTCGCACCAGTTCGGGAATGCCGGCGATGGCCGTCGTGATGACCGGGCGTCCGGCCGCGAGCGCTTCCATGATCACGACCGGGAGTCCTTCGGCGAGACTCGGCAGGACCAGTGCGCGCGACTGCGCCAGTTCGGCCGCGACCTCCGCGCTGCCGCGCCAGCCGAGCAGTTTCACCGAGTCACGCAGGCCGTTGCCGTCGACGAAGGAACGCACGTACGGCATCAGAGGCCCGTCGCCGATCACCACCAGCTCGCAGCGGCCACCGCCGCGCACGAAGCGCGCCATGGCCTCCATCAGCAGCGGCAGTCCCTTTTCCTGGCAGAGGCGGCCGACGAACAGCAGGCGGGGTGCGGCCGGCGGCGGCGACGCGACGATGCGTTCGAATTCGCGTCCCACGCCGCAGCGGATCACCTTCAACTTCGGCCAGTCGGCGAGCCGCGAATGGACCATGCACTGACTCTTGCAGAACTCGCTGATGCACGCGGTGAACGCGGCTCGCGCGATCTTTTCGGACAGGGCCCAGCGTGCCGGATGCCAGAAGATGCCGGGTCCGTGGACCGTCATGCTGAACGGGATGCCCGAGATCTCGGAGGCCAGCATCGCGACCGTCGCCGAGTTCTCGGCGATGTGGTTGTGCAGGACCTGGATGCGTCGCTCCAGCAGGCGCGACGCGAGGTACGTGGCCTCGGCCCAGTAGATGAGGTGCATCGCGCGCGGCCGCAGGCCTGTGGGCGAGACGCGCATCGCCAGGACCAGCGCGCGCCAAGCGCGACCCGGTCGCGTGAGCGTCGTGCGGACGATCGCTTTCGCGAGGGCAACCTTCGGGACCGACAGGATGTAGCAGGTGCTCGCGCGCTCGGCCGCGACCTCGGCGCTCGGCGGTCCCGGCTCGTTGGGGCGACGGATCGAGAAGGTGTCGACTTCGTGGCCGCGCGCGCGCAGGTCGACGACCTCGTTGCGGATGAAGGTGTCGCTGGCTCGCGCGTAGTCGCCGGTGAAGTAGGCGATCCTCAAGACAGGCTCATGGAGTCGCCGTGGGCTTGCGCAGGATGATGCGGGCCGGCACGCCCACCGCGGTCGATCCGTCGGGCATGTCGGTCAGCACCACGGACAGCGCGCCGATGCGACAGCCGTTGCCGACCCGCACGCCGCCGAGCACCTGCGCATACGCGCCGAACTCGACGTCGTCGCCGATCACCGGCACGGGACCGTCCGCTTCGCGATTGCCGATCGTCACGCCCTGCCGCAGCGTGCAGCGCGCGCCGATCACGACGTCGGTGTGCAGGAAGATGCCGCCGAAGTGCCAGATGCGCAGGCCGGGTCCGATCACCGACGTGATCGGCAGGCAGATGCCCGTGAAGGTCTCGACGAAGCGGAACGTCAGCCAGTAGACCTGCATCAGGATCTTGCGCATCAATCCGGGCGGTCGCTTCAGCAGGCGTCGACCGAAGCGATAGACCCACACGGCCCAGATTGACTGCTCCTTGAGGAAGGGGCGTCGCACGCCATAACGCTGCAGGTCGGCCTGCCAGTCCGCATCAACCGCCATGGGCGGGTCCGGTCGTCGGCGCGAGGTCCACCTTGCGATCGACCGCGATCAGTATGGCGCGCACGCTCGAAAGCTGGCCGACGCCGCTGATCGCGTACGTGACGACGGTGCTGTCGGCCGGCCACGCGAAGGTCTTGCTCTGTCCGTCCGCGAGTTCGCCGCTGTCGTAGAGCAGCTTGCCTTCGACCTTCGTCTTCAGGACGATGCGCAGCTTCGCGCCGCCGGTGGTGCTCGCACTCAGCCTGTACGAAGCGCCCGCGGCGGGAAGCGCCCAGGTCGTCTGGGTCAGGGCGCGCCCGTTGAAGTTGACCATGACGGTCCGCGTCGCCGATGTCTTGGGAAAGACGACCGCCTGCTTCCACGTCTCGTAGTTGCCCGGTGCATCGCCCGATTCGACCTGCCACGGCCCGCGCATCGACAGCACGTTGAAGATCTTCTCGGGCGCGTACGGCTTGCCGTTGCCGTCGAGCCAGCCGCCGGTCGAGACGACCTGCCGTAACCCGACACGGATCTTGTCGAGGTCGGTGGCCACGTCGTTGTTCCAGCCGCGCTTCATCAGGAACAGCCCGGAGCCGATTTCCGCGTAGATGAAGTAGGGCGTTCCTTCGTTGCGATCGACGACGTAGGTGCCATAGACCTTGAGCGTCTCGGCGACCTTGCGCAGCGCGGGCGTGCCGATCTGCTGGACGTCGAAGCCGGCCGGCAGCATCAGCAGAGCGCCTTCGGGGATCCTGCCGCTGTTCTGTTTCGCGGCGCCGCTGTCGGCCGAGGTGGCGGGATAGATGTAGACCGGGTCGGAGGCCAGTCCGTTGAAGGTCAGCGAGGCCGCCAGCGCGTGCCGGTACATCGTGTCGCCGTCGTCGACCTCGTGCTTGCGGATCAGGCCGCCGATGGACGGCACGCCGGCGGCGCGCGCGCCCTGGTAGTAGTGCGCCGGGTCACCCCAGCCGCGACCGTCGAGCGGGGCCCACGCATAGAGCGCCGCGGTCCAGCGGTTGGCCGTCTTGCGCAGTTGCCAGAACGAGTGCACGACGCCCATCGCGGTATCGACGACCTCGGCGTGTCCGTCGGAGCCGCTGGCGGGCGTGACGCCCGGCGGCCAGTGCGGCAGGGTGACCGAGCGGGTGCGCTCCTCGTCGGGATCGAAGACGCCGTTCGAATCGGACACGCCGTAGATCGTGACCGGCGGATCCTGTGCGTCGGTCGAGAAGACCGGTACCGCGAACGCGTTTTCGCCGACGTTCGGGAAGTAGTCGGACTTCGGGATCGTGGTATCGCCCAGCACCGGCGCGACCGGACGGCTGTTCCACGGCGACGTCGCGGCGAAGGGCTTGCGCACGCTGCCGAATGTGTCAGCGGCGCCGGCCGCGGTCGATGCCATGGCCAGGCACGCGCAGAAGCTCGCGAACGCGAAGCGGATCGATCGAGGAATCATCAGTTGAAGACCGGTTGCCACTCTTGCGGACCGGCGACGGGCTTCTTGTCGCGATGCACTTCCACGAGGGAGGCGCCGGCGCCGTAGAGAAACCACAGGTACCAGTTGAACGAGAGGTAGTGGAGCATGTTGTCGGACGCGCAGACGACCAGGTATTCGACGATGACGAACATCAGCGTGAAGGCGCCCAGCCGGTCGAAGGCGAGCATGCCCTTCAGGGTCCCGAGCAGGCGACCGTACAGCCACAGGAAGGCGCCGATGCCGAGCAGCCCGAGGTCGTAGAAGATTTCCATGTAGACGTTGTGAGCGCCCCAGTTGGCGCCGCCCGATTCGGCGAAGAAGGTCGGCGAGTTGTGGAAGAACGCCTCGAGTCCGTAGCCCTGCAGGTAGTGGACGTATTCCATCGCGTCGAGCGCGCTGGTCCACAGCGACACGCGCCACGCGAACGAGTTGAGCGTCTGCTTCGACGAGATGACTTCGCTGCCGCCCTGCGTCAGGTCGATCAGCCGGTCCCCGATCTCGGGGATGAACAGCGAGCACGCGCCGCCCACTAGCAGGTACACGAGATAGCGGCGCTTGAAGAACAGACCGTAGGCGAAGAAGAACGCGACGGCCGCGATCCACGCGCTGCGGGTCTTGGTGAGGACCAGCAGGACCGCTAGCAGCATCAGGTAGAGCACGAAGGCGATACGCAGGAAGTTGTTCAGCTTGAACGTGCCGCTTTTGAGGATGTAAAAGGTCAACGAGATGATCAGCACCACGTAGAACGCGAACACGTTGGGGTGGCTGAACGTGCTGTTGGCGCGCTGACCGGCGTCGGGGGTATAGAAGCCGGTGCCCATCGCGTACTGGATGACCCCGTAGATGGCGGGGACGAGCGACGACCACAGCACGATCTTGATGCAGCTCCTGAAGTCCTCGTCCGAGCGGACGAAGTAGAAGGCCGCCACGAAGACCGCGAAGTTGGACAACAACTGCAACATCAGCCGGATCGCATCGCCGGGTTCCGGTGCCGCGGCCACGCCGACCAGGCACACGATCAGCCACGCGCCCCAGGTCTTCATGATCGCCTTCGAGAACAGCTGCGGCTTCTCGAACACGAGCAATGCGGCGATGACGATCGCAAACGCGTTGAGCAGTCCGCCCAAGCCGATCTGGGCACCTGCGATCGAGAAGCGCGAATCCGTGAACAGGCTCTCGGTCGATCCCCGCAGCAGCACGATGATCAGGAAGAGGGTGGACCGGCTGAAGGCCGTCATGATGACGAGCGCGATCAGGGCGGGCAGCGCCATCAGCTTGCCCAGGCTGTCGCCCATCGTGTCGACGTAGGCTGGGATCGTCGCGCCGACCAGCACGGCGATGCCGATGGCGATGAACCACCACGAGGGTTGTGCGAACCAGCGGGGACGGGTGTCTTGCATCATGGTCGCTTTCCCTTCACGACGGTCGGACCGCGGACTTCAGGCCGGCCATGGCGCTCTGCAGGCCTTGCGGCAGGAAGCTCGCCGCCAGCCACTTCCACTTCTGCGCGAGGAAGTCGCGCGTGCGGCAGGCGATCAGCGCGCGACGCCCTTCGTGCGGTGACCCGAAGCGGATCTGGTGACGGGCATACACCAGCACGAACGCGTTCTTGAATTCGCGGATGTCGTCGAGCAGTTTCGTCGGCAGCTTGCCTTGCTGCGCGACCCAGCGATCGATGGTGTCGAAGAAGACGTAGCGTTCCGGCGGCGGGTTGTTGACGACCGCGCGGTGCGTTGCATCCTGGTGATAGATACCGCCGGGTCGCACGTCGAATGCGATCGGCGCGACGAAGCAGATGCGGATCCACGTGTCGAGATCTTCGCCGAGCTTCACACCCGCGGGGAACAGCCCGGCCTTCTCGAAGCTCTGGCGGGCGACGGCGACCGACGACGAGAACACGGGCGTGCCGAACTTGGCGATCTCGAAGAAGCCGGCTGGATCGAGCAGCAGCCGAGGCTGCCTCGCGCTCGAGACGCCGACGCTGCGCGTGCCGTCGGCGCCGACCATCTCGTAGTTGAGCGCGTACGCGCCGGCCTGTGGGTACTCGCGCCGCAGGTCGAGGATGTTGGCGAGGAAGTCGGGCTTCCAGGCATCGTCGGCATCGCAGAAGGCGATCAGCTCGGCGCGCGTGACGGCGATGGCGTTGTTGCGTGCGACCGAGACACCGGCGTTGACCTGGCTTATCAGCCGGATGCGCGGGTCCGCGATGCTGCGGACCACCGCCGCGCCGCCATCCGTCGAGCCGTCGTCGATGACGACGATCTCGAAGTCCTGGACGGACTGCGCGAGGATCGATGCGATCGCACGAAAGACGTGCTGCTCCTTGTTGAAGAGTGGCATCACGACCGACACGAGGGGCATGGCGCTCACCATTGTTCCCCAAAGAGCTTCTTCTTCCAGCCGCGCAGCTTCATGTAGCGTAGCCAGTACCAGAGCATGTCGAACGACATGAGGTGGCGGAAGAACACCGTCGCCTTCTCTTTCCGTGTCTTCTCGCCCTGCGTGTAGCTGCGCCCCTGGTAGTAGTAGTTGGCGATGTTGCGATCGACCTGGTACAGGCTCTTCGGGTCGGCCTTGAACGCCTTGATGTACCACTCGTAGTCGGCCACGTAACGGAACGAGCGATCGAAGGTGCCGGTCTTCTCGAACAGCGCGAGGCGGGCGAACGTGGCCTGGTGGCAGAAAGGCTTGTGCAGGATCTCGTGGATGCTGCTGTCGCGGAACGGCACGGCGGGTCCGTAGACGATGCCGTCGGGCGCGTCCTGATAGACCACGTTGCCGTAGACCAGCATGCGGCTCGCGTCTTCTTCGAACACCGCCGCGATGTCGGCCAGCACGGTGTCGTCGACGAACGAGTCGTCGGCATTGAGGAAGTAGATGACATCGCCGGTCGCGAGGCCGATACCCTTGTTCATCGCGTCGTAGATGCCCTCGTCTTTCTCGGAGACGATGCGACTGATATGCGTGGCGTAGCGCTGGACGACGTCGAGCGTGCCGTCGCTGGAGGCGCCATCGACGATCAGGTACTCGACATGCGGATAGGTCTGGGTCGCCATCGAGCGCAGCGTGACCTCGATGGTCGAGGCCGCGTTGTAGCAGACGGTGACGACGGTGATGCGGATCGGCGCGGTGATGGGCAGTGCGGGTTGCAAGTTCATCAGCGGGCCTCGGCCAGGACGCGATCGACGATAGCGCTGTAGCGTCGGGCGAAGTCGTTGCGTCGCGTGCCATGACCGCTCGACAGGCCGGACCATGCGCGGCTCACGGTTGTGTCGGCCGCATGGGCCTGCCACTGGTCGTACATCAGCTCGGCAAGCGTTGCAGCATCGTCGCTTCCAAAGAAGGCCGACTTCTGCGGCGTCTGTTCGCGATGCACGGGGATGTCCGACAGCAGGATGAACTTGTCCATCGCACGAGCCTCCTCGACCGTCGTGCTCCAACCTTCGAAGAGCGACGGGTTGATCAGGCAGATCGATTCTTTCATCAACGCGAGCAGGTCGCTGTACGGCACGACGCCGAGACGGATGTAGCGGTCGCCGACGCCGAGTTCCGCGATCCGTCGCTCCAGCGCTGGATAGTGATCCGGATTGCGATAGTCGGACGGACTGCCGGTGGATACCACCGTCACTGAGCACCCCTGCTGTTTCAGCAAGCCCAGCGCCTCAATCACGACGCGGTGGTTTTTGTGGGCCCAGTACTGGTTCGGCAGGTAGATGTACGGTGCGGTGAATCCGTGTCGCATTTTGAGTTCGGCCAGGTCGGGCAGGCGCTGTTGGACGTCGACATGCGGTACGAAGCGCAGGACTTCCGAACGCGACTGCGCCTCTGGGTAAAGGCCGACGAGATCCGCTCGCGCACTCTCGCTGCTCAGGATCACGAGGTCGCTGTTGTCGGCGAGGCGCTTGAAGATGGCGTTGCGTTCGGCGCGCTCATGGTCGGTGAAGTGCTTCGGCAGGTGCAGGTGCTGGAAGTCCGGAATCCACGCCATGACCGAGGTACGTCCGTTGCGACCGACGACATCGCCGTAGTGCGACAACACGTCGATGTTGTGGCGCGACAGGACGCGCTGCAGCAGCAGGTCGCGTCCGAGGATCCTCAGCAGTCGTCGCCGCACGCGCCGCAGCAGGCCGGTGCGGTCGATGACCTTGGTGCGAACGATCTCCACATCGGGAAAGCCCTTCAACTGTTCGGGATTGACCTTGGTGCCGACAATGAGCACGACGTCGAAGCCGCGTTGCGGGTCGTCGTAGATGGCGGTGATGAGATTGCGGTAATAGTTGATACCACCCAGCCAGGCATCGTCCACATCGATCACGAATCCGACACGTTGCAGCTTCTTCATCGCAGCCCCTTGAACCACGTGACGTAGTCGGCCACGCCGCTCTCCAGGCTGGTCTTCGGGATCCAGCCGATGGCCGATGCGCGACTGCTGTCGGCGATGAAGCGCGACGGGTCGCCGCTGCGGCCGACGCCGTTGAAGGCGGGCTTCGCGTCGGGTTGCAGGTGCGAGAAGACGAGATCGAGCAGGTGCGCGATCCGGGTGCCGACGCTGCTGCCGCCATTGAGTACAAGGCAATCCGGCGACGCACTCGCGGCGGCCGCCATCAGCAACGCGGCTGCGTCGTCGACGTGGATCCAGTCGCGTACTTCCTGGCCCGTCCCATGAAACATCGATTCGCCGCTGGAGACCTTGCGACAGGCGTCCCACAACAGTTGCTTGCGCAGTCCCTTGCCGTAGATCGAGAAGAAGCGAACGATGGCGACCGAGATGCCGAAGTGCTTCGCGTACGATTGGCAGAGCTCTTCGGCCATCAGCTTGTGGACGCCGTAGGGCGACACGGGCAAGAGCGGATCGGTTTCTTCGATGGGTACCTTCGTGACCGCGCCATATACCGCGCCGCTCGAGGGATACACGACGATGCTGGCCGGCGAGTGCACGCGGACGTACTCCAGGACCGCAGCGGTGTTGGAGACGGTGCGCTGGAAGTCCTGGTGCGGCTGCTCCATCGAGTAGGGCACCGAGCCGCTGCCTGCGCAGTGGACGATCACCGTGGGCTTGCCCGCATAAGTCACGAGCGCATCGAGCGTGATGTCGCTGGTGTGCCAGAACGTGAGTCCGAATTCCTCGATCTCGTTGCGATCCCAGACGCCGTGCCCGATGCCCGTGACGAGATAGCCCGCGGCGGCGAACTGACGCGCGACATGGCGGCCGAGGAAGCCGTGGGCACCGGTGATGAGGACGGTTCTAGTCATATCTTTGAGGGCCCTACCACCCGGGCCGGATTCCCGACCACCACGGTGTAGGGCGCGACATCCTTAGTGACGACGGCGCAAGCGCCCACGATCGCACCGCGTCCGATCGTCACGCCCTTCAGGACCGTCGCGTTGAAGCCGATCCAGGCATCGTCCTCGATGACCACGGGAACGGATGTGACGTTGTTGAGTTGTTGCGGATGGCCGGTCGAGATGATCGATGCAAAGTGGGCCTTGCGATCCGTCGCCGAAAGTGAATGCGCGATGTGATCGTGGATGTTGACGTTGTGGGAGATGAGTACGCGGTTGCCGATCGTGATCGAGCTCATCGACCAGATCCGAGTTTCATCACCGATGTAGACGTCGTTGCCAATCGCGATTTTTCCGCCATTCGAAAAGGTATGGAGGCCACCGCGGACGTGCGTACCCGAACCGATAACGACAGACGACGGTCCATTAAGACTATCGATCGAACTCGACGGATAGAAGACCGAACCTTCACCAATCAAGCACCGCTCGCGCAGGCCATGGCTATGAGCACGGTCCAGATGCTCGTCGATGCGACGCGCGAGCGATCGAATGAATCGATGCTTCGCACTCCTTAGCGAGACGTTGAGGAACATGTGGCGGGGGCTTGTAAAGACTTGGGTCGTGAACGGTGGCGGCGCTCAGCGCAGCGCCTTCCTGACCAGGTTGCGCAAGGAGCGCGGTTGCTGTGCGTAAAGATGATCCTCGATTGCTCGCCAAAGTATCGGATCGGTCTCGACGGCCGGAAAACGCGTGACCGGCTGGCTCGAGACTTCGCCATGGCTCAAGCCCGCGTCGTGCGTGTGCGTTCCGGTCCCGTCGAAACCGATGTTGTTCACCAGCGACCGGTTGGGAAACAGCGACAGACCGTTTCTGAGAAATACGCTGAGATACCAACGGATATCCCAGGCGTCTGACTTCCCTTCGACAAATTGCTGGAGCATTCCGAAGTAGTAGAAAGCGCCGTTCACGTCGAACGCCTTTCGCTTTCGCTTGTCGTTCCTCAGAACTTCGAAGCCTGAGGCGCTTGCATCGAAGTGGTCCCACGCACGCTTCCAGGTACCCCAACCCCAGCACGTTGTGTAAGGCAGGAAGGAAGCCTGGGCGGCTTCGAATCCGTCCAGCGGAAACATGAAGCCACCAACCTGCATGACGGTCTCGTCGTCCGCGTAGCGCGTGAGCCCATCGTTCATGTAGGTAAGGAACCACGGCGAGGTCACGAGATCGTCTTCGAGCACGATGGTGCTTCCGAAGCGTGCACAAAGGGTCGTCACGCCGTCGATGATCGATGAATCTACACCCCAGTTCTTCTCGCGCTCGATGACCGTAAGCGATCGAAAGCCGCTGATACCCTGGATATAACGCCGGACCTCGGAAACCTTTTCAGCAGCACCGGAATCCTTCGGCGCATCCGAATACACGAAGAGATCGCTCTCACCCGCCAGCGCGTTGTTCTGCAACGCCTCGACGGTCTGACGCGTGTGATCGGGCCGGTTATAGACGAACAGCGCGATTGGAGATGGCATGTTTGACGCTGTCTTTCAGGCCGCGCGTGATTCCCTTGCGCGTGTTGTTCCAGATGCGAAAGAGATTTCCCGCGATCCATCTTCTGGGGCAGGCGAGCACGACGAACACCGAGAAATAGATCGGGTTGCCGGGCGACTTTACCGAAAAGAACTTCTTGAGGAACACCCAGAAGTTTTTCTCGGTAATCTTGTGATAGCCGGTGCTGTCGCGATTGAGATCGATCAGCAGCTCCGGACTTGTCTCCAGCATGAAGCCCAGTCGATGTGCACGGATCGTGTACTCGTAATCCGACAGGTAGTGCGGCAGCAGGCGCGGATGGAAATCGCCGACGGCTTCGACATCCTTCCAATAAGCGAACAACCCCTGCGTCGATAGGCAGTTGATCTGATCGGGGCTTTCGGCGACCGAGAAGTCGAGGGTCTGCAGATCGACGTGCGTACCGTTCTCTTCGGCGATGCCTTCGATCGCTCCGTGGAACTGCGACAGAAGGAAGGTCTTCTGCTTTCCCGCCATCAGCCGCACCGCGCGTTCGAGATACTCGGGACCAACCTTCAGGTCGTCGTTGATCATCAGGATCAAGGCTTCTTCCGCAATGCCTTCACGACGCAGCCAGTCGAGTCCCTGCTGCAGACTGCCTGCCCACCACCAGTTCCCCTTGCCACGCAGCACGGCGGTGCCGGGGAGATGCCCGGTGGCCATTTCGGCAGTCCCGTCGGTCGAGCCATCGTCGATCAGGACCAGCCGGAAATTTTGGTAGGTTTGCGCAACGAGGCACAGCACGAACTGCTCGGTGAGAGCACGGCGATTGTGTACGGGCAGAAGCACGTACACGTGAGGAGTCGCCGACCGTTCTTCTGCGAAGTTCTCCATCACACCGACGCTTTAGGAGCCGCGTTCGCGAGCGCTCGAATCAGCCTTACCGGTGCTGCAAACGCCTTTGCCATCATCCAGAGGTTGCCGCGTGCCTTGGGGATGAACATCTGAATCACGTTCGGGACGAACTGCGCCAATAGCGTTGCCGTCGCCGCGCCACTGATGCCGTATGCAGGGATCAGAACGAGATTGAAGCCGACGTTGATGACGAGCGCAGCGATCGCGTAGACGATGCTGTACTTCTGCAGACCTTCGATCAAGAGCCAGTTGCCGTTTACGCAGCCCATCGCAACAGCAACGCCCGCCCAGACTTGAATCGTAAGAACGTCGGCCGTTCTCGCAAATGCCTGCCCGTACAACAACGGTACGACGAGATGTGACAGGAACGTTGCGACTATGCCGACAACGATGCCCAACCAGCACATCGCGTCGTACATCGTCTGGAGGCGCCGCCGAAAAAGGGCTTCGTCGGCCTGCTTCGCCGCGATGAGTGCCGGAAAAACTGAACTTATCAATGCTGCCGGCACGAAGTACCAGATCTCCGTCAGCTTGACGGAAGCCGCGAACAAGCCGACCTCTGTTTCGCCGAGCATCTGACCAATCATGATCTGGTCGACGCGCATATAAATCAGAATGGCGAGGTTCGAAAGGATCAAAGGCCAGCTCTCCCGGAGCAGCCCCCGAGCCAGCTGGCCATCGTGCGTCCACCGCCGCGCACTCAGCTTGTTGCGCGCATAAGGAATCAAAAGAAAAAGGCAAGCCAGCACCGAGTCACCCATTGCCGCGAATGCGAACCAGATCAGAGGTGCCTTGATCAACACAAGGACAATCCGCAGTGCCGTCATCAAGACGAAAGCCGCCATCGCACAGGTCACCGTGTAACGCGATTGAACCTTTGATTGAAAGAAAAAGTCGATGACGTTCAGGGCCTGGAACACGTACGGACCTGTCGCAATCGCGACGAGTATCAGGCTGTCGGTATCGCCCGGTCGGAGCCAAGCGATGCTGGCGACGGAAGCGGCGAGGGCGACGAGTCCGCCGATTGCACGCAAGACGAACGCACTCCCCAGAATACGGTCGCGATTCTGCGGCGTTCGCAAAAGTTCTCGCACGACGATGCTGTCCAGTCCGAGCGTGGCGATCGCGCCGAACAGCCCGGCAAAGGCCCACGAATACGCGAGCTGCCCGAATTGCGTCGGCCCTAGATAACGCGTGACCCAGATGCCGACGACAAGACCCATGCCCATGCGCACGATCTTGTCGGCCATGAGCCATCCACTATTGCCGACGATCGCCTGCAGCCCATGGCGACCGTCGATGCGATCGCGTAACGGGCCCGGCAGGAAACGATGCCAGGACGCGTTGGATGCGGTTATGGTGCCGGCGGGCATCTTGGCTTGCACGTTGACCGGCGGGATCGTTGCATCGCGGTCATCCAATTAGGCCGCCGCGGTTTTTCGGAAGGCGGCGTAGGTTCGTGCGATGCCCTCCCGGAGGCCGACCTTCGCCTGCCACCCGAGCGCAGCGAGTCGAGAGACGTCCATCAGCTTGCGCGGCGTGCCGTCCGGCTTGCTGGCGTCGAAGGTCAGGGTCCCTTCGAAGCCGACGACGTCCATGACGGTCTCCGCGAGTTCGCGGATCGTGACGTCAGTCCCGCTGCCGACGTTCAACAAGCCCTCGTGGATGGTCTCGTTCTCCATCAAAAACACGCAGGCATCGGCCATCTCGTCGACATACAGGAACTCGCGCATCGGCTTGCCGCTGCCCCACACCATCAGCTCCTTGTCGCCACGTGCTTTGGCTTCATGAGCCTTGCGGAGAAGGGCCGGGAGCACATGCGAGTTGGCCAGGTCATAGTTGTCGTTCGGGCCGTAGAGATTCGTCGGCATCGCGCTGACGTACTCGCGTCCGAACTGGCGGTTGTACGACTCGCACAGCTTGATGCCGGCGATCTTGGCGATCGCGTAGGGCTCGTTGGTCTGTTCCAGCGGACCGGTCAGGAGGTATTCCTCCTTGATTGGTTGCGGACAGTCGCGTGGGTAGATGCAACTCGAACCGAGGAACAGCAGACGCTGCAGCCCGGCCTCGTGCGCCGCGTTGATGAGGTTGGCTTCCATCATCAGATTCTTGTAGATGAAGTCTGCGCGGTAGATGTTGTTGGCCTGGATGCCGCCGACCTTTGCTGCGGCAAGGAACAGGTAGTCCGGCTTCTCGCTCTCTATGAATGTCCGGACCGCGGCCTGATCGATCAGGTCGAGCTCGGCGTGCGTGCGGGTGACGATGTTCGTGTACCCCGCCGCCTGCAGCTTGCGGACGATCGCCGATCCCACCATCCCCCGGTGACCCGCGACGAAGATCCTTGCGGTCTTGTCCATGCTCACTCGTGGAAGTCGAAGACCTCGAAGCCGGCCAGCTTCACCAGCGCATCGCGCTTGGCCGACGAGTAATCGGCTTCGACCATCTCCTTGACCAGCTCACGAAGCGTGGTCTTCGGTGTCCAGCCGAGCTTCTCCTTGGCCTTGGTCGGGTCGCCCAGCAGCGTCTCGACCTCGGTCGGCCGGTAATAGCGCGGGTCGACCTTGACGATGACGTCCCCGACCTTGCACTTCGCCTTGTCGCCGGTGATGGACTCGACGATGCCGACTTCTTCAGCGTCCTTGCCTTCGAAGCGCAGCTTGATGCCGAGCTCTTCGGCGGAGAACTCCACAAACTGCCGCACGCTGTACTGCACGCCGGTCGCGATGACGAAGTCGTCGGCCACTTCCTGCTGCAGCATCAGCCACTGCATCTCGATGTAGTCGCGGGCGTGGCCCCAGTCGCGCAGCGCGCTCATGTTGCCGAGGTACAGGCAGTCCTGCAGGCCGAGCGCGATGCGCGAGACGGCGCGCGTGATCTTGCGGGTGACGAAGGTCTCGCCCCGTACCGGGCTCTCGTGGTTGAACAGCACGCCGTTGCAGGCGTACATGCCGTAGGCCTCGCGGTAGTTGACCGTGATCCAGTAGGCGTACAGCTTGGCCACCGCGTACGGGCTGCGTGGATAGAAAGGCGTGGTCTCTTTCTGTGGGATCTCCTGCACGAGGCCGTACAGCTCCGACGTCGAAGCTTGATAGAAGCGCGTCTTCTTGCCCAGGCCCAGGATGCGGATCGCTTCCAGCATGCGCAGCGCGCCGAGGCCGTCGGCGTTGGCCGTGTACTCGGGTTCTTCGAAGCTCACCGCGACGTGACTCTGCGCGGCAAGGTTGTAGATCTCGTCGGGCTGCACCTGCTGGACGATGCGGATCAGGTTGGTCGAGTCGGTCAGGTCACCGTAGTGGAGGATGAAGTTGCGGTTGTCGACGTGCGGATCCTGGTACAGCTTGTCGATGCGGTCGGTGTTGAAGAGCGAGCTGCGGCGCTTGATGCCGTGGACGATGTAGCCCTTCTTGAGCAGGAACTCGGCGAGGTAAGCGCCGTCCTGGCCGGTCACGCCGGTGATGAGAGCGACCTTCTTGGTTTCGTTGGTATCCAATGGGTGATCCTGTTCTACGAGATTCTTGTGGTTGATTGGCGAATTCACGAACGACTCCAGCGGCTGATCAGTGACCCGCCTCGAAGATTGCAATAACAGTGCCGTCCCGCCGACGACCCCGGCTCTGCCCGGACCTGCGGCCTTACCGGCGGCAGGCGAGCGAGGCGACGGTTCCGGGTCGGCTCAGAACTCGTTGAGCACGGCGCCGACCACGGCGATCCGCGCGTGGGTGAGCGACTGGGCTATGTCGCGCACGCCGGCCAGCCGGCTGACGTTGCGGCGCGCCACCACCACGGCGGCACCGGCACGGCTCGCGATCGTCAGCGACTCCGCGTGCTTGCTGCCAGGCGGCGTGTCGATGATGACGACGTTGTATTCGTTGGACATCTGGTCGAGCAGATGCGTGAAGACCGGACGACCGAGCAGCTCCTGCGGATTGGGCGGCGTGGAACCCGACGTCACCAGCGAGAGATCCATCAGCGAAGGCACGCGCTGGATGGCCTCGAATCCGGCCCGGTCGGACAGCATCGACGACAGGCCGACGCGGTTCTCCAGGCCGAACAGCGTGTGCTGCCTCGGGCGCCGCATGTCGGCGTCGATCAGCAGCGTCTTCTCGCCGAGCTGCGAGAACACGACGGCGAGGTTGGCGGCGAGATAGCTGCGACCGTCGCCGCGTTCGGAGCTCACGATCGCCAGACGGCTGCGGCGACGATCGGCATGGATCAGTCGCAGCAGCAGTTGCGTACGGAGCGCCCGCAAGGCCTCGACCTCGGCACTGAAGGGGTCGTACGCCGCGATGACGGACGGGTCGACCAGGCTCTCGCCGCGCAGCAGATACGGGTATTCGAACTGCTGCGACAGCGCGAACTCGACATCGGCGTGGGTCGCCACGCCGAGGCGCACCGCCGCTTCGCCGAAATGCAGGCCGTGTTCCTGCTGGAACGCGAGGACCTGTTCGGCCTGTTGGGGCGACATGCGGCCCGCGTCCATCAGGATCACGCCGATCGATCGCTTCGCCAGGCGCGGCACGGCCTCCTTGCTGGAAAAAGCTGAGACGATCGTCGAATAAGTGTTGTCGCGGGAAAAGATCGCAGTGCTCCTTGGATGGGGATCGGCCATGGCGCTCTACGCGGTGCCGGAACCGGGAAGGCCGAGCGGATCCTTGCGGACCCACGACAGCAATCCTGGCTTGCGGTGACCGATGGAAGCCTGCGCACGGCCGATGACGCCCATCACCGGCAGGCCCAGCACGCGACCCAGGTCGTCGATGGAACGGACGCGGCGATCGATCTGTTCGAGCAGCAACGCGGCGCCGGTGCCGAGCATCAGCCCGGCGAGCAGCGCGATGATCATGTTGAGCTGGACCTTCGGGCTCGAGGCGCGCGACGGCTCGATCGCCGGATTCAGGATGGCGATGTTGGTCTGGCTGGCCTGGCTCTCGAGATTGCTCTGCGTGACGCGTTGCGAGACGGCGTCGTACGCGGTTTTCGCGGCATCGACGTCGCGTTGCAGGACAGAGGCCGCGTCGCGATCCTGCTTGAGCTTGAGCACCCGTGCCTTCTGGGCTTCGAGCGCGGCGCTGATGGTTTCCGCCCGTTGTTCGTTGACCCGGTTGTTGGTGCCGACGCCGGTCGCGATCTGGCTGGTCTCGGCGGCGAGCTTCTGACGCAACGTCGCCACTTCGCTCTGCGCCCGCTGGAACTGTGGGTTGTTGACGCCCAGGTTGCCGCTCATCTCCTGCAGCTTGGATTCCTTCTGCGCGAGGTCACCCTTGAGCGACTGCACGAGCGGACTGGTCAGCACTTCCTGGATCGAACCGCTGTTCGACTTGGCCTGCGCCTGGCGGCTCTGCGAATCGGCGCTCTGGTTCTGGATGTCGATCAACTGGCTCGACAGCGCGTTCAGTCGCCCGGTCTCCACATCGTAGCGGTCGTCGGACACGACGATGATGTGGTTCTTCTGCTGGAATTCCGAGAGGGCGGCCTGCGATTTCTCGAGGTGGTCGCGCGCGGCCTGGGCCTGCTGCACGAAGTACTTCGAGTATTGCTGGGCCGGGTCGCGGCGCAGGTCGACGCTGGTATCGATATAGGCCTGCGCGTACGCATTCGCCACGTCGGCCGCCACCTTGGGATCGCGACCCTTCCAGTTGATCATGATGACGTTGCTGTCCTTGGCCGGCTTCGCATCCAAATAAGCTTTCAGCCCACCGCCGAGCCAGGACACGAGGTCGCCCTTGCCATCGGTCGCCTCGCGCCACGACTCCTCGATGCCCGGACGCTGGTCGAGCTTGAGCATCTTCACGACTCGGGTGGAGACGCGCTCGCTGTTGATGATGTCGAGCTGCGTGGCCATGAAGCTCGGCTGCTGCCACGCGGGCGAGACCGACCCTGCGATCGGATCGGCGTACTTGACGTCGATGACGACGGCCGAACTCGATGTGTACATCTTCGGCGAGAGCAGGGTGACGACCAGCGCGGCGCACAGCGTCAGTAGCGTGGTGGCCAGCACGATCTTGTAGCGCGCCCTGAGGGCCAGCAGGAGTTGTTCGAGATTCATGAGAGGGGTCCGGTCAGAACAGGCTTTCGGCCACGTAGACGACGTCGCCGGGCTGGACCGGATCGTCCAGCTGCACTGGAATCTTCTCGGCGGACCCTTCGTGAACCACCTTCAGGCGCCGCTCGGTACCGCGCAACGACAGGCCACCGCCGGCCGAGATCGCCTGGCGCATGGTCATCTTTCGTTCGATGCGGTAGTTGCCCGGCCGCGAGACTTCGCCGTAGATGAAGAACATCGGGGCGCGCGGCACGTAGATCGTGTCGCCGCCGGCGAGCACCACGTCGGCGTCGCCTTTCTCGTCGCGGTAGAGCGCATCGATGTCGATCTCGCGGCGGAAGGGCTTGCCCTCGCGCGTGCCGGTCAGCACGATGCGGTCCGCGCCGATGGGCGTCTGCCCGCCGGCTTCGGCGAGCATCTGCGAGACGCGCGTCGTCGTCAGCAGCGGGAAGGTACCGGCGCGGGTGACCTGGCCGAGCACGGCCACCTTGTTGCCGCGCACCTCGATCAGCTGGATGTTGACCTGCGGCTGCTTGAAGAAGCCACCGTCCTTGAGCGCCTTCGCGAGCTTCTTCTCGGCAGCGCCGATCTCCAGGTCGCCGATGCCGATGCTGCCGATCAGCGGATAGGTGATCGAGCCGTCTTCAGAGACGCGGGTTTCAAGCGTCATGTCGGGATTCTGGAAAAGGCTGACGCGGATGGAGTCGCCCGACGCGAGCCGATAGTTGGGTGGCGCAACCGTGTCGGCTGCGAACGCCCCCTGCAGGGCGCCGCCGAGCAGAACGGCGAAGACAACACGTGAAAGAGTTCTGGCGATCGATTGCATAAGTGAGCGGGCGTCTGGGATTGATCGTGGGACACGCGGATGAAGCCGGACTGCACGAAGACCGCAGTGGTTCCGGCCGCCGACGTGCAGCCTATACCGACGGCGACGAACGCGCGAGAGGCGGCGTCAGGTGCACCCGCGGATGCGGCTGCGAATCAGGTCAGGCGGCGCAAGAAGAAGAACAGCGCCAGGGCAAGAGTCGACAGCGCGGCGGCCCAGGCGCCAGGCTCCAGTGGCTTCCTCGGCGCCTTGGCCTGGCTGCTGGACGCCTGGCCCTGGGCCACCGCATCCGCGGCGAACCGGTTGTTCGAGGGCGCTCCGAAGCTCGCTGCCTGGAAAGGCTGCGTCGAAGCCGGGGTGGAACCGATCGCCGAATCGAGACTGGCAATCAACCATCCGCCGGATTCGGTCAGCGCCTTCGGGTCCGAAATTACGACGACGTCGGTCGCCACGCGAGCCGCACGCACCGTCCCCGTGCCTGTCGTGTAGGCAACCTGCCCCATTTTCGTCGGGCTTTCCGAAGCACTGGCGGCGAGCGAAGCCGTCAACGCGACTATCAGGAAGGTGGCGAGGCGCAACTGTTGAGCAGACGGGAGCGGATTCATGAGGTTCTCCTTTAAACCGACCAAGCACACTATGCAAGAACCGGACCTCTCCCGCATGGAAGAGTTTGAAATGCCCGTTGTTGCTGGTGCAACATTTTTCTCTCGTCCCGTTCTCCAATCTGACTGGGTAGGGGATCCGGCTCCTATGGTGGCCGGGGAAGATGACAATGCCGCGGCTTTTGCGGCAGCGCACCAATTCTACGTTAAAGTGCGTGACGTTGGCTAGTGCGCCCGGTTGTGGCGCCTAAAACTTGATCCGTGCCGAGACGGAAGCGCTGTGATCGACGAACTGCAGCGTCGGGTCGTTCGCATTGCGGGTGGAGCGCGTCAACGCGAACGAGAAGTCGAGCGCCCGCAGGGCCGCGAGGTCGACCTGCAGCGACGTGTCCCGCGTGGTTTCGGAGAGATTCGCCACCACCGGGAACGGCGAACCCTTGTAGACCTGCCGGCGGAGTTGGAAGACCGGGCGGACGGTGATCTTGCCGGTCGCGGCCCATTCGAGGCTCGCCCGCCCGATGTCCTCGGTGTAGTAGCTGCTGAAAATGGTCTGCGAGCTGTTCAGCGTCCGGCTCGCCGCCAAGCGCGCGGTAGTCTTTCCCGTCACGTTGTAGGTGAGGTTGAGGTGACCGACCACCCCGTCGAAGCTGCGCTGGTTGAAGGTCGAGTAGTTGCGCTGCAGGCGACCGATGGAGGCTTCGCCGATGGTTAGGCCCGAGACGGTCCACTGTGTGAGGAAGCCGGCTTCGCTCTCGGTAAAATCGTTGTTGATCAGGAAGCTCGGCGGTTGGTCCGCGTTGGTGTTGTTGCCTCGCGTGCCGCGCAGATAGACCTGGGCGTTGTTGTTCGACCGGAATTGATAGACCAAAGCCAGCTGCGCGTTACGAGCCTTGTAGCTCTCGACCTGGAAGGTGGGGTCCTGCGTCGTGTCCTCGGTGGCGAAAAGCGACAGGCGGGGATGCAAGGCCGCTCCGGCACGCCAGTCGATGTCGAGGCGCGTGTTCTGCGTGGTTCGCGGGTTGGTGGCGGTCCGAAAGCTCGTGAATTCGTAGTTGGTCGGCAGGCGCGCGTGGTCGAAGACCAGGTTGCCGGTGAGGGCCGGCGTGATGGCCCAGTAATAGGTCGACGTCAATCGGTAGCCGGTGAAATCCAGTTTGGTGTAGGGCGCGTAGTGGTCGTAAGTAACGGCGGCATCGGCAACGAAACGTTGCAGGCCGTAACGCTTGTCGAGGCCGACGCCGAGGCCTGTGGTCGAGGTCACGGTGGAGCGGAGCTGGTTGCCGTTCGGGTTCACGCCGTCCGGGAGCCGGAAGAAATTGGAGTCGTAGCGTTCGACCTGGAATGCGGCGAAGCGAAGCGTGTCGCCTTCGCCTTCGCGAGGAACCGACATGGCATACGGCAAGAGGCTCTCGTCCGCTCTTGCGGCGTCAAGAAATCCGACAGTAAAGAAGAGAAGCGAAAACGCGAACAGCAGGGATCGACAAAATGTGCGGTCCGTATGGGTGTTTTGCTGAGCCAAATCGTCGTCCATCGCTTTAGTTTCCGTCATGGGGCCCGTAACTGAGCCGTAAAAGAATGATGTGGGATTGGCACATTTCGTGCCTGCCACGAGGCGCAGTTGTCGGCGTCCCGCGAGTTCCGCAAAGCCTGGAAGAACTGTGGCAATGAGTCAAATCGGTACGCAAATAGAAGCGCCGCACACCCCTGCCGCGGAAATCCGTCAGTTGCCCGGACTGCTCCACGGACGGGACGATACCCACGCGCATGTGGAGCGACTGCTCGATCCGCTCGCGCTGGTCGTATCGCTTTGGATCACCGCCTTCTTCTTCGAAGATACACGAGGAAACGAGTACCTTGTGCTGTCCCTGGTGCTGGTGACGCTGACGTTCCCCGGTCGATCGCGCCTTCATGTCTCCCTCCGGCGCCTGATCACCGACCTCGTTCTGCTGGCCGAAACGCTGATCGGATTGCTGATCTTCTTCGGCTGGGCGACTCGCAACCTCGACGCGTTCCCGGAGCCGGTGCGAATCCATTGGTTGTGGATCGCGCCGGTCTGCCTGATCGCTGCGCATCTCGCTTTCCGCTACGCAGCGCCGCTCGTGCTCAGGCGGACGCACCGCTGCGTCATCGTCGGCATGAACGAACAGGGCCTGTCGCTCGCCAAGCGCATCGAGCACAACCCCTACACCGACCTCGCCTTGGTCGGCTTCTTCGACGACCGAGTCGTCAACCGCCACCTGGATACGGCCGGCTATTCGGTGCTCGGCAAGTTTACGGATCTCGCCGCCTACACGATGGAACATCACGTCCACGTGATCTACCTGTCGCTGCCGATGGCGAACCAGGACCGCACG
The DNA here is from genome assembly GCA_025356395.1 of Betaproteobacteria bacterium. Classification (GTDB taxonomy): domain Bacteria; phylum Pseudomonadota; class Gammaproteobacteria; order Burkholderiales; family Burkholderiaceae_D; genus CAHJXF01. The sequence continues at coordinate 35,945 of JANXTA010000067.1, forward strand.
CTGAAGCTGCTCGACGACCTGCGCGACACGACGGCCTCGATCTACTTCGTCCCCGACCAGTTCGTCACCGAGCTGATCCAGAGTCGCATGAGCACCGTGGTCGACATCCCGGTCGTCGCGGTCTGCGAGACCCCGTTCGTGGGCATCAACGGCCTGCTGAAACGGAGCAGCGACATCGTGATCGCTCTCGCGGGGCTGGTGGTGCTGTCGCCCGTCCTGTTGGGCATCGGCCTGCTGGTCCGCTGCAACTCGCGCGGCCCGGCAATCTTCCGGCAACGTCGCTATGGCCTCGACGGCGAAGAAATCATCGTCTACAAGTTCCGCTCGATGCGGGTGTCCGAAGATGGTGCCAACGTCCGCCAGGCGCAGCGCAACGACTCGCGCATCACGCCGATCGGCGCCATCCTGCGCAAGACCTCGCTGGACGAGCTTCCGCAACTCGTCAACGTGATCCAGGGCCGGATGAGCCTGGTTGGTCCGCGGCCGCATGCCGTCGCGCACAACGAGCTCTACCGCAAGCTCATCAAGGGCTACATGCTGCGGCATAAAGTCAGGCCGGGCATCACGGGATGGGCGCAGGTCAACGGACTGCGTGGCGAGACCGAAACGGTCGAGAAGATGGAGGCGCGGATCCGCTACGACCTCGACTACCTGCGCAATTGGTCGCTGCGCCTCGATCTGCACATCCTGATCAAGACCGTCCTGGTCGTCGTCAACGACCGCCACGCGTACTGATCGTAAAAAAAGGCGAAGCGACACGCATCGGTGCCGCTCTGCCCTTGTTCGCCCAGCCTGGCGAATCCGATCAGGGCGCCATGACCAGCGTCGCCGAGACCGTGCCGCCGCCCGCCGCGCCGCTCTGTGCCGAGACGTAGGGAACGAGACCGTCCGCCGGCCAGATGAAGGTGACGGTGGCGCCGTTGCCCAGGAAGCCCGTCGACAGGACTGCGGTTCCGCGGGATGCGAGTTCGAGCTTCATTTGCGCGCCGCCCGCGGCCACCACCTTCAGCGTGACCGACTTGCCGGCCATCGCCGTGGTCGACACCGTCGGCATGCTGCGGCCGGTGGTGTTGATCTGGCGCGTGAACGTGCCGTTGTTCGGGAACACGACCGCCTGCTGCTGCGTGTCGAACATGCCGGCTGCCGTGCCTTGCTGCATCCACCAGTAACCGCGCATCGACAGCAGGTTCAGACGGCTCGCGGGCGTGAAAACGACGCCTTTAGCATCGACCCACTCGGTGACGGAGGCGACCGGACGCAGTGCGGCGCGGATCATGTCGAGCTCGGCGGCGACCTCGCCGTCCCAGCCCGTGGGCATCAGGTTGAAGCCGGAACCGATTTCGACATAAATTAGGTATGGCGTGCCCCAGTTGCGATCGACGACGTTGGCGCCGTAGCTCTGCAGCGTCTTGACGATCTTGAGCAGGCGCGGATCCTTGATCACCGAGGTGTCGAACGACGCCGGGATCATCATCCGCGTGCCTTCGGGAATCGTGCCGCTGTTGGTCGAGGCCGCGTCGTAGTCGGCTGCCGTCGCCGGGAACGTGAACGTCGGATCCCTGGCGAGGCCGTTGTAGGCCATCGACATGACCAGCGCGTGCTTGTAGCTCGGCTGCCCGTCGTTGACTTCGCTCTTGCGGATCAGGCCGGCCATCGACGGGACACCGGCAGCGCGGGCACCCTGCATGTACTGGGCCGGCGTGCCGAAGCCGCGACCGTCCAGGGCGGTCCAGCTGTACGCGCCCGCGCGCCACTTGCCGTTGTCGAGCCGCAGCTGCCAGAACGAATGGATGCGGTTGTTCGCGGGATCGACGATGTCGGCATGACCATCGCTGCCCGGCGCCGGCACGACATGGGCGGGCCAGTGCGCGATGACGACCGGAGCGGTGTCCGACTCGGCATCGGGCACGAAGATGCCGCCCGCGTCCGACGCGCCGTAGACCGTCATCGCGGGATCGGTCACGGCAGCCACGAAGACGCCGAGCGAGTACGCGCCTTCGGCGACGTTGGGGTAGTAGTCCGACTTCGGCACGCCGTTGGTGCCGAGCGTGAATCTGGAAGGACGCGCATTCCAGGGCGACTGGTCGCTGAACGGACGGTCCGACGTGGCGACGCGCGCCGTGATCGCGTTGACCGTCAGGCGGGCTACCGAACTCGTGACGCTGCCGCCGGCATTTTTCATCGTGACCGTGAAGCTCGCACCCGAGTCGTTGACGGCGGCCGCGGGCACGACGTAGTTGACTGCGCTGGCGCCGGCGATCGTCACGCCGTTGCGGGTCCACTGGTAAGTGATCGCGCTGGAGCTGGAGGCGGCCACCACGAAGGTCGCCGGCTGGCCGGCGAGGACCACGGCGGACTGGGGCTGACTGGTGACGACCGGAACGGCGAGCTTCCGGGTCATCGGAACCACGGCGGCAGGATCGGCAGCGCTGGCGACCAGCGGGATCGACGCGAACAGCAATGCCACCACGTGCGACTGGATCACACCGTGATGAGGCGCGCGCGGGGTGGGTTTCGAACGGTGTGAAACAACAAACATGACTTCTCCTGGATGGCCGCAAATGGTTGGCCGAAGGGGGGGCGCACGGACTCCTGCTGACGGGAGAAGCGGCGAAAAGTGTTGGAACAGCGACACGCTCCCTGACGGGTGTCGCCAAGGTTCAGGTCGCTTGTCGGCCCTCACCGGAAAAAGCTGAGGCGGTTTTTTCGACGGGCGGGCCGAACGTCGCTAGGAGATCGCTGAACGGTAGTGCTGGGAGAAGGACGGTCGACTTTCCGATCTTTGCGACGCCTCGCAGGATCTAGAGATTCGACTTAGCCAAGCCGCTGTTGGCCCGGCTCGGTTGCCGTCGACGCGGGGCCTAGGACGATGCCCGCGAAGGCATCCGTGGCACGGATCAGTTCGCGGAGGGACGCCCTCGCAACCGCGAAACCGCCTTCCTGGCCACGAGTAGGCAGAACAGGGAGTTCGTGATGGCGTAGCGGGGCAGCAGCCGGAACGGTTCCTGGACCAGCCGGATCACCCACTCGAGTCCGGCGCGACGGACCCAGCGGGGCGCCCGGAAGCGCGCGCCGCCAAGCACGTCGAAGCTGCCGCCGACGCCGATCGCGACGCCCACGCCTAGTCGCTCCCACTGCGCCTCGATGAAGGCTTCCTGGCGCGGCACGCCCATGCCGACCAGCAGGAGACGGGCCTGGCTCGCCCTGACCGCGTCGGCTTTCGCATCGGCCTGCGCCGCCGAGAAGTAGCCGTCGGAGCCGGCGATGCGCAGATCGGGATGCCGGCCGCGCAGGGCGACGATCGCGCGTTGCACGAGTTGCGGCGTGGCGCCGAGCAGGTAGACGGCGATCTGCTCATTCGCGGCCCGCGCGCACAGCGCTTCGATCAGTTCGATGCCGGCCACCCGTTCGGGCAACCGACCGCCGAAGAGGCGGGCACACCACACCAACGGCTGCCCGTCGGCGACGACGAGTCGCGCGCGGGCGACGAACGAACGCAGCTTCAGGTCCGTGCGCATCATCATCAGCGTCGAGACGTTGACGGTGCACAGCCATCCGCCGCCCGTGGCGAGCAGCCCGAACACCGCATCGGCCGCCTGGTCGCAGGTCAGCGCGTCGAAGTGGCCGTCGAAGATGGTGACGCACTCCGTCATGGATCCAGTCGCCGACGCAGCCACATCGCATCGATGAAGAACTTGGCCGCCCAGTTCGGATACGACATCGGGGCGTAGCGACCCCAGACCGGTTCGGAGCCCTTGATTCCGCCGCGCACATCGAGGTCGCCGGTCAGCAGGTCCTGCGTGGAGGCGACGAAATCGAGAGCCCGCTCGAGGGCGCGCTGGAAGGCGGGGTCGGCATCGACTTGATGCAAGCGGGCCCAGACGATCGCGAACTGACAGTTTCCGGTGAGGCAGCACGACGTCTCGCCCGCGGCGCCGTCGATGGTGATGGTGGAGGGCAGGTGCCCGTCCTCGCGGAGGTGGACGAGGGCGGCGTGCGCGCATCGCGCTGCCGCGTCGACATAACGTCGATCGTCGAGGAGCAGGCCGGACTCGAGCAGTCCGCGCGCAGCGTAGGCGATGGTGTGCGTGAACGGCGCGACGCCGCGCCGGAACGAGCATTGGTCGAAGAAGCCGCTGGCCTGCTGCTGGTCGAGGGCCCAGTCGAGGTTACGGCGGGCCACGGCTTCGCGCGCCGCATCGGGCTCGACCTGGTTCATCCGCAGGAGAGCCCACGCGGTTCGCGTGTTGTAGACGTGCGGCGTGCCGAGATGCTCGTTGCGCGTCCAGCGCAGGTCGTCATCGGCGATCGTGGTCAGCCAAAGGGCCGCCCGGCGCGCCGCCTCGAGCATCGCGGCATCGCCGCTCAGCTCGTAGCCGCGGACCAGTCCGAACAGCACCTGGCCGGTATCGAACACGATGCCTGCCGACCCGTAACGGGGATTGGCGAAGGAGCCGTCGGCGTTCTGGATGGTCAGCAGCCAGCGCAGGATTCGCAGGGCGCGGTCGCGATAGCCGGGATGGCGGTCCTCGGCGAGCCGCAAGAAGGTCGTGGCGATGTAGCCCGAGGTTTCGGGATAGGGCGGGCGCCAGCCGCCCCGTAATGAGTATCCGTAGCTGACGCCTCCCGTCGGCGACGCGTCCTGGGCCCGGCAGAGCCAGGATTCGGCGGCGAGCAGATGGCGGTCGGCGGCCACGACTCCGGTCGTCCTCGTCCGGTCCGCGAAGGCCACGCGCACGAAGCTGCCGAGAGGTTTGAACGGGTTTTGCGCGCGTGACGAGGTGTCGATGGTGCGGTCGCTGCCCATGGCTTTCTGATGGCTTGCCTGATTCGATCGGCCAAGTGCTCCTGAAGCGCCGCGATCCGAAGTGCGCCGACCTGCAAGGCGAACGCAAGATGTCACGAAAAGCAACTTGCAAGCTTGGAAAAGTATCTGATTCCGTGTCCCATCACCACTCTTACAAGATGCGGCACCCGTTTCGAGGGGACTGCGACGCGAGCGGCGCCGGCCTCGCCGGGCACGAACAGGTGAGGCCCGGACCATTTTTTTATTCGCAGCGCTTACATTGCGTCGCAGCAAGAACGTGCAACCGCGCTGCATGATCCCTTGTCGTCGGTTGAGGGCGCCCTGAGTCGGATCGGCATGACTCGGTAACGTGGACGGACTGCTTCGAGGCTTCGATGAAAACCCTTTCCGATTTCGACATCACCACCCAGTGGCCGGCCGCGCATCCGGACCGACTGCAGCTCTACTCGTAGCCGACGTCCAACGGCGTCAAGGTCTCGATCGCGCTCGAGGAGATGGGGCTGCCCTACGAGCCGCATCTGGTCAGCTTCGACACGCAGGACCAGTTGACTCCGGCCTCCCTGTCCCTGAACCCCAACAACAAGATCCCCGCGATCGTCGACCCGCACGGTCCCGACGGCGAGGCGTTCGCACTGTTCGAGTCGGGCGCGATCCTGATCTATCTGGCGGAGAAGACCGGGCTGTGCCTGTCTGCCGATCCGGCGCTGCGCTACGAGACGATCCAGTGGCTGATGTTCCAGATGGCCGGCGTGGGCCCGATGTTCGGCCAGCTCGGCTTCTTCCACAAGTTTGCTGGCAAGGACTACGAGGACAAGCGGCCGCGCGATCGCTACGTCGCCGAGTCGCGGCGACTGCTCGCGGTCCTCGACCGGCGCCTGTCCGGTCGCGCCTGGATCATGGGCGACGACTACTCGATCGCCGACATCGCGACCTTCCCGTGGGTCAACAACCTGGTCGGCTTCTACGGCGCGCGCGAGATCGTCGGCTTCGACGACTTCCCCGAAGTCGCGCGCGTGCTGGCCGTGTTCGTCGAGCGGCCCGCGGTCGTCCGTGGCTTGAAGATTCCGAATCGCACGCCATCGACCTGATCGCTCGAAGCGGCGGGCGGACATGAATAAGCCTCGGCATCCGCGGGCGGTGGTCTTCGCGTCGGTGCTCGGGTCGAGTCTCGCGTTCGTCGACGGCTCGGTCGTCAACGTGGCCCTGCCGACCATCGGCCACGACCTGCGGGTCGGCCCGGCGGCGCTGGCCTGGACCGTCAACGCCTACCTGCTGCCGCTCAGTGCGCTGATCCTGCTGGGCGGCGCGGCCGGCGACCGCTACGGACGCCGGCGCCTGTTCGTGCTCGGCATCGCGATCTTCCTCGTCGCCTCCGTGCCGCGCTCGTCAGCGCCTTCGCTCTCCTGCCTGCTGGCCGGCCGTGCGCTGCAGGGCATCGGCGCGGCGATCCTGATGCCGAACAGCCTGGCGATGCTCAGTGCGAGCTTTGCGGGCGAGGCGCGTGGTCGCGCCATCGGTGCCTGGGCCGCGGCCGGCGCCATCGCGGGAGCCGTCGGCCCGGTATTCGGCGGATGGATCGTCGACCTGGCCGGATGGCGACCGATCTTCTTCCTCAATCTGCCGATCGGAGCCGGCGGGATCTGGCTGGCGCTGCGCTACACCACGGAGAGCCGCGAGCGGCGCGAAGAGCGGTCGCTCGACTGGGCAGGCGGCCTGGCCGCGACGATGGGACTCGGGCTGCTGGTCTGGGCGCTGACGGCGGCGGCCGAGTCCGGGACGCCGAGGGATTCGCTGGTCTGGGCAACGGTGGCCGGCATCGCCCTGATGGTCTTGTTCCTGTGGCTCGAGCAGCGGCGCGGCGACGATGCGCTGATGCCCTTCGGTCTGTTCGGCACGTGTCGACCTTCGCCGGCCTCAGTCTGCTGACTTTGCCGCTCTACGCGGCGCTCGGCGGCCTGATCGTGCTGCTGCCCTACCTGCCGATCCGGGTGGGGCACTACACCGCCACCGAGGCCGGTGCGGCGATGCTGCCGATCCCGTTTCTGATCGGCTTCGGCTCGCGCCTGATGGGCCGCGTGGCAGAGCGCGTGGGCGGTCGCGTGCTCCTAGTCGGCGGCAGCGCGACCGTGGCGGTCGGCCTCGCGCTGCATGCGCGCGTGGGGCAGGGCGCCATCGACTTCTGGCGTGACATCCTGCCGCCGACGCTGATCGTCGCGGTCGGCATGGCGACCTGCGTCGCGCCGCTGACGACGTCGGTGATCGCTTCCGTCGACCGCGACCACGTCGGTGCCGCGTTGGGCATCGACAGCGCGCTGGCGCGGATCGGCGGGCTGCTCGCGACGGCGTTGCTGGGCTTCGTCTTCGCAACCACCGATGCGTCGGGCCACCTCATCGCCAGCGTGCAGGTCGCGGCGCTGGTCGGGGCGGGTTGCGCGGCGATAGCGTCGCTCTGCGGGTTGCTGCTGATCCGGAGCGATCCGCAGTGCTGAAAAATTGCGCGATCTTGTGGGGTTGTAACAGTCCGCTGCACACGTCAGCCGACCGGATCGACGCCGCGTTTCTGACCCACCGACGGGCCGCTGGCTTGTCGGACCGATCCCGTGTTTCGACCTCTCCAAGGGAATACAACATGAAAAGCCGCATCCTCGTCACCGTTACCGCCGCCTTGCTGGCCTCGTCCAGTGTCTTCGCCCAGGCACCGGCCGGCGCACCCGCCGGCTCGACCGGCGCTTGCAAGGACGGTTCGTTCACGACGAACGCGACCAAGAAAGGCGCCTGTTCCGGGCACAAGGGCGTGAAGGACTGGTTCGGGGGCGACGCCGAACCGGCGAAGACCGCAGCCGGTGCACCGGCCCCGGCTGGGACGCCTGCACCGGCCACCGCGCCCGCGAAGGCGGCACCGGCCGCACCCGCAGCCGCACCCAAGACGACCACGGCTGCAGCCACGCCTGCCGCCGGCGGTGGACCCGGCATGGTGTGGGTCAACAGCAGCTCGAAGGTCTATCACTGCTCGGGCACGAAGTACTACGGCACCACCAAGGCCGGCTCGTACATGACCGAAGCCGCGGCCAAGACGGCCGGCAACCACGCCGACCACGGCAAAGCCTGCGCCTGACCTGCGTGCCCCGATGTCCGCTGCTCGCTGGCGGCGGACGTCTCCTTTCTTCTGCGACCGTCGGCGCGTTCGACGGCCCGCGACGAGGCTCCTCATGAACAAGCAGTTCCTGGCCGCAGTGTTCCTGGCCGTCGCCGTTCCCGTCACTGCGCACGCCGCCGTCTCGGTGTCGATCGAGATCGCGCCACCGCCACTGCCGGTCTATGTCCAGCCCGTGATTCCCGCACCCGGCTACATCTGGACGCCGGGTTACTGGCGCTGGAACGCGGTCGACGCCGATTACTTCTGGGTGCCCGGCACGTGGATCTCGCCGCCTTACGTCGGCGCCCTCTGGACCCCCGGCTACTGGGGCTGGGGCAACGGCTTCTATGCGTGGCACGGCGGCTACTGGGGCGCGCACGTCGGTTTCTACGGCGGCGTCAACTACGGCTTCGGTTACGTCGGGCACGGCTATGCGGGCGGCTACTGGAACGGCGGCGTCTTCAACTACAACCGCAGCGTGAACAACGTCAACACGACGATCGTCCACAACGTCTACAACACCACCGTCGTCGAGAACAACACGCACGTCAGCTACAACGGCGGACAGGGCGGCATCGCGGAGCGGCCGAGCAACGAGGAGCGCCTGGCGCGCGCCGAGCAGCACACGCCGCCGACGGGCCTGCAGCATCAGCACGAGCAGCAGGCGCTGCGTTCTCCGGAACAGCGGGCGTCGTTCAACCATGGCGCGCCGACCCACATGGCGATGGCGCGTCCCGCCGGCGGACAGCCTGGCGGCGGGCATCCCGGTGGCCAGCCCATGCATGGCGAGGGCGGGGGGCGTCCGGCGCACGAAGGCGGTGGTCGCGAGATGCACGCGCAGCAGCAGCCGCACGGTGGCAACCCGCATGGCGGGGACCATCGCGAAGGCAACCAGGCCCATTGAACGAAAAAGGCCGCGTCGCGACGCGGCCTTTCGATGTCTGCGGTGACGACGCCTACTTGTTGACCGGCATCGTGAACTCCGGGCCCTTGCTCGCCGACGCGTCGGGCCAGCGCTGCATCACGCTCTTGTAGCGCGTGTAGAAGCGGACGCCTTCCTCGCCGTAGGCGTGGTGGTCGCCGAACAGGGACCGCTTCCAGCCACCGAACGAGTGGAACGCCATCGGCACCGGGATCGGCACGTTGATGCCGACCATGCCGACCTCGATGCGCCGCGCGAACTCGCGCGCGGTGCCGCCGTCGGCGGTGTAGCAGGCCACGCCGTTGGCGAACTCGTGGCCGTTGATTAGCGCGACCGCCTCGGCGAAGCTGTCGACCCGGACGATGCCGAGCACCGGTCCGAAGATTTCTTCCCGGTAGATCTTCATGTCGGGCGTGACGTGGTCGAACAGCGTCGCGCCGAGGTAGAAGCCTTCCTCGCGCTGCGGCACGACGTGCTTGCGACCATCGGCCTCGAGCTTGGCGCCGGCGGCGATGCCGTCCTCGATGTAGCCGAGGATCTTCTGGCGATGGGCCTCGGTCACGACCGGGCCCATGTCGGCGTCGTCTTCCATGCCGTCCTTGATCTTCAGCTTCGGGATGCGCTCCTTCAGCTTCGCGACCAGTTCGTCGGCGATGTGCCCGACGGCTACGCCGATCGAGATCGCCATGCAGCGCTCGCCGGCCGAGCCGTAGGCCGCGCCCATCAGCGCATCGGCCGCGTGGTCGAGGTCGGCGTCGGGCATCACGACCAGATGATTCTTCGCGCCGCCCAGCGCCTGCACGCGCTTGCCGCGCTTGCCCGCTTCGAGGTGGATGTACTCGGCGATCGGCGTCGAGCCGACGAAGCTGATCGCGGCGACGTCGGGGTGCTGGATCAGCGCGTCGACGGCTTCCTTGTCGCCGTTGACGACGTTGAAGGCACCGTCGGGCAGGCCCGCTTCCTTGAGCAGTTCCGCGATCAGGAGGGCGACCGAAGGGTCGCGCTCCGAGGGCTTGAGCACGAACGTGTTGCCGCACACCAGCGCGAGCGGGAACATCCACATCGGGACCATCGCCGGGAAGTTGAATGGCGTGACGCCCGCGCACACGCCGAGTGGCTGGCGCAGCGAGAAGTTGTCGATGCCGCCGCCGATGTTGTCCGAGAACTGGGTCTTCATCAGCTGCGGCGCGCCGCACGCGAACTCCACCACCTCGATGCCCCGCATGACCTCGCCCTTGGCGTCCGAGAAGACCTTGCCGTGCTCGCGCGTGATCAGGCGGGCCATCTCGTCGTGATGGCGGTTGAGTAGTTCCTTGAAGCGGAACATGACGCGGGCGCGATTGAGCGACGAGGTCTCGCTCCACTTCGGAAAGGCCTTCTTCGCCGCGGCCACTGCGGCGCCAACGACGCTGGCATCGCCGAGCAGCACTTCGGCTGAAACGGCGCCGGTGGCGGGGTTGAAGACCGGCGAGCGGCGTGAATCGAGGGCGGGATCTACGGCTAGGCCGTCGATGAAATGGCCGATGGTCTTGACGGCGGAATGGGCGACGTTCATGCGGGTCTCCTGACTGGCGAAGCGGGCGACCCGAAGGATACCCGCTGGAGCGCGAAGCCGAATCGACCCATCCCGTCGCGGACGCATTCCACGCCATCGGACGGCCCGTTCGTCACATCGGATCGGCCTCGACCGCAAGTCATGGCTAAATGCCGCCTGCTTCCGGCCCAGGAGATTGCCTTCATGCTGTCCATCACCGACCTCACGCACGTCTACGCCAACGGCGTCAAAGCCCTCGACTCGGTCTCGCTCGAGATCCCGGCCGGCATGTTCGGCCTGCTCGGGCCGAACGGCGCCGGCAAGTCGTCGCTGATGCGCTGTCTGGCGACGTTGCAGGTGCCGACTACCGGGCAGATCCACTTCGGCAGGATCGACGTGCTGCGCGAGCCCGCGCAACTGCGCGCTACGCTCGGCTACCTGCCGCAGGACTTCGGGGTCTATCCGCGCGTGTCGGCGATGGACATGCTCGACCACCTCGCGGTCCTCAAGGGCGTCGCGGGTCGCGGCGATCGTCGCGACACCGTCGAGACCCTGTTGAAGCAGGTCAACCTGTGGGACGTGCGCAAGAAGGCCATCGCCGGTTTCTCGGGCGGCATGCGCCAGCGCTTCGGCATCGCGCAGGCGCTGATCGCCAACCCGCGTCTGATCATCGTCGACGAGCCCACGGCCGGACTCGATCCGGAGGAGCGCAATCGCTTCAACAACCTCCTGTCCGAGATCGGCGAGAACGTCGTCGTGATCCTGTCGACGCACATCGTCGACGACGTCACCGACCTGTGTCCGCGCATGGCCATCCTGGTGGGCGGTCGGATCGTCGAGTCGGGCACGCCCGCGGCGCTGATCGAAGGGCTGCGCGGTCGCATCTGGCAGGCCAGCATCGACAAGAGCCAGCTCGAAGCCATGCGCCAGCAACAGCCCGTCATCGCGACCCGGCTGCGGGCCGGCAGCACCGTGATCCGCGTGCTGTCCGATGCCTCCCCAGGCACGAACTTCGCGGCGGTCGAGGCCGGCCTCGAGGACGTCTACTTCGCGACGCTGCATCGGCACCGTGCCACGACGGACTCACTCGCGAAGGCAGCCTGACCATGCTGTCGTCCATCGCGCGATTCGAGTGGCGCTACCAGCTGAAGAGCCCGGTCTTCTGGGTCGGCTTCGTGCTGTTCTTCCTGCTGGCCTTCGGCGCCACCACCATCGACACGATCCAGATCGGCAGTCGCGGCAACGTCAACGTCAACGCGCCGTTTGCCATCATCCAGACGACCGGGATCCTCAGCGTCTTCGCGATCTTCATCCTCGTGGCGATGGTCGCTGGCACGGTGATCCGCGACGACGAGACCGGCTTCGCGCCGATCCTGCACAGCACGCGACTGAGCAAGAGCGCCTACCTGTTCGGTCGCTTCGCCGGCTCGATCGCCGCGGCCCTGCTGGTGATGGCGGCCGTGCCGCTGGCGATCGCGATCGGTTCGCTGATGCCGTGGCAGGACGCCGAGAAGATCGGTCCGTTCGTGCTCGTGCACTACCTCTATGCGCTGTTCGTCATCGCGCTGCCCACGCTGCTGATCATGGGTGCCGCCTTCTTCGCGCTCGCGACGGCGACCCGCTCGCTGATGTGGAGCTACGTCGGCGCGATCGCGTTGCTGGTGCTCTTTACGGCCTCGCGGATCTGGATGCGCGACCTGCAGCACGACACCATCGCCGCGCTGTCCGATCCGTTCGGCCTGTCGGCGCTGGCCGTCACGACGAAGTACTGGACCGCCACCGATCGCAACACGCTGCTGCCACCGCTGACGGGCCTGCTGCTGGCCAATCGCCTGCTGTGGATCGGCGTGGGCGCCGTGCTGTTCTCGATCGCCTACTACCTGTTCCACTTCGAGACTAAGTCACGCAGCGCGAAGGATCGTCCGGCGGATGCCGAGGAACCGGTGACGGTCGGCAGCGTGGGTCCGAAGAAGCTGGCGATGGCGAAAGCCGATGCGGCCACCGGCCGCGTTCAGCTGTTCGCGCTCACGCGTTTCGACATGGCGTTCGTGTTCCGCAGCCCCGCCTTCTTCGTGCTGATGTTCATCGGGGTCATCAACGGCGGCCTCAGCGCGTGGTTCGTCGGCACCATCCTCGGCAGCGACGCCTATCCCGTGACGCGGCTGATCGTGCAGGCACTGGGAGGCGGCTTCGGACTCATACCGATCATCGTCGCCATCTACTACGGTGGTGAGCTGGTGTGGCGCGACCGCGAGAGACGGCTGCACGAGATCGTGGACGCGACCGCCGCGCCTGACTGGACCCACCTGGTGCCGAAGATCATCGCGATCGCGCTGGTCCTCAGCGCGAGTGCCATGGTCGCGGTATTCACGGGCATGGCGATCCAGCTGATCAAGGGCTACACGCATTTCGAGTTCACGTCCTACCTGCTTTGGTTCGCCGTGCCCACCGTCCTGTCGGCCCTGCTGCTCGCGGTGCTGTCGGTGTTCACGCAGGTCGTCGTGCCGCAGAAGTTCATCGGCTGGGGATTGATGCTGCTCTACGTCGTCGCGTCGGTCGCGCTCGACTCGGCAGGCTTCGAGCACAAGCTCTACCTCTACGCCGAGACGCCGGGGGTGCCGCTGTCGGACATGAACGGCATGGGCCGTTTCTGGATCGGAGCCGCGTGGTTCCGGCTCTACTGGAGCGCCTTCGCGCTGATGCTGGCGGTGTGCGCCTTCGGCCTGTGGAGACGGGGCACGAACACCGCGCTGCGACCGCGCCTCGCAGCCTTCCCGCATCGCATGCGCGGTGGTGCGCTGGCCTTGCTGGTCCTCGGCTTCGTGACGTGGGCCGGCACAGGTGCCTTCATCTTCTACAACACCAACGTCCTGAACATCTACCGTTCGGGTCCCGAGCGCGAGAAGCGGCAGGCCGCCGCCGAGAAGGAGCTGCTGCCCTTCGAGAAGCTGACGGTGCCGCGCATCGTCGGCGTGAAGCTCGACGTGCAGCTGTTCCCCGACGCGCCGCGCGCCGTGACGACGGGCAGCTACCACCTCGTCAATCGCAGCACGGCGCCGATCGATCACGTGCATTTGAACTGGCCCGAGAAGCTGAAGATGGACCAGCTCGCGATCGATGGCGGCGTGCTGGAGAAGGAGTATCCGGAGTACTCGTATCGCATCTATCGCCTGGAGCCGGCGATGCAACCCGGTGAAAGCCGCGACGTGCGGTTCGCGACGACCCTCGAGGAACGCGGCTTCCCGAACAGCATGCCGTTGACGCGCATCGTCGACAACGGCAGCTTCCTCGACAACAGCGAGATCACGCCGGCCATCGGCATTTCGCGCGACGTCTTCCTGAAGGACCGCGCGAAGCGCCGCAAGTACGGCCTGCCTTCCGATCTGCGACCGCCGACGCTGGAGGACGACACGGGCCGCGTGCGCAACGTGTTCAGTCCGGCTAGCGACTGGGTCGATGCGGACATCACGGTGACGACGGACGCGGACCAGACGCCGATCGCCCCGGGCTACACGCTGTCGGACACGGTCGTGAAAGGCCGTCGCACGGTTCACTTCAAGCCCGACGCGCCGATCAACAACTTCTTCTCGATCCAGTCGGGGCGCTATGCGATCAAGCACGACAAGGCTGGTGCGATCGACCTCGCGGTCTACTACCTGCCGGGCCACGAGTACAACGTCGACCGCATGCTGGAGGCGATGAAGGTGTCGCTGGCTTTGTTCGGCACCCAGTTCTCGCCCTATCAGTTCCGGCAGGCGCGCATCCTCGAGTTCCCCAGCTACGCGACGTTCGCGCAGTCCTTCGCCAACACCATCCCGTTCTCCGAGGACATCGGCTTCCTGACCAAGCTCGGCGACCCCGAGAAGATCGACATCGCGACCTACGTGACTGCGCACGAGGTCGCCCATCAGTGGTGGGGCCATCAGCTGGTGCCGAGCAATCAACAGGGCGCGACGATGCTCGTCGAAAGTTTCGCGCAGTACTCCGCGATGCTGGTGATGGAACAGATGTACGGCAAGGAGCAGATGCGCCGCTTCCTGAAGTACGAGCTCGACAGCTACTTGCGCCAACGTGGCGGGGAGGTCGTCGAGGAGCTGCCGCTCGCGCGGGTCGAGAACCAGCAGTACATCCACTACCGCAAGGGATCGCTGGTGATGTACTGGCTGAAGGAGGTGGTCGGCGAGGACAAGGTCAACCGGGCGATGGCGAAGATGCTCGAGCAGCACGCGTTCAAGGCCGCGCCCTATCCGAACACGCTCGACTTCATCAAGCTGCTGCGCGCCGAAGCAGGTCCCGAGAACGACCAGCTGATCACCGACCTGTTCGAGAAGATCACGCTGCTCGACGTCAAGGCGACCAACGCGAAGGTCGTCAAGCGCGCCGACGGCAAGTACGCGGTCAGCTTCGACGTCACCGCGAAGAAGATATACGCGGACGGCAAGGGCAAGGAGACCGAGGCGCCCCTCGACGAGCCCTTCGACATCGGCGTGTTCTCGGCCGAGCCGGGGAGGCCCGGCTACACCGCGGCGTCGGTGCTGTTCTTCGACCGGCAGCGCGTGAAGACCGGCGTGCAGACCATCGAGGTGGTGGTGGACCAGCTCCCGAAGTTCGTCGGGGTTGATCCCTACAACAAGCGGATCGACCGCAACTCCGAGGACAACATCACGAAGGTCGAGGGGCTTTGAAAAAATCGGTTCGACCCGGCCGCTCGACGACACTCTCCGCCCCGTCGTTCCCGCTTTCGCGGCAACCCAGCGATGTAGGGTGCCGATGGGTGAACCATGGAACGGCACTGGATTCCCGCGAAAGCGGGAACGACATGATCGGCAGGCTCCAGCGCGACAGAAGAAGGGCGGCCAGCAGCCGCCCCTTTTGTCCGCACACCCGCAACGATCAGCTGTCGCGATAGATCGTCGGGAACATCGTCTTCAGCGCCTCGACCTTGGGCTTGTCGTTGATGACGATGTAGGGCTGCATCGGGTGCAGTTGCAGATAGTTCTGGTGATACGCCTCGGCCGGGTAGAAGGCGACCAGCGGCGCGACCTGCGTCACGATCGGACCCGTGAAGAGCTTCGTGCCCTGGAGCTGCGCAATGTAGGCGTCGATCACGCGCTTCTGGTCGGCATCCTTGTAGAAGATCGCCGAACGGTATTGCGTGCCGCGGTCCGGACCCTGGCGGTTCAGTTCGGTCGGATTGTGCGCCACCGAGAAGAACACGCGCAGCAACTGACCGACGGAGACCTGCGACGGGTCGTAGACGATGTTGACGGACTCGGCGTGGCCGGTCGTGCCGGTGCTGACCGTGTCGTAGTCGGCGGTGGACTTCTCGCCGCCCGCATAGCCCGACGTCACCGTGGTGACGCCCTTGACGTGCTTGAACACGGCATCGACGCCCCAGAAGCATCCGCCCGCGAGGGTCAGCGTCTGCGTGCCCTTGGCCGGCGCCAGGGGCTGATCGACGGCCGCTGCCGGCACGTTGGCCGTGGTGTCGCCGGCCTCGGCGAGGCCGCATGCCGCGAGCGCGACGACGACGGTCGCGGTGGCCGCGCGGGTGAAGCGTTTCAGGATCGTGACGTGGTTCATGGAGGTCCTCTACGAGATTCGGGGGATCACGCGCGCTTTGTGAATTTCATCGCGGCGGAATTCATGCAGTAGCGCAGGCCGGTCGGCTTGGGACCGTCGTTGAAGACATGGCCGAGGTGCGCGTCGCAGAGCTTGCACGACACGGCCGTGCGCTGCATCAGCAGGCTCCGGTCGGAGGTCTCCACGATGTTCTCCTTCGCGATCGGTTGCCAGAAGCTCGGCCATCCGGTGCCGGATTCAAACTTGGTCTCCGAGTCGAACACCGGCGTCGCGCAGCAGACGCAGCGATAGACGCCCTTGTCGTGCAGGTTCCACGTGTTGCCGGTGTAAGGACGCTCGGTACCTTCCTGGCGGGCGACGTTGAACTCGATCGGCTCGAGCTGCTTCTTCCAATCGGCCTCGGACTTGACGACCTTGGGCAGGCTGACCGGCGGCATGCGCACGCCGGCGTCGCTGAACGGGACGATCGTGACCGGGCCGCTGGTGGTCGGATTCGCGGCAGCGGTCGCCGACCGTCGGGTGCTTGCCCACGCAAGTGCGACGATTGCCGCGCCGGCGGTGGCGATGAATCCGCGTCTGCGGTTGGTCGAGTCGGGTGCCGCCTGCACGGCGGTCGTTGCTTGCTTGGTCATGCTCGATTCTCCAGCGGTTGTGCGTGCACTTACTACGTGGCGGGGAATGCTGCAGTTTCGCCGCGACCTCGACCGTTTGTCGCGGCTGCACCTGCTTTATTACATCGGGTCGGACGGGCCCGATACCAGGGTGAACGTTTCGGACCGCGACTTCTTCCGAAGGGTCCCGGCGGCTCGACAGAATTTCCTTGAGCGATCGCAACGCTTCGCTACGCCTGCGAGCGTAGTCTGGGGCTCGCTTGAAACGAAGGTCGGATGCCCCATCTCCGTGCAAGACTTTTTTCAGGGCCACGCCATGCGTCTCGACAAACTCACCACCAAATTCCAGGAAGCGCTGGCCGATGCGCAGAGCCTCGCCGTCGGCCACGACAATCCCTACATCGAACCGGTCCACGTGCTGTCCGCGCTGCTCGCGCAGCAGGACGGCTCGGCACGTTCGCTGCTGCAGCGGGCCGGCGTCAACGTGCAGCGCCTGTCCACCGCACTCGACCAGGCGATCGATCGCCTGTCGAAAGTCGAAGGCACCGGCGGCCAGGTCCAGGTCGGTCGCGATCTCGGCGGGCTGCTGAACATCGCCGACAAGGAAGCGCAGAAGCGCGGCGACGAATACATCGCCAGCGAGATGTTGTTGCTCGCGATCGCCGACGACAAGGGCGAGGCCGGCCGCACGGCCAGGGAAGCCGGGCTGTCGAAGACCGCGCTGGCCTCGGCCATCGAAGGCGTGCGTGGTGGCGCCACGGTCGACAACGCCGACGCCGAGTCGCAGCGCGAGGCGCTAAAGAAATACACGATCGACCTCACCGACCGTGCGCGGCAGGGGAAGCTCGACCCGGTGATCGGCCGCGACGACGAGATCCGCCGCACGATCCAGATCCTGCAGCGGCGGACCAAGAACAATCCTGTGCTGATCGGTGAGCCGGGCGTGGGCAAGACCGCCATCGTCGAGGGCCTCGCGCAGCGCATCGTCAACGGCGAGGTGCCCGAGTCGCTCAAGGGCAAGCGGTTACTGGTGCTCGACATGGCCCTGCTGCTGGCCGGGGCCAAGTACCGTGGCGAGTTCGAGGAGCGCCTCAAGGCCGTGCTGTCCGACATCGCGAAGGACGAAGGCCAGACCCTGGTCTTCATCGACGAGATCCACACGATGGTGGGCGCGGGCAAGGCCGAGGGATCGATCGATGCCGGCAACATGCTCAAGCCCGCGCTCGCGCGCGGCGAACTGCATTGCATCGGCGCGACCACGCTCGACGAGTATCGCAAGTACGTCGAGAAGGACGCCGCGCTCGAACGTCGCTTCCAGAAGGTGCTGGTCGGCGAGCCGTCGGTGGAGAGCACCATCGCCATCCTCCGCGGCCTGCAGGAGAAGTACGAGGTCCACCACGGCGTGCAGATCACCGACCCCGCGATCGTCGCGGCGGCCGAGCTCAGCCATCGCTACATCACCGACCGCTTCCTGCCGGACAAGGCGATCGACCTGATCGACGAGGCCGCGTCGCGCGTCAAGATGGAGATCGACTCCAAGCCCGAGGTCATGGACCGCCTCGATCGTCGGTTGATCCAGCTCAAGATCGAGCGCGAGGCCGTGCGGAAGGAGAAGGACGAAGCCTCGCAGCGGCGCTTCGGGCTGATCGAGGAAGAGATCGAGCGGCTGCAGAAGGAGTATTCGGACCTCGAGGAGATCTGGAAGGCCGAGAAGGCCGCGGTCCAGGGTTCGGCGCACATCATTGAAGAGATCGACCGGGTCAAGGCCGAGATCGTCAAGCTGCAGCGTGAAGGGAAGTTCGGGCAGGTTGCCGAGCTACAGTACGGCAAGTTGCCGGAGCTCGAGAAGCAGGCCAAGGCCGCCGAGGCCGAGGGCGCCGACCACAAGCCCAACCAGTTGCTGCGCACGCAGGTCGGCGCCGAGGAGATCGCCGAGGTGGTCTCGCGCGCGACCGGTATCCCGGTCAGCAAGATGATGACCGGCGAGCGCGACAAGCTGCTGTCCATGGAGGACGCGCTGCACAAGCGCGTGGTCGGCCAGGACGAGGCCGTGCGTCTCGTGTCGGACGCGATCCGTCGTTCGCGCGCCGGGCTGTCGGACCCCGATCGCCCGTACGGGTCCTTCCTCTTCCTGGGCCCGACCGGCGTCGGCAAGACCGAACTCTGCAAGGCGCTCGCGACTTTCCTGTTCGACTCCGAGGACCATCTCGTGCGCATCGACATGAGCGAGTTCATGGAGAAGCACAGCGTGGCCCGCCTGATCGGTGCGCCGCCAGGCTACGTCGGCTACGAGGAGGGCGGCTACCTCACTGAGCTGGTGCGTCGCAAGCCCTACAGCGTGATCCTGCTCGACGAGGTCGAGAAGGCGCATCCGGACGTCTTCAACGTGCTGCTGCAGGTGCTCGACGACGGACGTCTGACCGACGGCCAGGGCCGCACCGTGGACTTCAAGAACACGGTGATCGTGATGACGTCGAACATTGGCTCGCAATTGATCCTCGCGGAGAGCGCGGGTCTCGGTGCGGACCCGACCACGGCCGCCGCGGTCTACGAACGGATCAAGGGACTGGTCTGGCAGGAGGTCAAGCAGGAGTTCCGGCCCGAGTTTCTCAATCGCATCGACGAGGTCGTCGTCTTCCATGGACTCGATCAAGCCAACATCGCGTCGATCGCGAAGATCCAGTTGGTCGGCCTGGAGAAGCGACTCGCGAAGCTCGAGATCGAGCTCGACATCAGCGATGCGGCCGTGACCAGGTTGGCGACTGCGGGTTTCGATCCGCTGTTCGGTGCGCGTCCTTTGAAGCGCGCCATCCAGCAGCAGATCGAGAATCCGCTGTCGCGGATGCTGCTCGAAGGCAAGTTCGGCCCGAAGGACAAGGTCCACGTGGACTTTGGGGACCGCGGCTTCACCTTCGACGCGGGCGAGGTCCGGCTGGCAGCCTGAAGCCGCATGCGATGCGCGCGCCGCTTCAGCGGCCCTTGCGTCGCCCGCGCCGGCCCATTGGACCCTGCCGTTCCGGCAGCGACAGCATCTGCGGATCGTCGTCGCGAGGTCCGGGTTGAGCCTCTGCAACGCGCATTGCGGATCGGGCGCCCCGTGGACCGCCGCGAACGTCAGCAGGCGCGCGACCCAGGCATCCGTCTCCTCGACGAACGCCGCGTGAAGCAGTCCCGCGACGACTTCGAGCCCCGCCGGATCGGCGATCTCGCGAGCGACCGACCACGGCGGGTCATCGATGACTCGGCGGCGCGGACGCGAATCCGGTCGTCGTCGCTCTCGTGCAGCCGCAGCGCCAGTGGCGGTCGGGCGCCGCCGATTCATAGGAAGACGCTGACCTTCAGGCATTCCTATATGTGCGGATTCTCGATGCAGGCCCGTGAATCCTGCGTTTGTGCCTGCGAAGGACAGCGCATCAACTCAGGCGGCCGCACCGACACGACGAGCAGAAGGCGACGGGCATCATCCGCAGAGATCCCGGTCGCCGCCACCGCGAAGGACTCAGTGACCCTTGACGACGCCTTCACCGATTACCGCGAGACGCTCCTGCTTGCCCCACTCGCGCTGGCGGGTCAGGAAAGTGACCCAGCCGAGCGTTGCGCCGACGTGCCTGAGCACCTGGAAGCTGAATGGCTCGGCGAGCGCCGCCAGCAGCGCGAAGCCGAAACTCGCCCGCGTTTTCTCGCCGATCCAGCGGCGGTAGAGATGCACCGACCACAAGTGGAAGCCGAGGTCGATCGAGATCTTGGCGATGATCCATGCCGACACCGGCAGCAGGACGCTCAGGCGTCCCTGCGCCAGCGCCACGACCAGGATGCCGAGCGCGGTCAGCCCGAAAATCGGCTGCATCGTGTCGACCGCCTTGACTGGCAGCATCCAGCGGCCGACGTTGCCGTAGCGCCGGCCGTCGCCGACCATGCCGCGATACCAGTACTGGGTTTGCAGGAAGCCGCCGAACCAGCGCCGCCGCTGCCGTAGGAAGGCCGCCGTCGTGCTCGGCGCTTCGGTCTGCGCCTGCGCGTCGCCGATTACGCGCGATCGCCAGCCCAGGTCGTTGAGCGACGAGTAGCGCGCGAGCCGGTGGATCAGTTCGTAGTCCTCGACCAGGCAGTTCGGATCGAAGCCGCCGACCGTGACGACCGCTTCGCGACGAAAGCCGGCGAAGGCGCCCGAGATCAGCAGCAGGCTGTTCACCCGCATCCACGCGTAGCGCGACAGGAAGTTGCGGATGTACTCGTAGGTCTGGAACCACTGGAACAGCCGGCCGGTGAGCGACGGCCCGCAGACCGGCACCAGCACCCCGGTGGCCGCGACCAGTTGCGGCTCGTTCGAGAAGGCGTGGCGCATGGCCCGGATCGCGCCGGGCGAGAGGTGCGTGTCGGCATCGACCGTCATCACGACAGCCGTCCGGCACGCCTCGATCGGCGAGACCAGCGCCGCGTTGAGCGCGCGTGCCTTGCCGCCGTGCGCGACACGCAGCCAATGCAGCGTCGGGATGGTCGTGCTCGTCGCCCAGGCGCCGAGCTCCGGCTCGACGAACCCGAACCGCGTGACCAGCAGCGCGCTGGTGTCGTCGCTCGAGCCATCGTCGGCGATCACGATCGCGTCGGGCGGCTCATCCTGCGCGAGCAGGGACGTGACGCTCTGCGGGAGAACCTTGCCCTCGTTGTGAGAGGCGACGACGACGCCGAGAGTCTCGGCCCGCGAGCCCGCGGAAACGGCGGGTGGCGGCCTCAGCAGGACCCAGGTCTGCCAGCCCACGAACGCGAGCAGCAGCGTGTCGTAGAGGATGTAGGCGATGCCCGTCGACCATGCGTAGACGCCACCGACCGCGAACGCGCTCGCGAACAGCAGCAGCCAGACCACGCCGACCGAGCCGTGCACCAGAAGGCTCGCGAGCGGTGTGACGCGCGGCAGATAGCGGGGGGAATGGAGGACGAGGGAGTCCTCGAGGCGATGCGTCAATGGCGGAGGCGAAGCGGAACGACTCGCATCATCCCATGTACGCGTCAGCCACCCGATCGGATCTCGTGACCGAATGTCACCGGCGGTGTCGCGCGTCCCCAATCTTCTTGCGATACTTCCGCTCTTTTCACCCCACACCGAACTCGCATGCAAATTCCCGAGCGCTACACGAAGACGGCTATCGCGCTGCACTGGTTGATCGCCCTGCTGATTCTCGTCAACGTCGTGCTGGCCCTGTCGGCCGACTACCTGCCCGACGCCTGGGCTCGCTTGGTCGTCGACACGCACAAATCGATCGGCATCACCATCCTGGGTCTCGCACTGATGCGACTGCTGTGGCGATTCACGCACCGGCCGCCGGCCCTGCCGGATGCCTACCCGCGCTGGGAACGCGTCGGCGCCCACGCGGCGCATGCCTTGCTGTATCTCCTGCTCCTGGCCTTGCCGCTGTCGGGCTGGCTGCACGACTCGGCGTGGAAGGACGCCGCGACCCATCCGATGAAGCTTTACGGGCTGATCCCCTGGCCGCGAGTGGGCTGGGTGATGAACATGGACCCCACGTCGAAAGAGGCCTGGCATGACCGTTTCGGCGACTTGCACACCTGGTTCGGCTACGTGCTCTATGCGGCGTTCGCATTGCACGTCGTCGGTGCCCTGAAGCATCAGTGGAAGGATCGCGAACCCGAGTTGCAACGCATGTGGCTGTGAAGCGAAAGACCCGATGGGCGACTTCTATTCAATAATCAAGGACTATCGAATTTATACCAAAATAAACCTTGTCCTATCGTCTATTGCGTCGCAAAATTCGGCTCCCGCAACTCAGCATAGGAGCTCGACCCATGAGTGCATTGAAGAATATCGAAGGCCAAAACGTTCCCGACGTCACGTTGATGATCCGTAAGGACGGCGACTGGGCCAAGGTCACGACCGACGACCTGTTCGCGAACAAGACTGTCGTCGTGTTCTCGCTGCCGGGTGCGTTCACCCCGACTTGCTCGTCCACCCACCTGCCGCGCTACAACGAACTGGCCCCGATCTTCACGAAGCACGGCGTCGACTCGATCATTTGCGTTTCGGTCAACGACCCGTTCGTCATGGAAGAATGGGCGCGCGACCAGGAGGCCGAGAACGTCATGTTGCTGCCCGACGGCGCCGGTGCGTTCACGAAGGGCATGGGCATGATGCTCGACAAGAGCGCCATCAACTTCGGTGATCGTTCGTGGCGCTATTCGATGCTCGTCAAGAACAAGAAGATCGAGAAGATGTTCATCGAGCCGGAGAAGGAAGGCGACCCGTTCGAAGTCTCCGACGCCGACACGATGCTCCACTTCATCGACCCGAGCGCCAAGGGCCCTGACCAGGTCGCGATCCTGACCCGCATCGGTTGCCCGCATTGCGCCCGCGCCAAGAAGGCATTGACCTCGGTCGGCCTCGACTACGTCGAAGTGCCGCTCGGCCACACCATCCGCACCAGGGCGGTCGGTGCGATCTCGGGTGGCAAGACGGTTCCGCAGGTTTTCATCAACGGCGAACTGATCGGCGATGCCGACGACCTCGACCTCTACCTGAAGAAGGCGGCCTGAACGGCGTGCAAGCAGTCAAGGAACGGCCCCTCTGGGGCCGTTTTTCAAGATCCCTGAACACCAGCAAGCGAGGCTTCCCATGTACCAACTCGAAACCGACGTCGCCGTCATCGGCGCGGGCACCGCAGGACTCGCCGCCTACCGGGCCGCGAAGGCTGCCGGCAAGCGGGTCGTGCTGATCGAGAGCACGGTCTACGGAACGACCTGTGCACGCGTCGGCTGCATGCCGAGCAAGCTGCTGATCGCGCCGGCCGAGGCCGCGCACAATCTCGATCGGCTGAACGCGTTCGGCATGTCGGTCGATGCGCCACTGAAGATCGACGGCAAGGCCGTCATGAAGCGCGTGCAGAGCGAGCGCGATCGCTTCGTGGGCTTCGTGACGCGCGGCGTCGACGAGATCCCGGCGGCCGACAAGGTGTTCGGCATGGCGACCTTCGTCGACGACCAGACGCTGGCGATCGACGACGGCACGACCATCAAGGCGAAGGCCATCGTGATCGCTACCGGCTCGACGCCGTCGTTCCCGCCGATCTGGAAGGCGCTCGGCGACCGTCTCATCACCAACGACCAGATCTTCGAGTTCGACGACCTGCCCAAGAGCGTCGCCGTGTTCGGGCCGGGCGTCGTTGGCCTCGAGCTCGGTCAGGCCCTGCATCGCCTCGGCGTGCGCGTGAAGGTGTTCGGCCGGGGCGGCGGCGTCGGCCCGATCGGCGACCCGGCGATCCTGGCCGACGCGCACAAGGTGTTCGGTGCCGAGTTCTATCTCGACACCGATGCGCATGCCAACGTGCATCGCGAAGACGACGAGGTCGTCGTCACGTTCAAGGCGCTCGACGGCACCGATCAGGTCGAGCGTTTCGACTATCTGCTCGCCGCGACCGGCCGGACGCCGAACGTGCGCAACATCGGGCTCGAGCAAACGTCGCTCGAGTGCGATCCGCATGCGGTGCCGCGCTTCGATCGCGAGACCCTGCAGTGCGGCACGTCGTCGATCTTCATCGCCGGCGATGTCAACAACGACGTCCCCGTATTGCACGAAGCCGCCGACGAAGGGCGCATCGCGGGAGAGAACGCCGCGCGCTTCCCGGTCGTGAAGAAGGGCCTGCGTCGCGCGCCGCTGGGCGTGATGTTCACCGACCCGCAGATCATGATCGTCGGCGGCGGCTATCGCGCCGTGCAGCACCAAGCGCATGTCGTCGGCGAGGTGTCGTTCGTCGACCAGGGCAGGGCGCGCGTGATGATGCGCAACCAGGGCCTGCTGCACATCTACGCCGAGATCGGCACGGGTCGTTTCCTGGGTGCCGAGATGCTCGGTCCTGATGCCGAGCACATCGCGCACCTGCTCGCGTGGGCGCTGCAGATGGAATGCACGATCGCGCAGATGCTCGAGATGCCGTTCTATCACCCGGTCGTAGAGGAGGGACTGCGGACCGCGTTGCGCGATACGCAGGTGAAGCTCGATGCGGCGCAAGCGCCGGTGGTGCGTCGCGCCGCCTGACCGAACCGTGTCTTGAAGAAGCCGGCCGCGCATGCGGCCGTTTTCTTGTGGAAGGCCTCGGAGGCACGTGCATCGGCTGGACCGAGTCCGAGCGAGGTCTGGTCCGACAGCTCGACCCATGGCCGAGTCGGCGAAGGCGCGAGCGCAGCCGTTTTGGTCAAGTAGTTTTGCTTCCTCGTGCGCAGATGTCATGAGCATTTCATGTTGACCGCTCATCTTGGATAAGGCGTCGATCGATGCCGACGCAAGGCTGAGCCGCGCGCGGCGGCCATGCTTTCGCATCGCCTCATCCACCTGTCCATCCATGACCCGATCGATCGATCAAGCTTCATATCCCTCGAATCTTTTCGTCTCTCTGCTGTACCTGGGAGGAATCCTGCTGTGCAACGGCGCCCACGGCGAGGAGTCGGCGACCCAGCTACCCGGTGTGGACGTGCGCGCGTCGGCGGACGCCCACGCGCCGGAACTGGGTCCGGTCTCGCCCGAAGCGAGTCGACCGCAGTCGGTCCTCTCGGGCCGGGCCATCGACGCGTTCGCGCCCAAGTTCGCCGACTTCGGAACGCTCGCCAACCTGTTGCCCAGCTTCGTCAGCAGCGCACCCAACGGCAACGGGTTCGACGCGGCGAAGAGCATCACGTTGCGCGGGTTCCCGGACGGTCAGTTCAACGTCACGCTCGACGGCATTCCCTTTGCGGATCCTGACGGTTTCGGCCATCACTCCACGTCGGTATTCCCTGCCTCATCGATCGGGCAACTCGTCATCGATCGCAGCCCGGGTAGCGGCAGCAGCCTGGGTTACTCGGGGACCGGAGGCACGCTCGCCATCACTTCGCTCGCGCTCCCGACGACGAGCGGGGCGGAGGTCTACGGCGCCTACGGCAGCTTCGCCACGAGCCAGGCCGGGACGTTGATCCACACGGCGGCGCCCACGGAAGACGGCCAGACGGGCCTGTTGCTGAACGCGCAGCATCTGCAGTCCGATGGTGCGATGGCCCATGCATTCGGCCGGCGCGACGACGTACTCCTGAAGTCGGAGTCCCGCTTCGCGGGCGCGAAGCTGACGCTTCTGTACACCTACGACAACTATCATTATTTCAATCCTCCGAGCGTCACGACCGACCAGTTGTCGAGTATCGGTTCCAACGCGGGCTTCAGCCTGAATCCGGCTTCCCCCGACTACAACGAATACGCGAAGACCGATCGAACCGCGGATATCGGATATGCACGGCTGGAAGCCAGTCCGGCCACCGGCTTGACGCTCTCGGAGACGGCGTACACCTACGCCTATCGCAACACCGGCTTGAGTTCGAACGGCGACATCACGCTCGCCAAGTCCTATCAGGTCGGCAATGGTTTCGGCGTCGCCCCGACGGATGTCGCGGGCAGGTCGAGCACCAGCGCCTACCGCACGTTCGGCAGCATCCTGCAGGCGGAACACGACGATGCGAACGGCGCGTTGCGGGCGGGCTTGTGGCTCGAGCACAGCCATTTGACGGGCGGCCGCGATGCGATCGACCTGACCACCGGCGTGTTCTACAACGCCAACGTCAAGGCCGCGTCGTCGGCGCTGTACGACTACCACAGCACGCTTGACTCCATCGCGCCCTATGCGGACTACGAATGGAAGGCGGCGCCTTCGCTGATCGTGCGGGGTGGGTTGCGATACCAGTACGTGCGACGTGGTTTTGACGCGCGCGTCGTGCCCAACTCGCGGCCCCCCACCGACGGGGAGATCAAGCGCAATGTGCATAGCCTGCTACCGAGCTTGGAAGCCAACTACGCGCTGAACCAAAGCACGCATCTGTACGCCCAGTGGGCGAAGGGCGCCCTGGTTCCCAACCAGAGTTTTTTCTACACCAACAATCCGGCCCTCGGCAACCAGGCGCAGCCACAAACCTCGCAGGCGGTGCAGGGTGGCGTGATCTACTCGGCAGGTCCGGTCAACCTGACCGTGGACGCCTATCAGGTCGCCCTTCGAAACTACGTCTCGCAGATCACGGACGCGAACAAAAACACGCTGTTCGTCAACGATGGAAGCGTGCGTTATCGCGGGGTCGAATTCGAAGGCAACGTCGAGCTCGGGATGGGGTTCAGCGGACTGGTCAACGGCAGCGTCATCCGTGCCGAGTTTCGCAACGACGGCATCGCCACAGCCGCCCAAAGAGTCGGCGACACGATCCCGTTGGTGCCGACCTATACGGGCCTGCTCGGCCTGCTGTATCGAAAGGGACCCTGGAACGCCAGCGTCCTCGCCAAGCTGGTGGGGATGGAATACCAGGGGCCGGGCGGCAGTGCCGGTGGCAACGACAGACGTGTGGCACCCTACCATTACGTCAACCTGACGCTGACTCGTCAACTGGACGACTGGATCGGCCGCCGCAATACCACCATCAGCCTGCAGGTGAGCAACCTCGAGAACCGCACGCCGATCACCGATTCGGCGGGCCGCGCGGCCGTCGGGGCCGGCGGACCGTTGCTGGTCAACGTCCTCGCCCGGCGCAGCTTCACGCTCTACTTGCGTACCGCGTTGTGAACGTCGATCGCTGCGCGATCGCGTAGCGATCGATCGACCGGTCGGCGATCCGTTGCTGACCGGGCGCTACCTCAGCCGTCTTCCCGCCTCGTGCCGCGGGTGACCTGCCGAGCGCCGGCGGGCGAGGATTGGCCGACCGCTTTCGCTTCGCGATCATCCGCGTCGCGACCGGTCGTGAAGGGCCGACCCGGCATCAGACCTTCCCAGAGGATCTTGTTGTAGGCCAGGGCATCGACCTTGTCTTCTTCCGAAAAATCGAAGCGCTTCGTCTTGGCTGCCCAGTATTTCGCGGTGCGGGTCGGCTTCGTCGCGGCCGCGAACAGCACGGTCGTTGGCAGCGGCAGCGCCGTCGTCTTCAGCAGCGACGAAGCGGACGCCGTGTAGCTCCAGCTCGATTGCGCGAGATCGAACACGTCCGTCATGGGCCCCTGGCTGGCGTCGTAGATGCCGAGGTGATCGATGCCCAGCACGTCGGTGATCGTGCGCAGCATGTTGACCGTCGTGTAGTGGGTGCTGACCAATGCCGCCTTCTTGACGTACGGTCCGACGACGAACGCGGTGCTGCGATGGGCATCGACGTGGTCGGGGCCATCCTGCGCGTCGTCCTCGATCACGAAGATCAGCGTATTGCTTGCGTAGGGGCTCTTGGCGACGGCTTCGATCAGGCGACCGACCGCGTAGTCGTTGTCGGCGACCTGGATTTCGGGCGTGTTCACGCCATCGATCGCCGACGCGAAGCTGCCGGTGTGGTCGTTCATCAAGCGCACGAGGCTCAGGTTGGGGAGGTTGCCGTTCGTCACGTAGGCGTTGAACTCTCGCTCCCACTCCTGCTCGCGATAGAAGTCCGGGTAGTGATCGTCGAAGCCGCGGAAGTAGACGTCGGTGAGCGGCGACAGCTCGGGGTTGGCCGAATACGATTGCACCGCGTGGTTCGCGAACGGCGTCCGATCGGGCGCGATCTGCAGACTCGCATAGGGCGTGCCCGTCAGGCTATAGCGGGTGAGGTCGATGAAGAAGCCGTAGTTGCGGACGGTCAGGTTGGCCCGCAGCGCCGAGTTCCACAGATAGCCTTGCTGGCTCTGCCCATCGGGCCCGTCCGGTGCCGCGACGTTGATCGCGCCCGGCAGGGTGTCGGCATCGAGTCCGAGCGACAGCGGGTTCGCGGCGCTGCGTGCGGTGCCGCTCAGGCCGACGTTGACATTGCGATTGGTGCCTTCCCAATCGTAGGAGCCGCCTCCGCCATTGCCGGCGTAGTTCGGCGGCAGCATCTTGGCGCCGGCATCGGATTCGCGAGCCGACGTGCTCCACGGCCAGCCATTGCCGCTGACTTCGCCACTGTCATAGAAATTGTCGAGCGCGACGAAGTTGTTCGCCATCGCATGGAAGTTCGGCGTGGTCTTCAGCGGGAACTCCGCCAGACCCGGAGCGCCGTTGCCCTTGCCGAGATCGCCGAGCACCTGGTCGTAGGTCCGGTTCTCCTTGACGATGTAGATCACGTGCTTGATGTTCGCGCGCAGAGCGGCCATGGTCTGCGCGTCGGCGGCGCTGGGCACCCCATTGAAGTTGTTGTTGCTGGCGACCTGGGTCGTCAGGAGACCGAGCAGGGTCGCATTGGGTGCAGGCAGGCTCAGGAGCGCAGAGCCGGTCAGGTTCTCGACGTATTGATTGGGCGCGAACTTGACGGGCGAATTGGCGACGGGGCAGGGCACGGTCTCGTAGCCGAGACAGTTGCCCGGGTTCGGTCCCGGCAGCGTCTTGGCATTGCTCACGTAGAGCGTCGCACCGTCGTTCGAGACGCGAACGTCGGACGGATACCAGCCGGTCGGAATCAGGCCCGTGACGGTCGGCGTGCTGCTCAGTGCGATCACGGCCAGCGAATTCGTCCCACGATTGGCTACATAGAGAGTCTTCTCATCGGGCGACAACGCGAGACCGTCAGGCGACGCGCCCTTGTACCTGGCCTGTGCCGGCGTCAGGACAGAGGTCGGTGCGACCGTTGCCACCGAACCCGTCAGCACATTCTTCGACGTGTCGATGATTGACACCACGTCGGCGTTGTCGGACGT
Organism: Betaproteobacteria bacterium; assembly: GCA_025356395.1. Lineage (GTDB taxonomy): Bacteria > Pseudomonadota > Gammaproteobacteria > Burkholderiales > Burkholderiaceae_D > CAHJXF01. The sequence goes on from JANXTA010000067.1 coordinate 65,181, forward strand.
CGCGTACAGCGTCGACTGCGCGCGGTTGAGGACCAGCTTGTTGGGATTGCCCTGCACCGCAATGCGTGCCTTCACGGCGGGCGCGCTACCGCTGATGTCGAGCACCACGATCTCGCGGTCGCGCTCGCTGCTGACGTAGGCCGTGGCGTTGCCGACGATGGCTACGGCGTTGGGATACTCGCCGCCCGCGGTGCCTGCCACGCCACCACTCTTGCCAGGACGCAGGTCCTGTTCCGCCATGACCTTGTTGTTGACAAGGTCGACGATCGTCACCGAGTCGTTGTAGCGATTCGCCACTACGGCGCGCGTGCCATCGGCCGTCACGGCGACGCCCGTCGCCGTCGGTCCTTGCGCGAGTCCATTGCCGGTGGCGTGGCCCAGCTTGATCGGGCTCCCCGTCTCGGCCCAGGTCGATCCGGTCAGGCCGAAGAGGTGCAGGTTGTCTTCGCCGGCGCCGGGCACATAGAACTTCTTGCCGTCCGGCGAAAAGACGATGCCGACGTAGCTGTTGCTGACCTGCAGCACCTGCTTTTGCGTCGGCGTGGCGGTCGAGGTGTCGAACACGAAAATGAACTGCGTCGAATCTGCAGGGATCTTGTTGCCGGTCGCGTCGACGACGTAGTTGTAGCCGGTCGTCAGCACGAGCAGCGTCTTGCCATCTGGGCTCAGAGCCTCCGATTGGGCGAATCCGGCCGGGAGCGTCGGGTTGTCCGGCAAGCCGGGAATCAGCGGGACATAGAGGGCGCCGGGGGCTGCGGTCGGCGACATCGATTGCCCGGTGGGCAGCAGCGTCGTCTTCACGGTGCCGAGAGACGCGGGCGGCGATACGGCGACTTCGCTGCCATTGTCGTGGCAGGCCGCCAGCAGCACGGCCGTCAGCACGGTCACGCTCCATCCAAGTCCTTTGTTCACCATCTGTCGTGCCTCCTCATTCCTCGTGGTCAGTGCTCGATCAACATCCAACCGGCGAACCTAGGGGGCACGCATGACTCCGCCGTGACCGGATCCGCGATCGGCAACGCAGCGCAAGCGATCGGATGTTCGGTCTCGGCAGGTTCGTCCGGTGGAGCGCTTCAACTTCACCGCGTGCTCGCGCGCCATGATCGGCAACCTTGTTGCGATGCATGAAAATTTCCCGCATCGTGGAATCAAGAATCCGTATCGCAAAAAAGAAAAGCTAAACAATTGATATTACTAATATAAATATTTGGTCTTATATAAGACATACCTCTTGTGAAGGCTGTGTGAACTGCGTACGATTCCCGCTATCGCAGCTAGCCGTCATCGCATCAGATGGCGCCTCGCGGTCCTTCCCGAAAACGCTCTACCCACACACCGGAGTGCCCCATGAGCTCACGCGAACTCGAGATTCAGAAGCTACAGAAAGATTGGGACACCAATCCCCGCTGGAAGAACATCAAGCGCGGCTACACCGCCGCCGACGTGATCCGTCTGCGCGGTTCTCTGCAGGTCGAGCACACGCTGGCCAGGCGCGGCGCCGAGAAGCTCTGGAACCTCGTCAACAACGAGCCCTTCGTCAACACGCTCGGCGCACTGACCGGCAACCAGGCGATGCAGCAGGTCAAGGCCGGCCTGAAGGCGATCTACCTGTCGGGCTGGCAGGTCGCGGGCGACGCCAACCTGGCCGGCGAGATGTACCCCGACCAGTCGCTGTATCCCGCGAACTCGGTGCCGATGGTGGTCCGTCGCATCAACAACGCGTTCACCCGTGCCGACCAGATCCAGTGGTCCGAAGGCAAGAACGACCTCGACTTCTTCGCGCCGATCGTGGCCGATGCGGAAGCCGGCTTCGGCGGTGTCCTCAACGCGTTCGAGCTGATAAAGTCGATGATCGAAGCCGGCGCTGCAGGCGTCCACTTCGAGGATCAGCTCGCATCCGTCAAGAAGTGCGGCCACATGGGCGGCAAGGTGCTGGTCCCGACGCGTGAAGCGGTCGCCAAGCTGGTCGCCGCACGACTGGCTGCCGACGTCATGGGTACGCCGACGCTGGTGATCGCGCGCACCGATGCCGAAGCCGCCGATCTGGTAACGAGCGACATCGACCCCAACGACCAGGAATTCCTCACTGGCGAGCGCACGGTCGAAGGCTTCTATCGCACCAACGCCGGCCTCGACCAGGCCATCTCGCGCGGTATTGCTTACGCCGAGTACGCGGACATGGTCTGGTGCGAGACCGGCAAGCCGGATCTCGAGTACGCCCGCAAGTTCGCCGACGCGGTGCATGCCGTGCACCCGGGCAAGCTGCTGGCCTACAACTGCTCGCCCAGCTTCAACTGGAAGAAGAACCTCGACGACGCGACCATCGCCTCGTTCCAGGTCGAGCTCGGCAAAATGGGCTACAAGTTCCAGTTCATCACGCTGGCCGGCTTCCACAGCCTCAACTACTCGATGTTCAACCTGGCCCACGGCTATGCCCGCAACCAGATGAGCGCCTTCGTCGAGTTGCAGGAAGCCGAGTTCGCCGCGGCCTCGAAGGGCTTCACCGCGGTCAAGCACCAGCGTGAAGTCGGCACCGGCTACTTCGATGCCGTCACGCAGACCATCGAGCGCGAGGCGTCGACCACGGCGTTGAAGGGTTCGACCGAAGACGAACAGTTCTTCAGCGAGCAGGACCATGGGGACGTGAAGAAGGTCGCCTGACCAAGTCGGGCGCGGTCGCAACGTCGCAAGGCTCACGGGCCTGCGACGTTTTTTTCGCCTGGGCCTGGAGCAGTTTGCGCAGGTCGGGACTCGCGACATCGGCCAGGTTGCGAAAGGCCGGTCGCAGCTGGTCGATCAGTCGACCCGAGATGCCCCGTTCCTCGAAGAACGATGCCCACGACGCGACCGCCCGAGACACGGCTGCCATCACCGCGATCGCATCGGGACGCTCGAGCGTAAAAGCGGCGCTTCCGGCCAACGCGTTGTCGAGCGTCGCGAGCTTGCCCTGGGGGCCGACCTGCAGGTGCAGGAAGCGCTCGGCGGCGACCCCGGGTCGCGGGACCACGTCGTACAACGGACTCAGGCGCCACCCGTTCAGTCGTGGGTCGCGCACGAAGCCATGGTTGCGGAGATGGTCGTCGTCGTTGGAGACCATGATGTTGAACACCATGCGCGCGAAGAGCTCGCGGTTGTCCGGTCGGATCACGGTTGGATGGGTCCACCGCCGCACGGCCAGCGCGATGTCGCTGTAGCCCTTCAGCCGCGATTCGTATTCGTCGCAGCCGACCAGGGTCAGGCTGCTGGCGAACGGCATGCGGTGCTCGACCCGGTCGTCGCCCGGCAACGTGGCATGCGGGACCGCGTCGGCCGGCAGCAGGCTGTCGGGTGCGGCCCAGAAGCGGTCGAAGCGGCGAATCAGGAGACACGACCTGGATTCCAGGTCGACGACCTCGACGTCCGGCACGGTTATGCCGCAGGTCGCTGCGAGTTGCAACGTCGTGCATTCGGCGCGCGCGTTGTCGAAGGTGTCGGTGTGGCTCGCGAATTTTGCGAGCCACAGCAGCCCCGACGCGTCGCGCACGCTCGCCTTGGGTCGTGCGCCACCGGCTCCCGGACCGGAGCCGAACAGATCGGTCAGACGTTCCGGAACCGGCTCCCCGCGCTCCAGGCGCTCGACGGTCTCGAACAGGTAGGGCAGTGACTGCACGTCGGCGACTCCGGCCCGCGCGGCCGTGGTGAGCGTTTCGCGCACGTCGAGGGCGCCGACGCGCTCGCTGCCGGCTTCGAGCAGATAGGCGGATTCGGGCAGGCTGTTGGCCGGCACCTTGTGACGTGCCTCGATGACCCGTCGGCCCAGGCATCGGGAGCGGCGTCGCGAATGCCACCGAACTGCTTCAGTCCATGGGCGGGGAAGAGGCGGGCGCCGCGGACCGCAGCCCGGTCGGCCAGCGACAGGCTGACCGGATCGACCTCGAACGCGCCGGTGCGCTCGAGGTAACGGGTGCCATAGGCAAATGCCGAAGCCTCGACTTCCCCGTGCGTTTCAGTCAGCTGCACGCGACCAGCCGGGACGAACGCATCGACCACGTGTGCGAAGACCACGAGGTCGCGCTGCGCCACGCTCAGAAGTCCAGTTTCTTCAGTTCGGCCACTGACATTCGCCGTACCCGGCGCGTCGCTTCACGCTGTTCGAGGGCCGCCAGCGCTGGGTCGCTGGCCTGGAGCAGCGTCAGGAGCGAAGTGCCTGGCGCGATCGCCTCCAGGTAGCGAAGCGTCTGACCGAGCGTACGCCCCGGATCCCCGGCTTCGATGCGCGTGGCGGTCGGCCGGGAGATTCCTGCCCTTAACGCCGCGTCGGCTTGCAGGATGGAGCGAGCCCGTCGCAGACGCGCGATCCGCTCGCCGATCAACCGGGATTGCGCCAGCAGCGCCGGTTGCAGGACAGAGAGTTCAGCATATTTCATGGAAACAATCATGACTTTTAACGTCATAAGGTAAAGGATTGTTTCTATCGTAAGCGACGCGACGGCGCGGGTCAACGAGCTAACAAACGTTTCTCTAATGACGTTAAAGGCAACAACTTCTTACTGAGGATGCCTGCACGACGTGGGCGGAATGATGCTTTCGATCATCGTGGACGCCCGCTTAGTCGCGGGTGGTGATCTCGGCCACGCGTCGTCTGGCGCAGCGTTCAGCGAGGCGTGTACGCCAGCTTCACGTAGATCGGCGCGTATGCCTCGCCCTGCGTGACCTCGACGAGGAACTCGCGGGCCAGCTCGAGCAGCGCCAGGAAGTTGACGATCGCCACCGGGATGCCGCGTGCCGCGTCGAACAGGTCGGCGAACTCGACGAAGCGCGTGTCGCGCAGGCGCCGCAGGATCGCCGTCATGTGCTCGCGCACCGACAGCTCCTCGCGCGTGATGCGGTGATGCTGGACCAGCTTGGCCCGGCGCAGCACGTCGGACCAGGCGGCCTGCAGGTCGGCGACGTTGACGTCGGGCCAGACCTTCTCGACGGTCTCGTCGATGTGCGCGGCAGCGGTCACGAAGTCGCGACCGACGACAGGTAGCGCATCGACCTGCTGGGCCGCGAGCTTCATGCGTTCGTACTCGATCAGTCGCCGGACCAGCTCGGCCCGCGGGTCGTCCACCTCGCCCTTGCCATCCTGTTTCTTGACCGGCAGCAGCATCCGCGACTTGATCTCGATCAGCATTGCGGCCATCAGCAGGTATTCGCCCGCGAGTTCGAGGTTGCTCTTGCGGATCTGCTCGATGTAGCCGAGGTACTGCCGCGTCACCTCGGCCATGGGGATGTCGAGGACGTTGAAGTTCTGCTTGCGGATCAGGTAGAGCAGCAGGTCGAGCGGCCCTTCGAAGGCTTCGAGGAAGACCTCGAGCGCGTCGGGCGGGATGTACAGGTCCTGCGGCATTGCGAACAGCGGCTCGCCGTAGAGACGTGCCTGCGCCATGCCATCGGTGGTGGCCGGCGTGCTGTCGATCGAGGCCGGCGGCGGCAACTCCTGCATCGAATTCACGACGTCAGGACTTGGTCTGGTAGACGTAGGATGTCTGGCGAACCTTCGATTCCGAGACATGTTCCAGGTCTTCGGCCGTCTGCGGCCTTTTGTCCCACCACAGCGCGCGCCCCTTCTTCTGCTCGACGGCGATGCTGGGATTCTTGTCCTTCAGGTCCTGCAGGAAATGGGTGATTTCGGAGACGTACATGACACTCGATCGCAATGGTTTCGGCCGCATCGGCCGGATGGCGAATCTTAGCGTGTCGCCTTGTGCTTCGCCGCCCGTTTGTGGTCGGGCGCGATGCCCCGGCGCAGCAGCGCCTCGCGGAGCAGGTATTCGACCTGCGCGTTGACGCTGCGCAGTTCGCCCGCCGCTAGCCGCTCGAGCTCGGCCCACAACGCCGGGTCGATGCGCAGCAGGAAGCACTTCTTGTCCGGACTCGCCATCGTGAAGAGTGATCAGGCGGCCCGGACGCGACGCGCTTCGATCGCGCGCCGGATGGCGCTCGCGAGGCACGGCGCGTCGTCGCTGCCGATCATCACCTTCTTGTCGCTGGCCAGCGCGATGCGCACCGCATCGAAACCGGCGACGTTGTAAAGCATGCCGCGGCGTGTCCAGTGGATGCCCCAGCCTTCGTACCAGCGGGTGCGCGCGACTTCGACGCCGACGATGTCTTGCAAGGCGAGGGTCTTGCGGAACAGGCCGATCCCGAAGCGCGCGATCAGGTAGTCGCGCGTGACCATCACCGACAGCGACGGGAAGCCGAGCAGGACCACGGCCGTGATGACGCACAACCCGGGCAGCAGCGGCGGGAGCAACGGCTGGTCGCTGACCGGCGACAGCAACCAGATCGCGCCGACGCACAGTGCCGGGATGCAACCGATGGCCAGCATGACCCAGCCGGTCTGGCGATGTTCGTAGAGCACGTGCGGCGAAGACAGGGCGGCGTTCATGGCGGTCTCGCGATCAGTTGTACAGCGTGCCGGCGTTGATGATCGGCTGCGCCTCGCTCTCGGAGCACAGCACCACCAGCAGGTTGCTCACCATCGAGGCCTTGCGTTCGTCGTCGAGCTCGATGATGTGGCGTTCGGACAGGCCCTTGAGCGCCATCTCCACCATCGTCACCGCGCCGAGCACGATCTTCTGGCGGGCGGCGATGATGGCTTCGGCCTGCTGGCGCCGCAGCATCACGCCGGCGATCTCGGGGGCGTAGGCGAGGTGCGTCAGCTTGGCGTCGTCGACGATGATGCCGGCCACTTCCAGGCGATCGGCGAGCTCGTCCATCAGGCTCTTCGTCACCTGCGCCATGCTGGAACGCAGCGTCAGTTCGACCGTGCGCTTCGGGCTGTCGGGCTCGACCGCGCCGCTCGCGATGTCCGCGATGCCTTCGTCGTAGGGATAGCTCGAAGCGAGATGCCGGATTGCCGTCTCGGCCTGCACGCGCAGGAAGGCCTCGTGGTCCTCGACATCGAACAGCGCCTGCGACGAGTCGCGCACGCGCCAGACGATGGCCGCTGCGATCTCGATCGGATTGCCGCGCGCGTCGTTGACCTTGATGCGGTCGGACACGAAGTTGTGCGCGCGCAGGCTCAACTTCGTCTTGCGCAGCAGGGGGTTGGCCCAGCGCAGGCCGTTGCTGCGATCGGTGCCGACGTACTTGCCGAACAGCGTCAGCACGGCGCTCTGGTTGGGCTGCAGCATGTACAGGCCGACCAGCACGATGATGCCGGCCACCACGATCAGCGGACCGGTTGCGAGCGTGAGGTCGTGGACCCGTTGCTGGGTCATGTCGACCAGGATCCCGATGCCACCGAACACCAGCACCAGGCCCACGAACCCCATCAGATAGCCGCTCATCGTGCTCTTGAGCTGGTCCTGCGAGCGTCCCGAGTTCATCTTCTTCTCTCCCTACGTTGAAAGGTCGGACGTCACAGTACCGCGTCCGATTGCAATGTGATATCACTTTAATACTGCTCGGGAGAAAGTCAAGCGTTGTTTATGATCGCGGCCTCACAGCGATTTAGAGGGAGACGGTCATGCGTGTCGTGCGAGGTGCGTTGGCGTTCGTGCTGTTCGGTGTGGTCCTGAGTGGCCCGGTGCAGGCCCAGACCTCGGTGCTCGACCGCGTCAAGGACGGCGGCGAGCTGCGGGTGTGCATGACCGGCGACTACCAGCCGTTCAGCTACCTGCGGTCGGACGGACAGTTCGAGGGCACCGACGTCGATCTGGCCCAGTCGCTGGCCGCGGCGCTCAAGGTCAAGCCCCGCTTCGTGAAGACCAGCTGGCCGAAGCTGATGGACGACTTCATCGGGGGCGCCTGCGACATCGCGATGGGCGGCATCTCGATCTCGCTCGAGCGCCAGATGCGCGCGGCCTTCAGCGCGATGACGATGGCGGACGGCAAGGCGCCGATCGCCCGCTGCAGCGACGTGGCCAAGTACGCGTCGCTGGCCGCGATCGACCGGCCCGAGGTCCGCGCCGTCGTCAATCCGGGCGGCACCAACGAGCGCTTCGCGAAGGCCAACTTCAAGCAGGCGCAGATCCGCGTGTATCCCGACAACGTGACGATCTTCGACGAAATCGTGGCCGGTCGCGCCGACATCATGGTCACCGATGCCTCCGAGACGATGCTGCAGCACAAGCTGCACCCGACCCTGTGCACGGTGCCGGTCGACCAGCCGCTGCAATACAGCGAGAAGGCCTTCCTGCTGCCGCGCGACGACGTGCCGTTCAAGGCGTTCGTCGACCAGTGGCTGCACCTCGCGAAGGCGACCGGTGAGTTCGACGCCACGATGGATCGCTGGCTGAAGTGAGCGTGCGGCGCCCGGGCCGCGGTCATCCGCTTTTCACGCGCTGTTCCACCAGTTCGACGAACGCCTTCGCCGGCGCTGACAACAATTGGCGGTCGCGCATGACCAGCAGCAGCGGGCGCTCGGTCCGCATGCCGACCAGCCGGACGCCGCGCAGTCCCATCGAACGCAGGTGGGGGGCTGCGGCGGCACGCGGCAGGATCGCCGCACCGATCCCGGCCGACACCATGCGGCACATCGCATCGAAACCGCGGACCTGCACGCGGATCTTGAGCGAGCGGCCCGCGGCATTGGCCGCCTCCGCGATCTGTCGCATCAGCGACGTGGAACGATTCATCCCGACGATGTCGAGCGCGAGCGCCTCGCAGATATGGACCTCGGCCTCACGCGACAGCGGATGGGCGAGCGGCACGATCAACACCAGCTCGTCGACGTCGCAGACGAACGTCTGCAGGCCCGTCGCCGGCGTATTGGCCCCGATGATGGCGAGTTCGGCGGCACCGCTCGCCACGGTCCGCGCGGCTTCCTCGCTGGTCGCATCCTCGAGGTCGATCATGACGGCGGGGTGCGCCGCGGCGTAAGCGGCCAGCAACTCGGGCAGGAACCCCGCGATGGCCGACGCGTTGGCCCAGATCCGCAAGTGGCCGCCCGCCCCGTGATGGAAATCGTCCATCACCAGTGCCAGTTGCTCGACCCCGGCGATCAGGTCGATCGCATGGCGCAGCAACGTCTGACCGGCCGCGGTCGGGACGACGCCGCGCTTGCTGCGTTCGAGCAGCGTGCTCCGGACATGCGCTTCGAGTTCGGCGATGCGCTTGCTGGCGGCGGCGAGGCTGATGCCGAAGCGCTCCGCACCGAGCGTGAGGCTGCCTGCTTCCACGGTCACGACGAAGAGACGCAACGAGATGAAGTCGAAGCGGTTCAGATTGATCGGCTTGCGCATCGGGGTGTCCTGGATCGGAGAGTCGTGCCATCGCGGTGCGACCGGGCGGTGATCAACATCAAATCCTCAACCCCTGGTTGAGGATGAGTCAACCAGATGCGAATCGCGCGCGACAGCGACGATCGACACTTCGTCTCGTCGGTGGGTCACCGATCCGGTGGCGCCAGACCACGAACGAAGGAGACACGATGAGCTCGATCGCCGTACCCCAGTCGGACACGGGGCCCCGCTGGTACAGCGGCCTCAATCCCCAGCACTGGCGCATCCTGACGGCCAGCTTCCTCGGCTGGGTGTTCGACGGATACGAATCGTATGCATTGTTCATCGTCATGCCGTTCGTGCTGCAGTCGATGCTGACGGTCGACCAGCTCACCAACCGGGCGATGTGGGCCGGCATCGCGATCAGCCTGACCTTGCTGGGGTGGGGCATCGGCGGACTGGTCGGCGGCGTGATGGCCGACTACGTGGGTCGCAAGCGGATGATGATCTTCTCGGTCCTCTTCTACGCGATCTTCACCGGCCTGACCGCGTTCGCGACCAACTTCTGGGCGTTCTGCTTCCTGCGTTTCATCACGGGCATCGCGATGGGCAGCGAGTGGAGCACCGGTGTCGCGCTGCTCGCCGAGACCTGGCCGAACAAGGCGCGGCCGAAGGGGGCGGGCTTCCTGCAATCGGGTTTTGGCTTCGGCACGCTGATCGCCGCGCTGGTCTGGCTCATGCTGAGCGAGACCAAGCCTCTGGGTCCCGACACGTGGCGCCTGGTCTTCGTGGTGGGCGCGCTGCCGGCGTTCTTCTGTCTCTACATCCGACGCGCCGTCAACGAATCCGAGAAATGGCTGGACGCCGTGCGCAAGCAGCGCTGGGCCGCGACCGAGGACGGCGCGCCGGACGCTCCCCACAGCGCGAAGAGGCCGTTCACGCTCACCGAGATCTTCCGCGAGCCCGAGAGCCGCAAGCGGACCTTGCTCGCGTTCGTGCTGTCACTGACCACCACGGTGGGTTGGTGGGCGATCTCGAGCTGGCTTCCGGAGTACGCCGCGTCGATGGCGCGGGCGGCCGGCATCGCGAATCCCGGTCAGTGGGGCCTGCGCGCCGCGCTGCTCTATACCGGCGGTGCCGTGGTCGCCTACCTGCTGTCGGGCTTCGTCGCGGATGCGATCGGTCGCCGGAAGTACCTCTTCTTCACCTATCTGGGCGCGCTCGCCACGACGGTCATGACCTACTGGTGGACGACTTCGCTCGACGGTCTGCTGTGGGCTGCCTTCGTCAACGGCTTCTTCACGCTCGGCTGCGCCTATTCGTGGATGGCGATCTATCCGGTCGAGCTGTTCACGTCGAGCGTGCGGGCGACCGCAGCGGCCTTCATCTTCAACGCGTCGCGCATGATCGCCTGGATCTTCCCGATCCTGGCCGGCTCGATGATCCACACCTTCGGCAGCATCCCGCGCGCCGCGTTGACGCTGGGGTCGATCTATCTGATCGGGCTCGTGGTGCCGTGGTTCATGCCCGAGACGCGCGGCAAGCCGCTCCCAGAGTGACCGCGACCTTCCACGCATCCCTCCCATTCCCTTCCAGAGGCCGGCATGAACCGCACCTACCGCATCGGGCAGATCGTCCCGAGTTCGAACACCACGATGGAGACCGAGATTCCCGCGATGCTGCGCGGCCGCGAAGGGCTGTTGCCTGAACGCTTCTCGTTCCATTCGAGCCGCATGCGCATGATGAACGTGACGAAGGAAGAACTCGCGAAGATGGACGGGGACTCCGACCGCTGCGCGCTGGAACTGTCGGACGCCCGTGTCGACGTGCTCGGCTATGCCTGCCTGGTCGCCATCATGAGCATGGGCAACGGGTACCACCGCGTGTCGGAGGCACGATTGCACCAGCGAACGATCGACAACGGTGGGCCTGCACCCGTGGTGACCAGCGCCGGTGCGCTGGTCGACGGCCTCAAGGTCATCGGTGCCAGGAAGGTCTCGATCATCGCGCCGTACATGAAGCCGCTCACCCGCCTCGTGATCGACTACATCGAGAACGAGGGTATCGAGGTCGTCGACAGCATCTCGCTCGAGATCCACGACAACCTGAAGGTCGGCGCGCGCGACCCCGCCGCACCGGCGGAACTGTGGCGCAAGCTCAACGTCGCCAACGTCGATGCGATCGTCGCGTCGGCCTGCGTCCAGATGCCCTCGCTGGCATCGATCCCGCTGATCGAAGCCGCGAGCGGCCTGCCGGTCGTGTCGAGCTCGGTGTGCACCACCTACCAGATGCTGGCGAAGCTCGGATTGAAGACGTTCGCCCCGCAGGCCGGCGCACTGCTGTCGGGCCGCTACGACGCACCGTTCCGGCAGGTGGCCTGAACAAGGCCGAGACCCTGCGCTCAACAGTCGGGAGACATGCATGGAAGGCACGACGAAGCCGCTGGCGTTGCAAGGCGTCAAGGTCATCGAGCTCGGTACCCTGATCGCCGGACCTTACGCGGCTGCCCTGCTCGCGCAGTTCGGCGCGGAGGTGATCAAGATCGAGTCGCCCGACGGCGGCGATCCGCTGCGCAGCTGGCGCAAGCTCCACGACGGCACGTCGTTGTGGTGGTACTCCCAGAGCCGCAACAAGAAGTCGGTGACGCTCAGCCTGAAGGAACCGAAGGCGCAGCAAATCGTGCGCGAGCTCGTCGCCGACGCCGACATCGTGATCGAGAACTTTCGTCCGGGGACGCTCGAGAAGTGGGGTCTCGGCTGGGACGATCTGTCGCGAATCAACCCGTCGCTGATCATGGTCCGCGTCTCCGGCTACGGGCAGACCGGACCCTACCGGGAGCGACCCGGGTTCGCGGCCATCGCCGAATCGATGGGCGGCCTGCGCAACCTGGTCGGCTATCCCGACCGGCCGCCGGTACGCGTCGGCGTGAGCATCGGCGACACGCTCGCGTCCCTCTACGGCGTGATCGGTGCGCTGCTCGCGCTGCATCACCTCAAGGTCAACGGCGGCGAGGGGCAGTTCATCGACGTGGCCTTGTACGAAGCTGTGTTCGGCGTGATGGAGAGCCTGATCCCCGAGTACTCGGGCTTCGATCACATCCGCCAGCGCACCGGCTCGTCGCTGCCGGGCATCGTGCCGTCCAACACCTACCTGTGCCGCGACGGCCTGTACGTCATCATCGCGGGCAACGCGGACGGCCTCTATCGTCGCCTGATGGCGGCGATCGACCGTCCCGATCTCGGCGAGGATCCGCGTCTGGCCCGCAACGACGGTCGCACGCTCCATACCGAACTGATCGACGACGCGATCTCCGCGTGGACGATCCGCCACGACCTCGACGACGTGCTCGCCACGCTCGAGACGGCCGGCGTGCCGAGCGGCCGCGTGTACGACGCCGCGGACATCCACGCCGACCCGCACTACCGCGCGCGCGCCATGATCGAAGCGCATGCGTTGCCGGACGGCAGCGTCATCGACTTCCCAGGGATCGTGCCGAAGCTGTCCGCGACACCGGGCGGGACCCGCTGGCTCGGTCCGAAGCTCGGAGAGCACACGCAGGAAATACTGGCCACGCTCGGCATCGACGCGGCGGCCTTCGACGCCCTCAAGGCGCAGGGCATCGTCTAGAACTCACGGCAACCTAGGACCCCGACATGAAGTCACCCGATGGCAGGCGCCTCTACATCCAGGAAGTCTCGGTGCGCGACGGCTTCCAGATCGAACCCCGATTCATCCCGACAGAACGCAAGGTGGCGCTGATCGACCGCCTGTCGCGCACCGGCCTCGCGAAGATCGAGGTCACGTCGTTCGTTTCGCCGAAGGCGATTCCCGCGCTGGCCGATGCCGAAGCGGTGATGCGCGCCATCGACCGCGTCCCCGGCGTGGTCTATGCGGCGCTGGTGCCCAACGTGCGCGGGTGCGAGCGGGCGCTCGACTGCAAGGTGGACGAGATCAACCTCGTGATGTCCGCGAGCGAGACCCACGGACGCGCCAACCTGCGGATGACGCCCGAGCAGTCGCTGGCGAACTTCGCGGACGTGGTCGCCGTCGCGCGCGGCACCGGGGCGTCGATCAATGTCGCTTTGTCGACCGCGTTCGGCTGTCCGTTCGATGGCGACGTGCCGCCGGCCCGCGTGCTGGGCTTCGTCGATCGTTATCGGCAGCTGGGCATCGGCGGCGTGTCGCTGTGCGACACCACCGGCATGGCGAACCCGGCGCAGGTGGCCGCCCTGTGCGAGGCGGTCCTGTCGCGGTTTCCGGACATGCAGGTCACCGCGCACTTCCACAACACGCGCGGCATGGGCCTCGCCAACGCGCTCGCGACGCTCGACGTCGGCATCGTTCGCTTCGACGCTTCGCTGGGCGGTCTCGGCGGCTGTCCCTTCGCGCCCGGCGCGACCGGCAACGTCTGCACCGAGGACCTGGTCCACATGTTCGAGACGATGGGCTACGACACCGGCGTCGATCTCGAGGCGCTGCTGGCGATCGCGCGCGACCTGCCGGAGATCGTCGAGCACGACGTGCCTGGCCAGGTGATCAAGGCGGGCGTCTCGACGCGCCGCTATCCGCGGCCTGCCGCGCTCGCATGAACACGGACGGCGCGACGCCGCGCACCCTGCTCGACAAGCTCTGGCAGCGCCACGTGGTGCGCGAGGAAGCCGATGGAACGGCGCTGCTCTACGTCGATCGTCACCTGGTCTACGAAGTCACCAGCCCGCAGGCCTTCGAAGGCCTGCGCGAGAGCGGCCGCCAGCCGTGGCGCGCGTCGACCGTGCTGGCCACCTGCGACCACAACGTGCCGACGACGTCGCGTCGCATCCCCATCCAGGATGCGCTGTCCCGCGTGCAGGTCGAGACGCTGACGGTTAATTGCGCGGAATTCGGCATCACCGAGTTCGGCTACGACGACCGGCGCCAGGGGATCATCCACGTGATCGGTCCGGAGCAGGGCGCCACGCTGCCGGGCATGACGGTCGTGGCCGGCGACTCCCATACGAGCACGCACGGCGCGTTCGCCGCGCTGGCCTTCGGCGTCGGGACGTCCGACGTGGAGCACGTGCTGGCCACGCAATGCCTCGCGGTGCAGAAGATGAAGGCGATGCGGGTGCGCGTCGAGGGCCGGGCGGCGCCGGGCATCGTCGCCAAGGACATCGTCCTCGAGATCATCGGAACCATCGGCACCAGCGGCGGCACGGGCTACGCGATCGAATTCGCCGGCGAGGCGATCCGCGCGCTGTCGATGGAAGGCCGCATGACCCTCTGCAACATGGCCATTGAAGCCGGTGCACGCGTCGGCTTGGTCGCTGTCGACCAGAAGACGATCGACTACGCGAAGGGGCGACCGTACGCGCCGTCGGGTGAGCTGTTCGAGCGGGCCGCCGCGTACTGGCGGACGCTGGTCAGCGATGCGGATGCGCACTTCGATCGCGAGATCGTGATCGATGCCGCCGCGATCCGCCCGCGCATCACGTGGGGCACTTCGCCCGAGATGGTCGCGACGATCGATGGCCGTGTGCCCGACCCGGCGCTCGAGGTCGACGACACGCGGCGCAGCGGGATGGAACGAGCGCTCGACTACATGGGACTCGATGCCGGCACGGCGATGCGCGACATCGTCCTCGACAAGGTGTTCATCGGCTCCTGCACCAACGCGCGCATCGAGGATCTGCGCGTGGCGGCGGACGTGATTCGGGGCAAGCGTGTCGCAGCGACGATCCGGCTGGCGCTGGTGGTGCCCGGTTCGGGCCTCGTGAAGGCGCAGGCCGAGTCGGAGGGCCTGGACGCGATCTTCGTGGCCGCGGGCTTCGAATGGCGCGAGCCCGGCTGCTCGATGTGCCTCGGCATGAACGACGATCGGCTGCTGCCGGGAGAGCGTTGCGCGTCGACGTCGAATCGCAACTTCGAAGGTCGTCAGGGCGCCGGCGGGCGGACCCATCTCGTGAGTCCGGCGATGGCCGCGGCGGCCGCGATCGCGGGCCGCTTCGTCGACATCACGGCGCACTGAACATGCTGCCTTTCACCCGCTTCAGCAGCCTCGTCGTGCCGCTCGATCGAGCCAATGTCGACACCGACGCGATCATCCCCAAGCAGTTCATCAAGTCGATCCGCAAGACGGGCTTCGGTCCGCACCTGTTCGACGAATGGCGCTACCTCGACGTGGGCCGGCTCGGCCAGGACTGCTCCGGGCGGCCTCTCAATCCGGACTTCGTCCTGAATGCGACCCGCTACCAGGGTGCCGGTATCCTTCTCGCGCGCGAGAACTTCGGTTGCGGGTCTTCGCGCGAGCATGCGGTCTGGGCCCTGCGGGATGCAGGCTTTCGCGTCGTCATCGCGCCGAGCTTCGCCGACATCTTCTTCGGCAACTGCTTCAAGAGCGGGCTGCTGCCGATCGTGGCATCGCCTGAGCAGGTCGACGCCTGGTTCTCTGCGGTCCGCGCGAAGCCCGGCTATCGACTCGCCGTCGATCTCGCCACGCAGCGGATCACCGGAACCGACCACGAGGTCACGCCGTTCGCCATCGACCCGACCCGCAAGGCGAACCTGCTCGGCGGCGCCGACGACATCGCGTTGACGTTGCGGCACGCGCCGGACATCCGTCGCTACGAGACGTGGCGCCGCACGCTTGAACCCTGGCTCTTCGCGGATTGAACGCTGCAGTCGCGGGCAACGACCTGGGACGGAATGAACTGCGCATCGCGCCGAACCCGCCGAGCGCGTAGCGGGTGAATCGGCATCGAGGAGGAGGCTCGGATCGAGGGGCGTCTTCCGAGTGTCTCGCGCACCTGAGCGGCGGGTTGAGGTCGGCGAAGCCGATTGCTTGTATCGTCCGCCTCCATGAAAAAGTCTCTCGCCGCCGTCCTCGCCGTGGCCATCGTCGCCGCCGTGGCGGCCGGTGTCGCGTGGAAGAAGACCGCAGGTCCCGATCCCGACAGCCGATCGTCGGCTGCGACCGCCTCGCCGGCCGCGCGACCCGCCCTGCTGGCGCGGCTCGCCGAGCAGGTCGCCTACCAGCGCAAGCTCGTCGTGCTGTTCGCCGACGACGCGACGCGGACTCCGGCCGATGCGGCCCGGGGTCATCAGGTCGGGGAGTTCCTCTTCCACGCCAATCTCGAGAAGTCCGAAGCGCTCGCCGAGGCCGTCGTCGCGCAGTGGCGCGCGGGCGATGCGGCGGGTATCGATGCCGCGCTGGACGACATCGAGTCGGCGCCCGGACTGTTCGCGGTGGACCGGCTTGTCTTCAAGGACCGGCTGCTGCGGCTGCGCGACGAGGTGGCGAGCGCGCAGACGCTGGGCGGAGTGAAGCTGCACAAGCGCCTCGGCGAGGATCTCGATGCCTTCGATGACATCGAGAGGCTCTACGACCGCGAACTGAGCGCGACCCTCGGCTAGGTCGATGCGCGGGGCGTGTCGCCGAAGCGCGAACGCTGGGACGACTATGTCGCCGCGGTCCGCAAGCTCTACGGCCGCGAGGCCGTGATCCGCGACAGCGGCTTCGTGGCGGACGCAGCCGGCAGTACTCTGGAGCCGTTGCCCGATGCGCCGTTGATGCGCGGGCAGCGCGAGGCCGAGGTGTTCGGCAAGGGCCTTCCACCGAAGACCATCGTGTTCACGTTCGACGACGGCCCGCACCCCAGGTACACCGACGAGATCCGCGCCATCCTCAAGCGCTACGACGTGCCGGGAACCTTCTTCCAGGTCGGCCACAACCTCGGCGCCCTGGATGCGAAAGGCGCGAGCAAGCTGGGGCCGCTCGCGGAGGTCGATCGACGCTTGCCCAAGGACGGCTTCGTGATCGGCAATCACAGCTTCACGCATGCGCAGCTCACCAGGCTGCACGAACAGGCCCTGACCGACGAGGTCGCGAAGACCGACCAGCTACTGCAGAGCGTCTCGCGGGATCGTGCGCCGATCTTCCGTTTCCCTTACGGCGCGCGGAACAAGGAAGGGCTCGAGGTCCTGAATGGGCTCAAGCTCACGTCGATCATGTGGAACATCGACTCGCTCGACTGGGCCGACCCGGTGCCCGCGTCGGTGGCCGATCGCGTACTGAAGGCGATTGCCCGCGAGAAGAAGGGCATCGTCCTGTTCCACGACATCCATCCGCGTGCGATCTAGGCGTTGCCGATCGTGCTCGATCGGCTGAAGAGCGAGGGCTATCAGTTCGCTGGCTGGGACGACACGCAGTTCTCGGTTCGCAAGGGCGCCGTCACCGAGACCGTGAAGACGGAGCCCGCCGTGGTCGGCACGCGCAACTGGGCGGTCGTGATCGGCATCAACGACTACGCGAAGTGGCCGCGCCTGCAGTACGCCGCAGCCGATGCGAACTCGGTGCGCGAGGCGTTGATCGACAAGCTCGGCTTCGCGGCCGACCACATCGTCAGGCTGGTCGACAAGGAGGCCACGCGCGCCAACATCCTCAAGACCCTCGACACGAAGATGAGTCGCCAGGCGATCGGGGACGCGGACCAGATCTTCGTGTTCTTCGCGGGCCACGGTGCGACCCGACAGCTCGCCTCGGGTCGCTCGCTCGGCTACATCATCCCGGTCGATGCAGACCCGCGTCAGACCGCGACCGAAGCCATCGCGATAACCGAAATCAAGAACATCGCGGAGAGTCTTGGAGCACGCCACGTCTTCTTCGTGATGGACGCGTGCAACAGCGGCCTGGGTCTGGCGCGCGGGGGTGCCGACCGCTTCCTGCTGGACAACGCGCGTCGCGTCGGTCGCCAGATGCTGACTGCGGGCGGTGCCGACCAGATGGTCGCGGACGGCGGCCCCGGTGGCCATTCGGTCTTCACGTGGACCTTGCTGCAGGCGCTCGACGGCAAGGCCGATCCGAATGGCGACGGCATCCTGACGGCCACCGAGATCGCAGCCTACGTTGCATCTTTGGTCTCGAAGATCTCGCTGCAGACACCTGCCTTCTGCAACCTGCCGGGTTCAGAGGGCGGTGACTTCGTGTTCGCCACTGCGAAGGCCAAGGAATACCTGACCGAAGCCAGCACGCAACTGCCGGCCGATGCGCTCGCGCTCAACGCGCAATGGAAGCGGGCAGGGCCGACCTCGAATTAGCCTGTCACCGTGACCTACCTGGAGGGCAAGGCCGAGGTGCTGAAGTCGACCGAGGCGATCGTCGTCAGCGATCGGCAGCGCGCCGAGGCCGCCAACAACAGGGGGCTGCAGCTCTATCGTGAGAAGCAGTACGCACTGGCCGAAACGTCGCTGCTCGACGCCATGAAGTTCGATCCGACCTCTGCGATGGCGGCGAACAATCTGGGCTTCGTGTTCTTCAAGGAAGGCCAGCACGCGGAAGCCCTGCGATGGTTCGAGACGACGCCGAGACTCGACCCGTTGCGCGGCGTGGCCTACCTCAACCTGGGCGACGCGCAGGCCGCGATCGGTGAGGCAGACCCTCGCGTCGTAGCGTGGAATGGCCCTCCATCCAGAGGAGGGAGAGCCACCCAGGATCAGCCGCGCGTGACCGGCATCTCATCGAGCGGCGAGACCGCGGACGCGTGCCTGCTCTTCGGAATCGTCATGTGCTTCGCGAGCTCGAGCTTCGCGACCGCGACCTGGTGCACTTCGTCCGGTCCGTCCGCGAGCCGCAGCGTGCGCGAGTGCGCGTACATCATCGCCAGCGGGAAGTCGCCCGACACGCCGCCGCCGCCGTGGATCTGGATCGCCCAGTCGATCACCTGGCAGGCCATCCGCGGGGCCACGACCTTGATCATCGCGATCTCGGACTTGGCGATCTTGTTGCCGACCGTATCCATCTTGTAGGCCGCGTTGAGCGTCAGGAAACGGGCCTGGTCGATCATGCAGCGCGCATCCGAGATCTTCTCGAGCGTCATGCCCTGTTCGGAAATCTTCTTGCCGAACGCGGTGCGCTCCAGCGCCCGCTTGCACATCAGTTCGAGCGCGCGTTCGGCCACGCCGATCAGGCGCATGCAATGGTGGATGCGACCCGGCCCGAGCCGACCCTGCGCGATCTCGAAGCCGCGGCCTTCGCCGAGCAGCACGTTGCCGACCGGCACGCGCACGTCCTTCAGGTCCACCTCCATGTGGCCGTGGGGGGCGTCGTCGTAACCGAACACCGACAACGGACGCATTACCGTCACGCCCGGCGCGTCAGCGGGCACGACGATCATCGACTGCTGCTCGTGACGTCCGGCGTCGGGATTGGTCTTGCCCATCACGATATACACGGCGCAGCGTGGATCGCCGGCACCCGACGACCACCACTTGCGCCCGTTGATGACGTAGTCGTCGCCGTCGCGCGTCATCGAGCACTGGATGTTGGTCGCGTCCGACGAAGCCACCGCGGGCTCGGTCATCAGGAAGGCGGAACGGATCTCGCCGCGCAGGAGCGGGTCGAGCCATTGGCGCTTGATGTCCTCGGACGCATAGCGCTCCAGCGTTTCCATGTTGCCGGTGTCGGGCGCACCGCAGTTGAAGATCTCGGGCGCGAAGTGGACACGACCCATGATCTCGCAGAGCGGTGCGTACTCGAGGTTGGTCAGCCCCTCGGGTACGCGCTTCGAGAACGGCAGGAAGAGGTTCCACAGACCGGCGGCACGCGCCTTCGGCTTGAGCTCCTCGATCAGCGTGGTCGGGATCCAGGCATCGCCCTTCGCACGATTGGCCGCGATCTCTTCGTGGAACCTATGCTCGTTCGGATAGACATGCTCGTTCATGAACGCGAGCAGGCGTGAACGCAGTTCCTGCACCTTGGGGCTGTAGTCGAAATCCATTTTCTATCTCGCTTTTCTCTGACTGTGTCATCCCGGCGAAGGCCGGGACCTCATTGGGGGTGAACAAAAACATTGGGGTTCCGGCCTTCGCCGGGATGACATGTTCAAGGCACCAGGACGATCTTCCCCGTCACCTTCCGCTGCATCACCGCGTTCAGCGCCTCGGCCGCCTGCGCGAACGAATAGCGCGCCGAGATCAGCGGCTTGATCGTACCGGCCTGCATCATGCCGACCAGCTCCATCAGGTCCTTCGCGTTGGCCTTCGGTTCGCGGCGCGCGTAGTCGCCCCAGAACACGCCGACGATCGACGAGCCCTTGAGCAGCGTGAGGTTGAGCGGGATCTTCGGAATCTCGCCGTTGGCGAAGCCGACCACGAGGAAGCGTCCGCGCCACGCCATGCTGCGCAGCGCCGGCTCGGAGTAGATGCCGCCCACCGGGTCGTACACCACGTCGACGCCCTTGCCGTCGGTCAGCGCCTTGATGCGCTCGCGCAGGTCTTCGGTGGAATAGTTGATCGTCTCGTCGGCCCCGTGCTCGCGACACACCGCGAGCTTCTCGTCGGTGGATGCCGCCGCGATGACGCGGGCACCAAGCGCCTTGCCGATCTCGACCGCAGCCAGGCCGACACCGCCGGCCGCACCGAGCACCAGCATCGTCTCGCCGGGCTGGATCGCCGCGCGATCCTTGACCGCGTGATACGACGTGCCGTAGGTCATCACGAAGGAGGCGGCGATGTCGAAGGGCACGCCGGGCGGGATCGGGATCAGCTTGATCGCGTCCGCGACGACCTCTTCAGCGAACGCGCCCCAGCCAGTGAAGGCGATGACGTTCTGCCCGACCGTCCAGCCCTTCACGTCGGGACCGATGGCGGTGATCGTGCCGGCCAGTTCGCCACCGGGCGAGAAGGGCAGTGCCGGCTTGAACTGGTACTTGTTCTGGATGATCAGCGTGTCGGGGAAGTTGACTCCGGCAGCCTTGACCGCGATCAGGACCTGGCCAGGACCCGGCTGCGGCGTGGGGAGTTCGGCGAGCTCCAGCGTGTCGGGCAGGCCATGCGTGCGACAGAGCACGGCCTTCATACGTTGCAACGGCACGTCATCGACCGTCTCCTCGGGTTTGTTGTCGGGGCGGCTTCTGGCGAAGGGCGAGCAGCAGGAGCTGTCGACGACGCGGGCCGTTGTGTGTCGATTATAGCGATGGGCTTCGGAGGTAACCGGCCACGGGCGTGCCACGCATCTTCGCTTCACGCGCTTACTTGTATGTGATACAAATAGTGCCATGCCCAGGTCCGTACTCGATGAATCAGTATCGCTCCCGCGGTTGTCGCGCGAGCCGGGGCGACGCATGCGTTCGCTGCTGCTCGACACGGCACTCGACCTGTTTCGCAGCCAGGGCCTCGCCGCCACGTCGGTCGCGCAGATCGCGACGGCTGCCGGTGCCTTCCCCAGCCAGGTGACCTACTACTTCCGGACCAAGGAAGCGCTGTTCGTCGAAGTCGCCTGCCGCGAGGTCCTGCGCGCCGCGCTGGTGACCGAGAAGGCCGCCGGTCGCATGCGAACCATTTCGAGTTATGTCGAAGCGCTGGTCGTGGAGGTCGCCCATGCCGAGGGAATGGCGCTGTTCATCGAGGCCCTGACCCTCGCGCGTCGCCGCCAGGATCTCGCGCTGCTGATCGCGCGGACCGTCGAGCGTCTGCATGTCGAAGGCGCGCACGCCTATGCGGCCATGCGCGCGAAACGAGGGTGGCCGCTCACCGACGATCCGGCATTGCGCGCGCGGCGCTTCTGGGCGTTGTCGCTGGGCGTGATCCTGCGCGACGCGGCGACCGGTGCGTCCGCGGACCAGTCCACGCGCGAGATCCTCAACCTGCTGCGCAGCGAATGGCACGTCCCGTCCGCGAAGGCGGCGCGTCGTCCGGTCCTGAAGGTCGTGGCGCGATGAACTCGCGTCGCATTTACCGTAGAGGTTGGTATGGCCGTCGCCCCCCGCGCTGATCCGCAAGCCTATTTTTCACCGGACGAGTGGGCCGACCTGTCCGCGCGTTCGTCGTGGCGCGGCCTCTGGCTGGTCGCGCACTGCTGGGGCGTGATCGCGCTGGCGATGGTCGTCGGCGTCCTGTGGCCGGTCACGATCCCGCTGGGGATCGTCGTGGTCGGTGCGCGCCAGCTCGGCCTCTTCATCCTGATGCACGACGCCGCGCACGCGCATCTGCATCCGACGCGGCGCGTCAACGACTGGCTGGCGACCTGGCTTTGTTCGGGCGACATCCGCCAGTACCGGCCGTATCACCTGACGCATCACAGATACGTACAGCAGGCCGAGGACCCCGACCTCGTGCTGTCCGCGCCGTTCCCGATCACGCGTCGGTCGCTGGCGCGCAAGGTCGTCCGCGATCTCACCGGCCAGACCTTCTTCAAGCAACGTTTCGGTCACATCGCGAAGTGCGTGAAGACTCGTGCGGCGGAGGAGTCGGTGCTGCGCATCGTCGGTGAGGAACTGGCGAAGGATCGTCGCTTCCTGATCGGCAACGCGCTCGGCCTCGCAGTGTTCGCGGTGGCCGGCTATTGGTGGGTGTGGGTGGTGCTCTGGCTCGTACCGATGGCGACCTGGCTGCAACTGGTTTCGCGCGTCCGCAACATCGCCGAGCACGCGCTGATCGATCAGGATCAGCGCGATCCGCTGCGTCAGGCACGCACCACGCGGGTCGGCCTGATCGAACGCATCCTGGTCGCCCCGTACTGGGTCAACTATCACTGCGAGCATCACCTGTTTACGAACCTGCCGTGCTGGAACCTGCCGCGCGCACATGCGGTGCTCGCACGACGCGGCACGTTGCCGTCGATGGAACTGCAGTCGGGTTATCTGTCGATGCTCGAGAGCGCGACGGCGGCCTGAGCGGCCGGTCGACCCGCGTTCAGTTCCAGCGCGGTCGATCGGAAGGCGACCAGCCCAGGGCCTCGGCGATCCGCATCACGATCCAGTCGGCCTCGACACGCGTGGTGAAGCCCGCGGTCAGCAGGCCGAAGTGGCAGGACTGCAGCACTTCCTGATCGGAGAGGTCGTCGCGGAAGCGCAGCATCCGGCACGAGGCGACGGCTTGGCTGACCAGCTTCTGGCACGCTTCGCGGCGAACCTCGGCAGGGGCGGCCGGCCCTTCGACCTCCGCACCGAAGAAACCCGTGGCGACTTCCGCCTGAAGCGGCGTGGTCGATGCCGACAAGTCAGCGCACCCGCATGCCGGGCACCGCGCCTTCGTGCGGTTCGAGCACGTAGAGGCCGGGCGCGGCCTTCTCGTCGACGGCGCTGGCGGCCAGCACCATGCCTTCGGAGACGCCGAACTTCATCTTGCGCGGCGCGAGGTTGGCGACCATCACCGTCATCTTGCCGCTCAGTTGCTCTGGGGCATACGCGCTCTGGATGCCCGAGAACACGTTGCGCGTGACGACCGCGCCCGCCCCGTCGCGCTCGCCGATGTCGAGCGTCAAGCGCAGCAGCTTGGTCGAGCCTACGACCATTTCGGCGGACACGATGCGTGCGATCCGCAGGTCGATCGTGTTGAAGTCGTCGATGGTGATGGTCTCGGCGATCGGCTCGATGGCTGGGGCTGCGGCGAGCGGTTCGGGAGCCGGCGTGGCCAGTCCCGGCGCCGACTCGAATAGCGCCTCGAGCATCTTCGGGTCGACGCGTGCCATCAGGTGCTTGTACGGATGTACCGCAGCGCCGGGCGCGAGCGGAATGTCGATGTCGGACCACTGCTGTGGCGGCAAGCCGAGGAAGGCTTCGGCTTCGCGGGCGAGCTGCGGCAGGATCGGCTTCAGGTAGATCGTCAGCACGCGGAAGCATTCGAGCGTCTGCGTGCACACGCGATGCAGGTGCAGGCGATCGGCCGGGTCGGTGGACTTGGCGAGCAGCCACGGCTTGGCCATGTCGAAGAAGCCGTTGGTCGCGTCGGCCAGTTCCATCACGAGGCGGATCGCCTTGCCGAACTCGCGCGATTCGATCGCGTGGGCGATCTCGCGCGACTCGTCGCGCAGCTCGCTCGCGAAGCCGTCGCGTGCCACGTCGGCATCGCCGTACAGCCGTCCGTCGAAGTGCTTGGCGATGAAGCCCGCCGCGCGGCTCGCGATGTTGACGTACTTGCCGATCAGGTCGCTGTTGACGCGGGCGGTGAAGTCCTCCGGATTGAACTCGACGTCCTCGATGCGCGCGTTGAGCTTGGCCGCGATGTAGTAGCGCAGCCATTCGGGGTTCATGCCGAGTTCGAGATAGCGCAGCGGCGACAGGCCGGTGCCGCGGCTCTTGGACATCTTCTCGCCGCCCGACAGCGTGATGAAGCCGTGGACGTTGATGGCGTCCGGCGTCTTGCGGCCCGAGAAGCGCAGCATTGCCGGCCAGAACAGCGTGTGGAAATAGATGATGTCCTTGCCGATGAAGTGGACCTGCTCCACACCCTCGTCGGCGAGGTATTCGTCGAAGGTCTGGGTCTGTCCGTCGGCCGCGGCCTTGCCCGACGTGAAGTAGCTCTTCAGCGAGGCCAGGTAACCGACCGGCGCGTCGAGCCAGACATAGAAGTACTTGCCGGGTGCATCGGGGATCGGGATGCCGAAGTAGGGCTCGTCGCGCGAGATGTCCCAGTCGGCCAAGCCGCCCTTCGGGTCGAGGTTGCCGTCGGCGTCGGGCTTGCCTAGCAGCCACTCCGACGCCTTGTTGCGGACCTCGGACTGCAGGCGCGAGACGCCGCTGGTGGTGGACAGCCCCGCGGTCCAGGCCTTCAGGAAGCTCGCGCAGCGCGGGTCGGACAGCTTGAAGAAGAAATGCTCCGAAGACTTCAGCACCGGCGTCGCGCCGGTCAGCGCCGAGAATGGACGAATCAGCTCCACCGGCGAATAGACCGAGCCGCAGACCTCGCACGAGTCGCCGTACTGGTCCTTCGCATGGCACACCGGACACTCGCCCTTGATGTAGCGATCGGGCAGGAACATGTTCTTGACTGGGTCGAAGAACTGCTCGACGTCGCGGGTCGTGATCAGGTCGTTGGCCTTCAACGATCGATAGATCGATTGCGACAACTCGACGTTCTCGGCCGAGTCGGTCGAGTGCCAGTGATCGAAGTCGAGGTAGTAGCCGTCGAGGTAGCGTTGTCGGTCGGCCGCGATCTCGCCCACGAACTGCTGCGGCGTCTTGCCGGCCTTCTCGGCCGCGATCATGATCGGCGCACCGTGCGCGTCGTCGGCACTGACGAACGCCACCTGGTGGCCCCGCATCCGCATGAAGCGCACCCAGATGTCGGCCTGGATGTATTCCATCATGTGGCCGATGTGGAACGGCGCGTTGGCGTAGGGAAGCGCGGTGGTGACGAATAGCTTGCGGGACATGTTCGCGGGTGGTTGAACGGCCCTTGTTGTTCAGGGCGTCGGCGAGTTTACCGTGGCACCGCGACTTTTCTGTGGAATTGCGACGTCCGCTTCGGGAAGGCCCCTCGGGCGATATGCTTCGGCTGTTGTCTTCCTGCACGTCGCGCCACGGCGTCCACGCCGTCCCGATCCCCTCCCGCCCGCATGAGCCACCCTTCGATCGCGTGGGATCGTCTTCGGACCTCGCTCGTCGCCACCGCGGCGTGCGGACTTGCCGCCTGTATCAACCTGGCGCCCGAGCACCGACGGCCCGACGCACCGCTGCTGTCGTCGTGGAGCGAACGCGGTGCCGGCATCGAGCGGCCGCCGGCCGGCACGCCTGATGCGTCCACGGCGAACGCGCTCGCCTGGGACACCTTCATCGCCGACGATCGGCTGCGTGCGGTCGTGGCCGCATCGCTGCGCAACAACCGCGACCTGCGCATCGCGGCCCTCAACGTCGAACGGGCGCGGGCGCTGCATCGCGTCCAGCAATCGGCCCGCCTGCCGGTCGCGCAGGGCGGTGCGTCGGCGACGCGGACGCGCAGCGACGGTTTCACCGCGAGCGACTACACCGCGGCCATCAATGTCAGCTACGAGATCGACTTCTTCGGCCGGCTGCGCAACCTGAGCGATGCGGCGCTCGCCGCCTTCTTCTCCACCGAAGAGGCGCGACGCGGTACGCAGGTGCTGCTGGTCTCGGAAGTGGCGGGTGCCTGGCTCACGCTCGCCGCCGATCAGCAGCGCCTCGTGTTGTCGCGACAGACGTTCCAGAGCCAGCAGCGCACGCTCGATCTCGCGGTCCGGATGCGTGCGTTGGGCGCCTCGACCGGACTCGCCGTGGCGCAGGTCCGATCCACGGTCGAGGCGTCGCGCATCCAGGTCGCCGCAAGCGAGACCCAGGTCGCGCTCGATCGCAACGTCCTCGAACTGCTGATCGGCGAGCCGCTGGACGCAGCGCTCGCGCCTGCGGCCAGCCTGCCCGACGCGGCCGTCGTGCTGTTCGCCGTGCCGGACGATCTGCCGTCGTCGGTCCTCGTCGAGCGGCCCGACGTACGCGGTGCCGAGCGCGACCTGCAGGCCGCCGATGCGAACATCGGTGCCGCACGAGCCGCCTACTTCCCACGGGTGAGCCTGACTTCCGCCGCGGGCACATCCAGCGTCGAACTGAAGCAGCTGTTCAGCGGTGGCAGCGGATACTTCAACGTCGCCCCGTCGATCACGCTGCCGATCTTCACGGGCGGCCTCAACGACGCCAACCTCGCCATCGCCCGCATCGACCGGGAGGTCGCCGTCGCGGCCTACGAGCGCAGCCTGCAGACCGCGTTCCGCGAGGTGGCGGACGTGCTGGCGTCGCGTGCGACGCTGGCCGCGCGGACGGGCGGACAGCTCGCGTTGATCGATGCGCTCGAGACCAGCTTCCGCCTGTCCGACGCGGTGTTTCGGCAGGGCGGCAGCAGCTACCTGACGGTGCTCGAGGCGCAGCGCTCGCTGTTCGGCGCGCAGCAGGGACTGATCAGCCTGCGGCTCGAGGAGCAGGCCACGCGCATCGCGTTGTACAAGGCACTGGGCGGTGGCTGGAACCAGGAGGGAGGCAAGTGATGAAGCGGCGGAGTCGTTGGCGTTGGGGAATCGCGATCGTGCTGCTCGTGGTCCTCGTCGGAGCGGGCCTGGCGAAGTTCGCGTTCAAGGAGACGCCGCCGCCGCAAGTCACGACCACGGCCGTCGTCAAGGGCGACATCGAGGACGCGGTACTCGCCACCGGCACCATCGAGGCAGCCCGGCTGGTCAGCGTCGGTGCCCAGGTGACCGGCGTGCTGACGAAGCTGCACGTGACCCTCGGGGATCGCGTCGCCAAGGGACAGCTGATCGCGGAGATCGACTCGTCGACGCAGCAGAACGAGTTGCGCAAGGCCGAGGCGGGCGTGCTGAGCGTGCGCGCCCAGCGCGCATCGAAGCAGGCGCTCCAGAAGCAGACCGGCCTCGCCGCCGCGCGGCTGAAGGCGCTGGTGGCGATCGATGCGGGATCGCAGGCCGACCTGGAAAGCGCCGATGCCTTGCTGGCGACGACGCAGGCCGACATCGCATCGCTGGACGCGCAACTCGCGCAGGCCGAGCTGACGCGCGACACGGCGAAGGTCAACGTCGGCTACGCCCGCGTCACCGCGCCGATAGCCGGGACCGTCGTCGCGGTCGTCACCGAGCAGGGCCAAACCATTAACTCCAACCAGTCGGCGCCGACCATCATCAAGCTCGCGCAGCTCGACACGATGACCATCAAGGCGCAGATCTCCGAGGCCGACGTGCCGCGCGTCCGCGCCGGACTGCCCGTGTGGTTCACGCTGCTCGGTGACCCCGATACACGCTACGAGGCCGTGCTCAGGCGGGTCGAGCCGGGACCGACGACGATCGCAACCGATACCGTGGCCAGTGCCGCCGCGACGACGTCGAGCAGCGCCAAGGCGGTCTACTACAACGGCATCTTCGAAGTCGCGAACCCCGACGGAAAGCTGCGCATCGCGATGACGGCGCAGGCCACCATCGTCGTGGCGAGCGTGAAGGACGTGCTGATCGTGCCGAGCGCCGCACTCGGTGCCAGGACCCCGGATGGCCGCTTCAAGGTCCGCGTCAAGGACGGCCTGAAAATCGACGACCGCATCGTGCGTATCGGCATGAACAACCGGATCATGGCGCAGGTGCTAGACGGCCTGAAAGCCGGTGACGACGTGGTCACCAGCGAAGTGATGTTAGTGGGTCCGAGACCCGGCGGCTGACGATGGCGGCGCTGCTCGAGTTCGAGGCGCTGAGTCGCAGCTACCAAGCCGGCGATCAGGTTGTCCATGCGCTGCGCGACGTGACGCTGCGCATCGAGGCCGGCGAGCTGGTCGCGATCATGGGCGTGTCGGGCTCGGGCAAGTCCACGCTGATGAACATCCTCGGCTGCCTCGACCAGCCGACCTCGGGCAGCTATCGCGTGGCGGGTCAGGAGACCCGCACGATGCGGCCCGACGAACTCGCCCGGCTGCGGCGCGAGCATTTCGGCTTCATCTTCCAGCGCTACCAGCTGCTCGGCGACCTGACGGCGCAGCGCAACGTCGAGATCCCCGCGATCTATGCCGGCATGCCCACCCCTCAGCGCCAGGAGCGCGCCCATCGACTGCTCGATCGGCTCGGGCTCAGCGACCGCACCAGCCATCGGCCGGGCGAGCTGTCGGGTGGGCAGCAGCAGAGGGTCAGCATCGCGCGGGCGCTCGTGAATGGTGGCGAGGTGATCCTCGCCGACGAGCCGACCGGTGCGCTCGACAGCACCAGCAGCGAGGAAGTGCTGCGCATCCTGCAGGAGCTCAACGCGCACGGGCACACCGTGATTATCGTCACGCACGATGCGAAGGTGGCCGCGCACGCTCATCGCGTGATCGCGCTGAGCGATGGCCTCGTGGTCGCGGATCGGCGGACGCAACCGCATGTGGGGCACAGCGACGAACGCGAGGTTCCGGCGGCCGCGACCGAGTCGTGGTGGCGCAACGTCGTGGCGCGCTTCGTCGAGGCCGGGGCGATGGCGATCCGCAGCATGGCCAGCCACCGCATGCGGACCGCGTTGACCATGCTCGGCATCGTCATCGGCATCGCGTCGGTGGTGACGGTCGTCGCGGTAGGTGAAGGGTATCGCCGGCAGATCCTGTCCGAAATCTCCTCGCTCGGCACCAACACCATCGACGTCTATCCCGGCCGCAACTTCGGCGACATCCGGTCCGGACTCGCGCGGCCGCTGAACGCGAGCGATGCCAGGGCATTGGCCACGCTCGAATACGTCGACAGCGTGACACCGCTGATCGGCACCAGCGTCTCGCTGCGACGGGGCAACGTGACCCGGACCAGTTCGGTCAGCGGCGTCGGTGACGCGTTCTTCCGCGTGCGCGGCTACGGCTTCGCCACCGGCCAGGCTTTCGGTGCGAGTGCGATCCGATCGCAGACCCAGGAAGCGGTGATCGACGGCAACGTCGAACGCGCGCTGTTCCCCGACGGCAGTCCCGCGCTGGGACAGGTCATCCTGCTCGGCAGCGTGCCGGTCCGGATCGTGGGCGTGACGGAGAAGCAGCACAGCGTGTTCTACAGCGACGACTCGCTCAACGTGTGGATCCCGTACACGACCGCGATGGCGCGCATGACCGGCCAGGACTCGTTTCGCAGCATCACGCTGCGCATCCGGGACGATGCCAACACCAAGGCGGCCGAGGAGGGCGTCAAGCGCCTGCTGACCCTGCGCCACGGCAAGCTCGACTTCTTCCTGTCGAACAACGACGCCATGCGCCAGTCCTTCGAGCGCGCCAGCGAGGCGAGCCAGTTGCTGATCTCCGCGATCGCCGTGATCTCGCTGATCGTCGGCGGCATCGGCGTGATGAATATCATGCTGGTGTCGGTCGTGGAGCGGACGCAGGAGATCGGCATCCGCATGGCGGTCGGCGCGCGCCAGACCGACATCCTCCAGCAGTTTTTGATCGAAGCCGTGCTGGTCTGCCTGCTGGGTGGGGTCGTCGGGATCGCTCTGGCGCTGGCGATCGCGCTGGGACTGGAATTGCTGGGGAGCCCTTGGAAGATGATCGTTTCGGGAACGTCGATCGTCGTCGCGTTCGTCGTGTCGAGCGTGATCGGCATCGTCTTCGGCTTCCTGCCGGCGCGCAACGCGGCGCGGTTGAATCCGATCGATGCACTGGCCCAGGTGTGAGTCCGGTGCTCGAGCGGACTCCGTCGTGATCCCGGGCCTGCATCGATCCTCCCTGCGTTGGATCAGTCACGGGCTGGCAATCGGCGGAAGACACCCTGGCCAGAAAGCGCGAGCGACTGGAATTCCCGGCCAAGGATGCCTTCGGCAGAAACACGCTCGGCGAAGGCATGCGGGCCGCCGTGCGTCCCGATTGCGACGAAGCGTTGAAACATCCCAGCATCCTCGGCCTGTTGTCGATGGCCCGGGACACGCTGCGTCGGAGGGGCTGCAAGTGGTAGGCGCCGGACTCGATCGCGGGCGCCACAGCAACGTCGCTCGCGATCCAGCGGAATTCACGAGCCGCATCGACTATCCTTGCGCTCCCGCACTTCACTGACTGGGGAGTGACATGGAACGTGAAAGTATCTCCGCTAAGGCGCTCGACAAGCTGCTGGCCGAGGCCGCCTTGCGAACGCCGCTATGCGAGCAATGCACGCTCGGCGAGGTGCTCGCGATCCCCGTGGACGAGCGGATGGGCTGCAACTGGAAGCTGTCGCGGATCCAGGGCAGCCACTGCGTCGAATGCCTGGAAGCGTTGCAGGACATCATCGACGACTTCCGCGCGCGCTTCCGGCTCGAGACCCCGCCCGATGCGCCGACGGCGATGACGCCGTCGTGGGCGACGCGCTAGAAGCTGCCGGTCGGCGTCAAGCCGTCGCGCGTTCGATCGCTTCCGTCCGCGGACCACCCTTCAGCATCGCCGCCAGCAACGGCTGACGTATCTCGAGTTCGTCGACGGTGCCCGTGTCTAGTACCCGTCCGTCCTGCATCAGCATCACCCGCTCGAAATGTTCGAGCAGGCTCATGCGATGGACCGATGCCACGATGGTGGCGTTCGGAAACGCAGCCTTCAGCTCGCGGTACACATGGGCCTCGATCAGCGGATCGAGCGCACTCGTGGGCTCATCGAGCAGGATCAGCGAGCTGTCCGTCGCCGCCAGCACGCCGCGCGCGAGGCTGAGGCGCTGGCGCTGTCCGCCCGAAAGGTTCGTCCCGCGCTCGCCCACCGGCGACCGGAGACCGGCTGGCAGCGTGGCGAGGACCTCGTCGAAGGCGCTGACTCTGAGCGCCGCCTGCAGCGCGCTCGGCTCGGGCGAGCCGTCGAGCGTAATGCTCTCGATCACGCTGGTGTCGTAGACGTCGGCGTCCTGCGACACGAAGGTCGTGACCGCAGCCAGCGCCGTCACCCCGCAATGGTCGAGGCCGTCGGCACTCACGTGGCCGTGTTGCGCGTCGAAGAGGCCGGCCATGACCCGCATCAGCGTGCTCTTGCCCGCACCGCTCGGCCCGACCAGCGCGATGCGTTCGCCGCGCCGGATCGACAGCGAGATGTCGCGGATGCCGGGTCCGTTCGGCTTTGAGGCGTTGTCCGATGCGTGCCTGTAGCCGACTTCGTGCAGGTCGATGCGCTGCCACGAAGGGTCGAGCGTCGTGGTCGCCTGCGCCCGCAGCGGTGCACCCCAGATCACGTCGGCACTCGCGAAGTTGACGCGAAAGCGCGCGAAGTTCTGGAGGTTGGCGGCCGCCGAGATCACGACCGAACCGGCCTGCTCGGCATACTGATGGATCATGAAGACGCCGCCCAGCCACACCGTCGCGCCGCTGCCGTGCGCGCGCCAGACGTACAGCGCGACGATGGTCCAGGTCAGCAACGTGGTCAGCAGGTCGACGACGCACCACTTGGCTTCGTTGAGCCGGATGCTCTGCTTGAGTGGCACGAAGATCGCCTCGAGGCGTTTGCCCAGCAACCGCTCCGCACGCGGCTGCAGGCGCAGTGCCGTGATCGTGAGGATGCTGCCGACGAACTCGAGGACGCCCGACGAGTAGCGCCGCTCCGCATCGTTCTGGCTGCGCGCCAGCTTCGTCATCGAGCGATCGAAGCGGATGCCGACCCACACCAGCACGGTGTAGGCCGCGACCGCCAGCACGCCGGTCGCGGGCAAGAAGACGACCAGCGCGGCGACCGTGCCCACGAACGAAACGACGCCCTGCAGGATCACGTACTGGTTCTGCGCGAAATCATCGAGCGCGCCGGTCGCCTGGCTCATGCGCTGCTGCAGGTCGCTCGACGCGTGGCCGTCGTGCCAGCGTAGCGGCGCGGAGGCCAGCTTGTCGAACAGCGCCTCCGAGACACCACGACGCACGCGCACGCCGACGGCTCGCTCCAGGACGCGGCCCGGGCCGTGCAACGCCCACGCACCGGCGCTCGCCGCGAGCAGCGCGCAGACCCACGGTCCGGCATGGAGCACGAGCTGCGGCCCGCCGGCCTGCAGCACGTTGATGGCCTGGCCCGCGAGCCAGGGCAGTGACAGGCGGACGAGCTGCGAGCCGATCAGCAGAGACGCGCCACCGACCAGTGCGAGCCGCGACCCGGCCGCGAAGCGCCACAGGTTGCGATACAGCCCGGGCCTGGGCGGACGCAGGGGGTCGAGCGAGAGCGAGGCGAAGGTCATGGGAGCGGAACGGGGTCGAAGGACGGATCGGTGGTGACGGATACGGGGGATAAATGCGACTAACGCGAGTGCGCCCGTCGCGATGACAGGCTCCGAAAAAAACGACGCTGCCCGCCAAAGTCCATGCCCCGCAGTCGCACGGAAGAGGAACCGGTACCATCCGGTCCCACCTTCGCGCCGTCATCCCCCAGTCCCATGAACGTCTTCGGCATTGCCGGCTGGTCCAACTCCGGCAAGACCACGCTGATCGAGCAGTTGCTGCCGCTGCTGGCCGCCCGCGGCCTGCGCGTGTCGGTGGTCAAGCACGCGCACCAGAAGTTCGACATCGACAAGCCCGGCAAGGACAGCTTCCGGTTTCGAAAGGCGGGGTCGCACGAGGTCCTGATCAGCTCACCGGCGCGGTGGGCGTTGATGCGTGAGCATCGGGAGACCGAAGAGCCGGGGCTCGACGAGCTGCTGTCGCACCTGTCCGACTGCGACCTGGTGCTGGTGGAAGGCTTCAAGCGCGAGGCGATCGCGAAGCTGGAGGTGCATCGCGCCGCCAACGGCAAGCCGCTGCTGTCGCCGGACGATCCGCGCATCGTGGCGGTCGCGAGCGACGTGCCCATCGCCACGTCGCTGCCGCAGTTCCGCCTCGACGACGTCGAGCGCGTGGCCGACTTCATCGTCGAGGTGACGGCTACGGCAGCCGTCGGTCGACGCGCGTCGGTCCCTTAAAATCTCCCGTCTTCCTCGCATCGCCCCTGGAGCCCTGATGAGCATCAAGTCGGACCGCTGGATCCGCCGCATGGCGGCCTCGCACCAGATGATCGAACCGTTCGAGCCGCAGCAGGTCCGTCTCAACGCCGCCGGCCAGAAGCTGGTCAGCTACGGCACGTCGAGCTATGGCTACGACATCCGCTGCGCCGACGACTTCAAGATCTTCACCAACATCAACAGCACCATCGTCGACCCCAAGAACTTCGACGAGAAGAGCTTCGTCGACTTCAAGGGCGACGTCTGCATCATCCCGCCCAACTCGTTCGCGCTCGCGCGCACGGTCGAGTACTTCCGCATTCCGCGCAATGTGCTCACGATCTGCCTCGGCAAGAGCACCTATGCGCGCTGCGGGATCATCGTCAACGTCACGCCCTTCGAGCCCGAGTGGGAAGGCTACGTGACGCTGGAGTTCTCGAACACGACCACGCTGCCGGCGAAGATCTACGCCAACGAAGGCGTCGCGCAGGTGCTGTTCTTCGAGAGCGACGAGGTCTGCGAGACCAGCTATAAGGACCGCGGCGGCAAGTACCAGGGGCAGGTCGGCGTGACGTTGCCGAAGGCGTGATGAACCGCGCGCGCGCTCACCGTGGTCTTCGGACCGTTTTCTACGCCCTCGCCGCGCTGATCACGGCAACCGGACCCATTCCCGCGATGGCCATCGAAGAACCAGATTACCGGATCGTCCGAACGATCGACGACATCGAGATCCGTGACTACGCGCCTTACGTCGTCGCCGAGGTGACCGTCGCCGGCACCGCCGACGCAGCGGGAGGGCAGGCGTTTCCGATCCTGGCGGCTTACATCTTCGGCAAGAACAAGGGCGCGCGCAGCCTGCCGATGACGGCTCCCGTCACGCAAACCGAAGCGCCGGTTCGGCTGCCGATGACCGCACCGGTCACGCAGACCGCGGCCGACGGTGGCCACGTCGTTCAGTTCGTCTTGCCGAAGGCCGTCGCGCTCGACGCTGCGCCGGAGCCGCTCGATCCGCGGGTCCGCCTGCGGCAGGTCGAGGCGCAGCGTTTCGCGGTGATTCGATACTCGGGACTGTGGTCGGATGCGAATTACGCGGAACACCTCACCCGATTGAAGGATGTGCTCGTCGCCGCTGCGTTGCCGCCGATCGGCGCACCGATCTTCTCGCGCTACGACGCCCCCTACACACCCTGGTTTCTGCGACGCAACGAGATCTGGATGCCCCTCGTTCGTCCGTGACCGCCGATCGGGGCGAGTCGTCGTCGACCTTGTGACCGGTGCCGACCGACCGGCCATGTTTCCAGTTGCAGAATCAGTCGAGCGCCGTCGCTGCCGGCCATTGCTTTTGGCTACGATCTGGCGTTGACCCTACCTCGTTGTCGTGCCGGACCACCCGTGAAATGAATATCTCCGCCTCATCGGTCGCATCGTTGTCCGCTGACATGACTCTCATCACGGCGGTGCAGGCCGCGATCGAGAAGAACGGGCCGTCGCTGCTCTTCGAGCCGGTCTGGCTCGCGGAGATTCTCTCGGTGCAGTTCCCGGCGCCGTCGCCGGCGGTTTCGCTGTTGCTGCGCGCTCTCGACGACCACGTCCCGCAGCAGCTCCTCGGCGCGCACACGGGCAACGAACTGGACCAGGAGATCGCGAAGCTCGTGAAGCGCTTCGGATCCGGGCAAGCGCTGTCGCCGGCCGAAGCGCGATGGGCCGTGGAGACCTGGGCGTCGATCCTTCACGTCGCTCCGGGGGCCGCGCAGCGCGGCATTGGGGCGGAGCAGGTGCCGCTCACGCAGGAGAGAGGCCTCGTTCCGCCAGAAGCCGAGACCGCGGCCGCGTATCAAGGGGCGGCCCCGGAACGACGCACCGCGCGTCCTCACTTGCGCTTCGCCACGCTGGCGATCACGCTGCTGGTCGCCTGCGTGGTCGGTGGCGTGGTCTGGTTCAACTTCTTCCATCGCTCCCTGGCGATCGCGTCCATCGGTGCGTCCGGTCCGCTGGTGGGCGATGGCAGCAAGCACGATGTCCATGTGCGCTACGCCGCTCGCAACGTCGTGGTGCAAGGCGTCGAAGTGCGCTTCGTGCGCGGCGATGTTTTTGGAGACGACCGCACGGTGCTGATCGCGGTTCCCGCCGGTGCTGCCCGGGCCGACGTGGCGGCGGCCGGGCAGATCGGGCTCGCCTCCATTCATCCGAGTCACGCGACTTTCAGCTACGTGCTGGTCGGAGCGGACGGGACGCGCAGTGCACCGATCGAAAAGACGTTCGACTTTGCCGCGGGTCCCGTACGCCCACCCGTGATCCGTTCGGTCGCCGTGCCCGGTGAGCTGGTGACCGACAAGCCGTTCTTATTGGCGATCGCGTTCGATGCCGGCACCGGCTCGGTCGGGTCGGTCGAGATGAAGATCGCCGACCAGCGAGCGGAGGCGGCAGCCGAAACTGTCACGACGCGTTTGGCGGACCTTCCCGTGTCGCAACCGGGCACCCTGATTTTTCCCGTCGACCCCGTTTCGAGTGCGTCGCGACGGATCGTCGACTTCACGTTGATCGACGGCGAAGGGCGCCGGAGCGAGCCGGCGCGCGTGGTCCTCGATGTCCGCCGACCTGCGGACTCGCCAGCCGACTGCACCGCGGCGACTTGCGGGCGCGTCGTGACGGCGACTGAAGTGGAACCCAGACAGAACCTGTCCGGTTTCCTCAGTCGGTTGTTCGATGGGAAGGGGCGTGCGAAGAAGGCCTATGCGATCTCGGTGAGGTTCGACAACGGCAGCACGCGCCTGCTTCAGGCGTCATCGCGATGGAACCCGGGTGCCAGGGTCCGCGTCGTCGGAGGCGATGGTCGGCTGCGATGCATCGAACCTGACGACCGCTGCCGCTAGCCAGCGGCGGTCGGACCGCGATTGACCGGTTGACGGGTCAATCGATCCGGATCCATTCCACGCGCACGATGTTGCTCGGCA
Organism: Betaproteobacteria bacterium; assembly: GCA_025356395.1. Classification (GTDB taxonomy): domain Bacteria; phylum Pseudomonadota; class Gammaproteobacteria; order Burkholderiales; family Burkholderiaceae_D; genus CAHJXF01. The sequence continues at coordinate 101,423 of JANXTA010000067.1, forward strand.
GGAGCACGGCCACGACGTTGTTTCGCGTGACCCACGTGAGATTCTGTCGATGCAGGACGATGAAGCGATGCTCGCCGGCCTGCAGGGCCAGCGCCTCGATCAGGAGGCGCTTCCGCCTGACCGGGTTCATCTCGACGGCCGCCGCATCGATCAGTCGGTCCAGCGGCACGTCGACATAGCGGCCGTAGTTGATCGAACCCTTCGCCGTCGCCGCGTCCGTGCTGTGCAGGATCGCGTCCAGCACGTCCTGCGCGTCCGTGATGCTGCCGCCCCACCCGTGCAGGTAGAAGCTCGTGTCGGTCCGGCTGAGCTTCGGGAAGTAGAGCGCCTTCGGCATCGCGTTGACGCGTGCCCGGATGCCGACGCGCGCCAGCATGCCGGCGATCGCGACGCACAGGTCGCTGTCGTTGATGTAGCGATCGTTGGGGCAGTCGAACGCGACGCCGAAGCCTTGCGGGTATCCGGCGTCGGCGAGGAGGCGGATCGCACCGGCCGGGTCCGCGGGCGTGACGCGTTCGAGCACCGGGTCCGGGCAGCCGACCGGCGACGTCGCCAGGCAGCCGGTGGGGATGGACTGACCCCGCATGATCTTGGTCGACAACGCCATGACGTCGATCGCCTTCCACAGCGCTTCGCGGACGCGGGCGTCCTTGAAGGGATTGCGTCCCGCGACGTCGCTGCCCTCGAGCGCGTCGCGGTGCTGGTCCATGCCGAGGAAGATGATGCGGTTCTCGGGGCCGCTCCAGACCCGGAAGCCGGCGTCGTGCTCGAGCCGGGGCAGGTCCTGCGGCGGCGGGTCCTGCACCAGGTCGATCGCGCCGGAGAGCAGGGCCGCGACCCGCGTCGCGTCGGACGCGATCGGCGTGTACACGATGGCGGTGACGTTGC
>JANXTA010000074.1 GCA_025356395.1 Betaproteobacteria bacterium
TCGGGCGTGTAGAGCGGGATGACGTGGTCGCCCTTCTTGAGCGAGGTCACGCCGGGGCCCACGTCCATCACGATGCCCGCGCCTTCGTGGCCCAGGATCGACGGGAAGATGCCTTCGGGATCGGCGCCCGACAGCGTGTACCAGTCGGTGTGGCAGATGCCCGTGGCCTTGACCTCGACGAGCACTTCACCGGCCTGCGGGCCTTGAAGGTCGACTTCCTCAATGGTCAGCGGGGCGCCGGATTTCCAGGCGATGGCGGCTTTGGTCTTCATGAAGGTCTCCTTTGGGGTGGGGCGGTCGGGACTCGTACGACGCGACTCGTGCAGCCGCGTTCCTTCGGGTCGGTTTTCTTTAAAGGGCGCCACAATGCGGCAAAGTCGTCGCGGCGGCAACGTCGCTTCACGCTCGACCGATGCGACACCTTGTGCCCGGTCATCGACCCTCTTCGTGCATCCGCTTTGTCGCTGTAACTTAGATGAAGCGAAGGGCGGGTATGCGATCGGCGAGCGCCGTTTCTCGACGAGGACGCTATTGCGTTGCGTCAATTGTCACTCGCGAACAGCATCAACCGGCGACGCTCTATGGAATGAAGTCGGATTGAATCGAAGCGTTTTTTGTGAGAGCAAAAAAACGCAACGTATTTGTTGCGGTGCCAAATATTTATGGTGCATTGCATTGTCAACGCGATTCAAAAAACCACTATTGGCGGCGCGAGAATTAAACGCTATTCTCGGTGAGCAGTTCACACAGGTTGGTCTCGCGATCGCCGAATACTGCAACTCACGAAGGATGATTCAAAGCAAGAGTTGCTGAGGTGGTTTCGCGAAGGGGTTCTGGTCCGGATGCAATGTCCGGTCCTCAAACAGACCTCACTGGATTCTCGGCAGCGGCACTAGAGAACGCTTCACACCAGGAGACAACCATGTTTGTAAAAGCAAGGTGGCAAGGATTGTTGTTGTGCCTGTCGTTGGCAGCGCCGGTCGCGGCCGTCGCCGACCCAGACCTCGATAAGGCGATGGCGAGTTCGGACAACTGGGCCACGCAGGCGGGTAACGAGTTCAATCATCGCTACAGCTCGCTCAAGCAGATCAATGCGGGCAATGCCAAGAAGCTGCAGGTCGCGTGGATGTTCTCGACCGGCGTGCTGCGCGGCCACGAGGGCTCGCCGCTGGTGATCGGCGACATGATGTACATCCATTCGCCGTTCCCCAACAAGGTCTTCGCCGTCGACCTCGACACGCAGAAGATCGTCTGGAAGTACGAACCCAAGCAGGACCCGGCCGTGATTCCGCAGATGTGTTGCGACACGGTCAATCGCGGTCTCGCCTACGGTGACGGCAAGATCTTCCTGCAGCAGGCCGACTCGATGCTGATCGCGATGGATGCGAAATCGGGCAAGGTCGTCTGGTCGGTCAAGAACGGCGATCCGAAGAGCGGTGCCGTCAATACCAACGCGCCCCATGTCTTCAAGGACAAGGTCATCACCGGCATCAGCGGTGGCGAGTGGGGCGTGCGCGGCTACATCAGCGCCTACAACATCAAGGACGGCAAGATGCTGTGGCGCGGGTACAGCGTCGGGCCCGATGCCGAGATGCTGATCGATCCGAATGTCACCACGACGTGGGCCGACGGCAAGGTCACACCGGTCGGCGCCGACTCGTCGCTCAAGACGTGGCAGGGCGACCAGTGGAAGATCGGTGGTGGCACGACCTGGGGCTGGTACAGCTACGACAAGGCGCTGAACCTCCTCTACTACGGCTCGGGCAATCCAAGCACCTGGAATCCCGCGCAGCGACCCGGCGACAACAAGTGGTCGATGAGCGTCTGGGCGCGTGACCTCGACAGTGGCAAGGTCAAGTGGGTCTACCAGATGACGCCGTTCGACGAGTGGGATTTCGACGGCGTCAACGAGATGATCCTCGCGGACATCAACGTCAAGGGCAAGCCCACCAAGGCACTCGTGCACTTCGACCGCAACGGCTTCGGCTACACGCTCGATCGCACCAACGGTGCGTTGCTGGTCGCCGAGAAGTTCGACCCCGCGGTGAACTGGGCGTCGAGCATCGACATGAAGACGGGTCGTCCGGTCAAGGTGGCCAAGTACAGCACGGCGAGCAACGGTCCCGACGTCAATACCAAGGGCGTCTGCCCGGCCGCATTGGGCAGCAAGGACCAGCAGCCTGCCGCGTTCAACCCCAACACCAAGCTGTTCTACGTCCCGACTAACCACGTTTGCATGGACTACGAGCCGTTCAAGGTCGACTACACCGCCGGCCAGCCGTATGTCGGCGCGACGCTGGCCATGTTCCCGGCCCCGAACAGCCATGGTGGCATGGGTAACTTCATCGCCTGGGATGCGAGTGCAGGCAAGGTCGTCTGGTCGCTGCCGGAAAAGTTCTCGGTGTGGAGCGGTCCTCTGACAACGGCGGGCGACGTGATCTTCTACGGCACGCTCGAAGGTTATCTGAAGGCCGTGAACCTGAAGGACGGCAAGGAGCTGTGGAAGTTCAAGACGCCGTCCGGGATCATCGGCAACGTCTTCACCTACATGCACAAGGGCAAGCAGTACGTCGGCGTGTATTCGGGTATCGGTGGCTGGGCCGGCATCGGCATGGCGGCCGGGCTCGAGAAGGACGCGGAAGGCCTGGGCGCCGTGGGTGGTTACAAGGAACTGTCGCAATACACCAACCTCGGTGGATCGCTGACGATCTTCGCGCTCGGCGACAGCTGATGGCGCGCACGTAGTTCAAAGGGCGTCTCGTCGTCGAGACGGGGCGCCCCCTCTTTTTTCTCGTTCGTGAATGTCGTTCGCACCGCGTTTCTGCGGATCGCCTCACCGACTCTGCGCGGCCCGACGCGCATCACGACTCGACTTCATCCGGCGCGACTCGGTGCATCGTCACGCCGACTATCTCGAAGGACATGGCAACAATGAACAAATGGATCGCATCGGTGGCGCTGTCGGTCTTGGCGTCGACGGCAGCGGCACAGCAACCGGCGCCGAATGCTGCTGCCGGCAGCAAGCCTTATGGAACGGTGGTTGACGGCACGAAGGTCAACCCGGCCGTGATGGAAGGATTCAGGGCGTGGCGCGCGTCGGCGTGCGATCGCTGTCACGGACCCAACCAGGAGGGGCTCGTCGGTCCCTCGCTGATCGAGAGCCTGAAGACATTGTCGAAAGACGACTTCCGCAAGACGCTGATGGAAGGCCGCCTCGAGAAGGGCATGCCGAGCTGGAAGGAAAGCAAGACGGTGACGGATCACATGGACGATCTGTACGCCTATCTCAAGGGCCGCTCCGACGGCGCCATCAAGCAGGCCAAGGTCCAGCCGATGTAGCCCGCTCGCTGGCCTGCGGTCGTGTGCCTCGAGCCGCGACGTGGCCGGTCTCGCATGGTCTGCAGAGCCTCGTTGAAACCTGGAAGGACCCCGATGTCGCCCCACCGCAATCACCGGATGGCTCGCACGCTGCGATGTGCAGCGTGCGTGCTTCTGTGTTCTCTCGCGCCCGTCTCGCACGCCCAGGACGCCCCCGCGGCGCGGCAGGCCCTGCGGGTCTGCCAGGATCCGAACAACCTGCCCTTCTCGAACGACAAGGGTGAAGGGTACGAAGACAAGATCGCGCAACTGTTCGCCTCCGAACTGAAATTGCCGCTCAAGTACTTCTTCTTTCCGCAGCGGATGGCGTTCATCCGCAACACGCTGCGTTTCAAGGTGCCGGGCGAGGACTATCCGTGCGACCTCGTGATGAGCGTGCCCAAGGGCTTCGATCAGGTGGCGGCGACGCGCTCCTACTATCGATCGACCTACGTGCTGGTCTTTCCGAAACAGGGGAAGCTGGCCTCGGTCACGACGGTCGATCAGTTCCTGGCGCTGCCGAAGGAGCAGCTCAAGGCGCTCCGTATCGGCGTCTACGACCGGTCGCCCGCCGGCGACTGGCTCGCGAAGCACGACCTCGTTGATCAGGGCGTTCCGTATCGCACGCTCAACGCGGACCCCGAGCAATACGCGGGCGAGATCATCGACAAGGAGCTGGCCGCGCAGAAGATCGACGCGGCGATCGTCTGGGGACCGATCGCGGGCTATTACGCGAAGAAGCAGGAGGCGCGCCCACTCACGCTGCTGGTGCTGCCGTCCGAGAAGAACGTCAAGTTCGACTACGAGATCGTGATGGGCGTGCGCTACGGCGAAGCGGCGTGGAAAGAGCAGATCGATCAGCTGATCGAGAAGAACCAGGCGCGAATCGACGGCATCCTCGCGAGTTACGGCGTTCCCCGGATCGATGCGCGCGGTGTGCCGATTCCTTGAGCCCGATCTCGTCCGGGTTGTCCGGAGCGGGTTCGCGCTCATGCTGGCGCTCGCGTTCGCCGCGTCGTCGGCTGGCGCTGCGGAGCTCGATCGCATGCGGGCCATCGCTCTCGCCGGAAGTGTGCTCAAGGTCGAGGCGATGAACGAGCAGGGAGGCTTTGCGCTTGGGACAGCGGTCAGTGTCGGGCCCGGACGATTTGTCACCAACTGCCATGTCACGCGCAACGCCGCGAGCGTGGCGCTGGTCCGGTCCGGAGCGCGCTGGCGCGCCGAAGCCGAGCGGGCCGACCTCGAGCGCGATCTGTGCCTGCTGAAGGTCCCCGGACTCGACGACGTGCCGGCGATCCCATTGTCCCGGGCGCTGGACCTGCAGGTCGGACAGTCGGTCGTCGCGGCCGGCTACACCGGTGGCGCCGGGCTGCAGATGCATGCGGGCATGGTCAATGCGCTGCACGACCTGTACGGCAGCAAGGTGATCCAGACCACGACCGCCTTCACGTCGGGCGCCAGCGGCGGCGCGCTGTTCGACGATCAGGGTCGACTGGTCGGCATCCTGACGTTTCGCCTGCGGGGCGCCGACGGGTACTACTTCGCCGCGCCGGTCGACTGGATCGCCGCTGCCATCGACGACGACCCGGCTTATTCGGACGTGCGTCCGCTGACGGGCCCGATGCCGTTCTGGGCGAAGCCGGTCGAGGCCTTGCCGTTCTTCATGCAGGCCGCTTCGCTCGAGGTGGACGGTCGCTGGGACGATCTCCTGGCGTTGACCGACCGATGGATCGGCACGGTCGCGAGCGAGCCGGAGTCCTGGTTCATGCGCGGCCAAAGCTACCTGCAGCTCGATGCGAACGACCGCGCCGTCCACGCCTTCCGACAAGCGGTCGAGCTCGACCCGCGCTACGCCCGCGCCTGGTTCGACCTCGGCAAGACCTACCTGCGGCTCGGTGCGGTCGATGACGCGCGCAGGGTCACGCGCGTGCTCGAGGGACTCGACCCGCAGCTCGCCTCCGAACTCGCGTCCACTTTGACGCCTCGCCTTCAATGAACACCGCCATGCATGCATCGAACCCGATGAATCCTCTCCGTTCCGCGACGAGACTCGCGGGTATCGCGGGTATCGCGGTCTTGTTCGCCGCGACCATCGCAACGACCGCTACGGCCGCCGAGAGCGCGATCTCGGTCGCGGAGCAGAAGGTCTTTCTCGACGACCACCTTCGTACCGTCGGGCCGTCGGGCGTGCTGCGCTATCGGTACACGCGCACCGGCACGCTGGAGAAGGGCATCGACGATCACGTCGCGCTGACGATCCGTCCGAAGGGCGCGACGCGCAGCGTCGAAGTCGCGTACCTGAGCGGAGAACGGCGCGTCACGCTGCCGCCGCTCGACGACGCGAAGGCCAACCCGGTGATTCTCTATTTTCTCGAGCAGGACGTGCGCGACATGCACCGTCGACTCGGGGGATCGGAAAACTATTTCCGGCGCCGCATCCGTCTCGCGTTCGCCGAAACGGCCGACGTCCATCCGACGACCGCGATGGTCGATGGGCGGGAGGTCGCGGCCACCGAGGTGGTGATCCGCCCGTTCGTCGACGACCCGATGAAGGAGAGGCTCGGTCCATCGCAGAACAAGTCGTATGCCTTCGTGCTGTCCGACCGGGTCGCGGGCGGGATCGTGCGCCTGCGTTCGCGGGTCGAGAACGATGCCGCGCGCGACGGGCCCGTGCCCACCGGTGGTACCCCGCTGATCGAGGACGAGCTGTCGTTCGATCCGCGTGCCAAGTAGAGCCATCCGAACGATATTTCCGAGGTCCACCATGAACAACCTGCTCACCCGATCGATCCTGCTGGCGCTGGCCGCGCTACCCCTCGCGGGCCACGCCTTCGACTATCCGACCATCGACCGGGTCGACTACGTCCACGCCTGCATGCGCGACAACCCGGGCCAGCCGCAGGAGATGGTCTACAAATGTTCCTGCACCATCGACGCGATCGCCAAGGAAATGTCGTACGAGGATTTCGTGGAGTCGTCGACCGCGGCCAACGCGTACACGATCGGCGGCGAGCGGGGCGAGACGGTGCGTGCCTACCGGCCGGCCAAGCAGATGGCCGACCAGTTCAAGGCGGCACAGTCGCGCGCGAAGAAGAGCTGTTTCATCAAATGATGCAGCCCGACGGCCACGCGTCATGAACGGGTCGCGACGCCTGAGTCGCTGGCTCCGCCTCGCGTGCCTGTGCGGCCTGTCGACGGGCGCCTGCGCCATCGAGCCGCTCGAAGTCCGGCAGATCGCGCAGGGCGTCTATGTGCACACCGGTCTGCTGGAGGAGCCGTCGGTCGCCAACCGGGGCGATGTCTCCAACCTGGGCTTCGTCGTCGGTGCGAGCTGCGTCGCGGTGATCGACAGCGGCGAGACGTTCGCGATCGGTCGTGCGCTGCGGGCGGCCATCGCGCGCGTAACAACGCTACCGATCTGCTACGTGATCAATTCGCACATGCACCCCGATCATGTGTTCGGCAACGCGGCGTTCGCGGCCGACGCACCGCGCTTCATCGGCCATGCGCGGCTGGCGGCGGCGTTCGCCGCGCGAGGCGAGCACTACCGTCACGCGCTGGAACGCGACCTGGGTGCCGAAGCCGACGGATCGATCGTCGTGCCGCCCACGCAGGAGGTGGCGTCCGAGACGTCGATCGACCTCGGCGGACGCACGCTGCAACTGCACGCCTGGCCGCCGTCTCATACCGACAACGACCTCACGGTCGTCGACGAACAGACGGGAACGTGGTGGCTCGCCGACCTGCTGTTCGTCGAACACGTACCCACCCTGGACGGTAGCCTGCGCGGCTGGCTGGCGACACTCGCCGCCCTCCGCGCCATGCCGCTACCGCGGCATGTCGTGCCGGGTCACGGTCCGGTCGACGCGCCGTGGCCGCAGTCGCTCGATGCCGAGCGCCGCTATCTCGGCCTGCTGGCCACTGAAGTCCGGGCGGCGATCGTCGCGCGTCGCTCGATGCAGCAGGCGGTGGATACCGTCGGGCAATCGGAGCGCGCAAGCTGGCGGCTGTTCGATCAGTTCCATCGTCGCAACGTCACGGCGGCGTACGCCGAACTTGAATGGGAGGACTGATGCCTCGCTCGCTCGCTCGTCGTCGCGTCGTGTTGTCCGGCTGTGCACTCGCGGCCACGGCGCTCATCCCCGCAGCCACGGCGGTCTCTGCCGACGCCGAGACCGAGGGCGGGACCAGCGCGATCTGGCAACGGGTCCGTCAGGGCCTGTTCCAGAACCGTCCGATCGAGACCGATGCGGGCGATGTGATCGCTCTCGAAGCGCCGTTGCGCGCCGAGGATGCGGCGACGGTGCCGATCGCGATCCGCACCGTGGTCGCGTCGTCGCCGGCGCGGATGGTCCGCAAGGTGTGGCTGGTCATCGACCACAATCCTTCGCCGCTCGCAGCGGTCTTCACGTTCTCGGCGCAGAGCGGGCGGGCCGACATCGAGACCCGCGTCCGCATCGAGGAGTACACGACGATGCGCGCCATCGCGGAGACCGCCGACGGACGGCTCGTGATGGTGACGCGCTGGGTGAAGGCTTCGGGCGGATGCTCGGCGCCTGCGGGCAAGGATGCGGCGGCCGCTCTCGCCTCGGTTGGTCGCATGAAGCTGCGCGTCGACGACACGGCCGTGGTCGGTCGGCCAGTGCAGGCGCAGCTGATGATCAGCCATCCCAACAGCTCGGGGCTGGCGATGGACCAGGTCACGCGGCTCTACCAACCGCCCTACTTCGTGCGCCGCGTGACGGTTTCCTACGCCGGCAAGCCGGTGCTCGAGGCCGACGTGGACTTCTCGATCAGCGAGAACCCCAACTTCCGCTTCTTCTTCGTCCCCGACGGCGATGGGGAACTGAAGGCCGAGGTCGTCGATTCGCGCGACCTCACGTTCGAGAACCGGCTGGTGATCCGGCCGCGTGTCGCCGCCGCGAGCTGACGGGCCGCCCTCATGCCCCAGCCAGTCACGCCGCGGCCGTCAACGAGATCCCTGATGCTTCTCGACCATGTCGCGGATCAGGTAGGCGATGCCGCGTCGCCACGTGTCGTCGGTGTTGCCGCGCAGATCGACCGACTTCGCGAGCAGGACGTTGCCGGTCGCGACGTCCTCGATGCGGATGTTGATGTTGAGGATCAGGTTGCTGACTTTCTGGACCCAGCCCACCAGCACGCGTTGCGCACCGAGCTTCTGTCCGATCGCCAGTTCGCAGCCGTTGCAGGTGTGCAGGTCCTGGGTCGAGCGGGTCGTGTCGATGAGCTCGCGGGCCGGCGCGTTGTCGACCACGACGTACAGGCCGTTGCTCGCCAGCGCCTCGGCGAGTTGCGTGCGGATCGCGTCCATCCGCGGACCCAGCGTCCGGTCGGGCACCGCGTCGCGCTGATCGTCGAGCAGGTCGAAGTCGAGTACGGCGATGGTGGCCGGCGCGGCCTGCGCCATCGCGTGCGCCGCGGGCCACGTCAGCAACAGCAGCGCGATGCCGAGGCTCGCCAGGCGGGTTCGTCGTCGCTGATGCGCGTGCGGGATCGGGTTCAAGGTCGCTCCTCTTCGTGTGGCGTGGTCCGTCCTGCGACGCACCCGGATCGGGGTAGCGAGGATAACGCGCAGGCCCGCTGTGTCGTCAAGCCTGGGTTCTTGCGCATGCGTCGCGTGCGTCGGTCCCTCTCAATGGCGGTGGCCCTCTGCCTGCCCTTGTCGGCGGTGGCGCAGACACCGGTGGAGGTCGCCCCCGGTGTGTATGCGCTGATCGCCGACCTCGGCGACGTGAGTCCGGACAACCGCGGGGTGGTCGGCAATGCCGGCTTCATCGTCGCGGATCGCGCCGTGCTGGCGATCGATGCCGGCGTCTCCTACCGCTTCGGCGAACGCATGCTGGCCGCGATCGGCGTCGTCAGTCCGAACCCGGTGCAGCTGGTCGTGCTGACCGATCCGATCCAGGAGTTCCATTTCGGCGCGCCCGCGTTCCAGGACCGTGGCATCCCGGTGCTCGCCCATCGCGACGCGGCCGACCTGATCGCCCGGCGCTGCGCCACCTGCCTCGCGAAGCTGCGCGTGACGCTCGGCGACGACGAGATGGCACGCAGCCGTGTCGTGGTCCCCGATCGCCTGATCGACGCTTCGACCACGCTGCAGGTCGGCGACCGCAACGTCGACGTCGTCTATCTCGGCGGCGGCGCGGCGCCGGGCAACCTGGCCGTCCTCGATCGGCGCAGCGGTGTCCTGTTCGCCGGCGGCTTGGTGTCGCTCGGACGGATCCCGCGCCTGCGCGACGGAGACCTGCAGGTCTGGATCGATGCCCTGAAGGGTCTTGAGGCCTTGCCGGCGAAGTGGATCGTCCCGGGGCACGGGCCGGTCGCGACGCCGACGGCGGCGCGTCAGACGCTCGCCTACCTGGTCGCCCTGCAGGACAAGGTCACGGCCCTGTATGCGCAGGGCGCGAGCCTGCCGGTCGCGCTGCAGTCTGCCGACCTGCCCGCCTTCCGGACCTGGAGCCTGTACGCGACACTGCACACCGAGAACGTGCAGGAACTTTATCTTCGACTCGAACGCGCCGACCTCAGGCGCGACCGTCCATGAACACAACCGGTGTCACCGAGACAGGCGCGAGGGCCCGCTACGATCGCGTCGCCGTGCTGCTGCACTGGATCATCGGCATCGCGCTGATCGGCGAGACTGTCTTCGGATTCCTGCTGCGTGAAGTCGCGCGCGGCACGCCTGCTCGCGGGCCGCTGACCAATTATCACAAGACGATCGGCATCGTGCTCGGCCTGGCGATCCTGGCCCGCATCGCGTGGCGTCTCGCGCACCGGCCGCCGCCGCTGGCGCCGAGCGTGCCGCGCTGGCAGTCGACGGCAGCGCGCGCGACCCACGTCGCGATGTACGCCTGCATGCTGGTGACGCCACTGGCGGGCTACGCGGCCTCCAACTTCAGCAAGTTCGGCGTCAAGCTCTTCGGCACCATGGTTCTGCCGCCGTGGGGCCCCGACCGCCCCGATCTGTACGCCGCGTTCAATACCGTACACAACGTGGCGGCGTACCTGCTGACCGCGCTGGTCGTCGTCCACGTGCTGGCCACGCTGAAGCACGCGTGGATCGATCGTGACCATCCCTTCGCGCGATTGACGCTGCGCCCCGATCCCGCGCCCGATCACTGATCGCGCGCGTCGTTCACACCCGGAGAACTCGTTGCAAAAGATCCGAAGCATCCTGTGCACCCTGACCTGCTTGCCCGCACTCTGCGCGGCCGCGACCTTCGCCTACGTCCCCAACGAAGCGTCCGGCACCGTCAGCGTCATCGACACGTCCAGCGACAAAGTCGTGGCCGAGATCAAGACGGGTGGCAAGCCGCGCGGCATCGTCGTCGGTCTCGACGGCAGGCAGGTCTACGTCAGCGATCAGCCCAACAACCAGTTGATCGTCATCGACGCCGCGACGCGCCAGATCTCGGGTCGCATCCCGCTGGGCGAATCGCCCGAGGGCGTCGGCCAGTCTCCCGACGGCCGCTGGATCTCCGCGGCGGTCGAGGAGAGCAACGACGTCGCGTTCGTCGATACGCGATCCGGGCAGAAGGCCTTCGTCGTGCAGGTCCGTGGCAAGAACCCGGAGCACGCGATGTTCTCGCCGGACGGCAAGCTGGTCTTCGTCAGCGCGGAGGAGGGCGGCGTGGTCGACATCATCGATTTCGCTTTACGTCGGCAGATCGGCCAGGTCGCTGTCGGTGCGCGCCCGCGCGGCATCGGCTTCTCACCCGACAGCAAGGTCGCCTACGTGGCGGCGGAGAACGCGGACGAGCTGTACGCGATCGACACGGCGACGGCGACGATCACGCGGAAGTTGCGGACCGGCCTGCGCAGCAACGGCGTCGTCGTGGCGCCCGATGGCCGTCGCATCTACGTCTCTAACGGCGGCGACGCGACGGTGGCGGTGGTCGATGCCGCGACCCTCACGCTGATCACGACGGTGCCGGTCGGCCAGCGACCCTGGAACATGGCGCTCACCCCGGACGGCAACAAGCTCTACGTCGCCTGCGGACGATCGGGCGGCGTGTCGGTGATCGACACGCAGACCATGCAACGCATCGCCGACATCCCGACCGGCAAGCTGCCGTGGGGCGTGGCGATCCGGTAGCCGCACGACAGAGACACGTAGCAGAAGCAGGTTCATCAACCGGTAAGTCAGAGGAGACATGCGATGAGTACAGTTTCGATCCACCCTTCCGTCGATCACGGCATCAAGGCTGAAACACCTGGCTTCGCGGGCGGTACGCTGACGTGCAAGTGCACGGACAAACCCGTGAAGGTGACCATCAAGGCACAGACCGCCCACAACCACGCCTGTGGATGTTCGAAGTGCTGGAAGCCCGACGGCGCGCTGTTCTCCGTCGTGGCGGTCGTCTCGCGCGACGCGGTCGCGGTGACCGAGAACGCCGACAAGCTCAAGGTCGTCGATTCCAGCGCGACCATCCAGCGTCACGCCTGCACGGTGTGCGGCACCCACATGTTCGGCCGCATCGAGAACAAGGCGCATCCGTTCTACGGGCTCGATTTCATCCACACCGAGTTGTCGACCGAGTCGGGCTGGTCGGCGCCCACCTTCGCGGCGTTCGTCTCGTCGATCATCGAGCAGGGTTTCGATCCCGCGAAGATGGGCGACGTGCGCAGCACGCTGAAAGGCCTCGGGCTCGAGCCCTACGACTGCCTCTCGCCGCCGTTGATGGACGCGATCGCGACGCATGGCGCCAAGGCGTCGGGCAAGCTGCCTGCCTGAAGAGGGCTTCTCGAGAAGCCCTCTCGAAGCGAAGGACCCCGCCGCAGGCGGGGGTTTTTTTGGTGAGCGATCAGGCGAGGGCCGTGGTGCCGATTGTCGCCGGCGCGGTTGCCGTCGCCAGTCGATTCGTCTAAGGTCGAAAGCCCCGCAAAAGGGCCGTGCGCGTTCGCGTGCGAGTCGCGCCGAGAATCGTCCGGCGCGCACCGGAGACCGCCATGAACGACCTGTCCACACCGAAGAAGATCGCCGAACGCGAGGTCGCCTGGCGCCCCGTCCACAAGGTGCGCTTCGTGACCGCCGCTTCGCTGTTCGATGGTCACGACGCGTCGATCAACATCATGCGACGCATCCTGCAGTCGAACGGCTGCGAGGTGATCCATCTCGGCCACAACCGCTCGGTCGACGAGGTCGTCACCTGCGCGCTGCAGGAGGACGTGCAGGGCATCGCGGTGTCGAGTTACCAGGGCGGGCATGTCGAGTACTTCAAGTACATGATCGACTTGCTCAAGGAGCGCGGCGGCGCGCACATCAAGGTCTTCGCGGGCGGCGGTGGCGTGATCGTCGGCTCTGAGATCAAGGAGCTGCAGGACTACGGCGTCGAGCGCATCTACAGTCCCGAAGACGGCCAGCGGATGGGCCTCGCGGGGATGATCCGCGACATGATCGGACGCTGCGACGTCGATCTGACGGCGTACGCGCCGACGTCGCTGGAGGGGATCAAGGCCGGCGATCGGCGGCAACTCGCGCAGCTGATCACGGCGCTGGAGAACCGGCGCGACGCGCCCGCCAGCGGCGATGCCTTCGCGAAGTTGCGCGATGTGCTCTACCAGGCCGCCGACCTCGCCACGGTCCCCTCACTGGGCATCACCGGCACCGGCGGCGCGGGCAAGTCGTCGCTCACCGACGAGCTGATCCGCCGCATGCGGCTCGACCAGGACGACGCGCTCGACATTGCCGTCATCTCGATCGACCCGTCGCGCCGCAAGTCGGGCGGCGCGCTGCTCGGCGACCGCATCCGGATGAACGCCATCGGGCCGTGGAAGCGGCCAGACGGTTCACTGAAAGCCTCGGTCTTCATGCGCTCGCTCGCGACCCGTGAGGCCGGGCAGGAGATCTCCGACGCGTTGCCCGACGTGATCGCCGCCTGCAAGATCGCGGGCTTCGACCTGATCATCGTCGAGACGTCCGGCATCGGGCAGGGCGACGCGGCGATCGTGCCGCTGGTCGACGTCAGCCTCTACGTGATGACGCCCGAGTTCGGCGCGGCGAGCCAGCTCGAGAAGATCGACATGCTCGACTTCGCCGACTTCGTCGCCATCAACAAGTTCGATCGCAAGGGTGCGGCCGACGCCCTTCGCGACGTCGCCAAGCAGGTCCAGCGCAACAAGGAAATGTGGACCACGAAGCCGGACGACATGCCGGTGTTCGGCACGCAGGCTTCGAAGTTCAACGACGACGGCGTGACGGCGCTGTATCAGGGGCTGCTGCCGAAGCTCGGCGAGTACGGCCTGAAGGTCGGCGAGAGCCGGCTGCCGAAGATCTCGACGCGCCATTCGACCGCGACCAACGTCATCGTGCCGCCGGCGCGGTCGAGGTATCTGGCCGAGATCGCCGACACGGTGCGCGCGTACCTGAACCGCTCGCTCGAGCAGAGCCGGGTGGCGCGCGAGGTGCAGCAGCTACGGGCGTCGGCAACGATGCTCGGCGAGAGTGGTGGAACCCATCCCCTCCCCGACCCTCCCCTTGAAGGGGACGGAGTGGACAGACTCGCGTCGCTCGCAGCGGAGAGGGAAGCCCGCTTGGGAGCCCATGAGAAGAAGCTCCTCGCGATGTGGCCGACGATGCAGAAGGCCTACGCGGGCGAGGAGTACGTGGTGAAGATCCGCGACAAGGAACTGCGCACCGCGCTGACGACCAGGTCGCTGTCCGGCACCACGATCCGCAAGGTCGCGCTGCCGAAGTACGAAGACCACGGCGAGACGCTCAAGTGGCTGATGCGCGAGAACGTGCCGGGCTCGTTCCCGTTCACGGCCGGCACTTTCGCGTTCAAGCGCGAGGGCGAGGACCCGACGCGCATGTTCGCCGGCGAAGGCGATCCCTTCCGCACCAACAAGCGCTTCCGCATCCTTTCCGAAGGCATGCCGGCCAAGCGTTTGTCGACCGCCTTCGACAGCGTCACGCTGTACGGCCACGAGCCGGACCAGCGGCCCGACATCTACGGTAAGATCGGCAACTCGGGTGTGTCGATCGCGACGCTCGACGACATGAAGGTGCTGTATTCGGGCTTCGACCTGACCAGCCCGACCACTTCGGTATCGATGACCATCAACGGCCCGGCGCCGTCGATCCTCGCCATGTTCATGAACGTCGCGATCGACCAGAACATCGACAAGTTCCGCGCCGAGAACGGACGGGAAGCGACGGATGACGAAACGCAGAAGATCCGCGCTTGGGTGCTCGAGAACGTGCGCGGCACCGTGCAGGCCGACATCCTGAAAGAGGACCAGGGCCAGAACACCTGCATCTTCTCGACCGAGTTCAGCCTGAAGGTGATGGGCGACATCGCGCAGTATTTCGTGCAGCACAACGTGCGCAACTTCTACTCGGTGTCGATCAGCGGGTACCACATCGCCGAGGCCGGCGCCAACCCGATCAGCCAGCTCGCGTTCACGCTGAGCAACGGCTTCACGTTCGTCGAGGCCTATCTCGCGCGCGGCATGCACATCGACGAATTCGCGCAGAACCTGTCGTTCTTCTTCAGTAATGGAATGGACCCGGAATACACCGTCATGGGCCGGGTCGCCAGACGGATCTGGGCCATCGCCCTGCGCGACAAGTACGGTGCCAACGAGCGTAGCCAGAAACTGAAATACCACATCCAGACCAGCGGACGTTCACTGCACGCGCAGGAGATCCAGTTCAACGATATCCGCACGACGCTGCAGGCACTGATCGCGATCTACGACAACTGCAACAGCCTGCACACCAACGCGTTCGACGAGGCGATCACCACACCCACCGAGGACAGCGTGCGGCGCGCGATGGCGATCCAGCTGATCATCAACCGCGAGTGGGGGCTGGCCAAGAACGAGAACCCGAACCAGGGCGCGTTCATCATCGACGAGCTCACCGACCTGGTCGAAGAGGCGGTGCTGGTCGAGTTCGAGCGCATCGCTGAACGCGGCGGCGTACTCGGTGCGATGGAGACCGGCTACCAACGCGGCAAGATCCAGGACGAGTCCATGCACTACGAGATGCTGAAGCACACCGGCGAGCTGCCGATCATCGGCGTCAACACCTTCCGCAACCCGCACGGCGACGCGCATCTCGACAAGGTGGAGCTGATGCGCTCGACCGACGACGAGAAGCAGTCGCAGCTGAAACGCCTGCGCGATTTCCACGAGGCGCACGCGCACGAGTCACCCGGGATGTTGGAGAAGCTTCAGCAAGCGGTGATCGACAACGTCAACGTGTTCGACGTGCTGATCGAGGCGGTGCGCGTGTGTTCGCTGGGGCAGATCACCAGCGCGCTGTTCGAGGTGGGTGGGCAGTATCGAAGGAGCATGTAGCGCATGAAGTGTCGAAGTCTTACAAAGTAAGACGTGGTATCGTCGAGCTTGTTACAAATGGATGGAGTCTGCGATGCCGGCTGCAACCCTGAGCGAGAAAGGCCAGATCGTCATTCCCGCGGAGATCCGCGCTCGGCATCAGTTGACGCCTGGAACCCAGGTTGAATTCGTCGACGATGGCGGCGTCATCCGGCTTGTGGTCCGGCGTCGCGTGACGGCGACCGATCCCGTTGCTGGTTACGGGTTGGTCAAAGTGAAGCCGCAGGAAAAAGACGCCAAGCCGCGACGGCTTGCTGACTTCGACGCCGCGGCGCTCGTCAGCCGCAAAGGTAACGCCCGTTGATCGCGGTCGATACGCACATTCTCGCGCGCTTCTACTGCGACGATCCGGACGATCCTGAAGCGATTCGCCAGCGTCCTCGCGCCCGACGGGTGCTGCTCGAATCGACGGCGATCCTGGTGCCCATCACCGTGGTGCTGGAACTCGAGTGGGTCATGCGTGGGTTCTACGACGTCGCTCCCGGGGATTTCTGCGCGGTGATCGAACATCTGCTCGGCATGCCTCACGTCACGGTCGAGCGTTGGGATGTGGTCAAGGACGCGGTCGATCTCCATCGCGGCGGCTTCGATTTCGCGGATGCGCTGCACTGGGCCGCCAGTGCAGGGTGCGACCGCTTCGTCACGTTCGACGATCGAAAGCTGGTTCGTCGCGCCCGTCGTCTCGCAAGGTCGCCGACCGTCTCCCTGCCTGACTGACAGCAGTCCATGTCCGACACGTTCCATTCCACCTTGCCCCTCCCCGGCGATCTCGCCTCGACCATCGACACGCCCGCGCTGGTCGTCGATCTCGACGCGATGGACCGCAACATCGCCGCGATGGCGGCCTTCGCACGACAGCGTGGCGTCCGGCTCCGCCCCCACGCCAAGATGCACAAGAGCGCGTTCGTCGCGAAGCTGCAAATCGCCGCCGGTGCGGTTGGCGTCTGCGTGCAGAAGACCTCGGAGGCCGAAGCGCTCGCCGACGCAGGCATCGACGACCTCTACATCAGCAACGAAGTCATCGATCCCGCCAAGCTCGCCCGTATCGCGGCGCTCGCGAAGCGCGTGAAGATGGCGATCGCCGTCGATTCGACCCTCGGCATCGACCGGCTCGCGGCGGCGATGCGGTCGGCTGGCGCCGCGATCGACGTGTTCGTCGAGATCGATGTGGGCCAGGGCCGGTGCGGCGTAGAGCCGGCGAGGGCTGGTGAACTGGCTCGGCACGTCGTGGCACACGGTCTCCATGTCGCGGGCCTGCAGGCCTATCACGGCGGTGCCCAGCATCTGCGCACGCCCGCCCGACGGCGCGAGGCCATCGACCACGCGACCGCAGCGGTGCGCACCGCACTGGCGAATCTTGCCGCCGCCGGCATCGAATGCCCTCTCGTCACCGGGGCCGGCACCGGGACCTTCGTGCTCGAAGCCGCGAGCGGCGTGTGGGGCGAGCTGCAATGCGGCAGCTATGCGTTCCTGGACCGCGACTACGCGGACAACGAGCCCACGTCCGATGTCCCCGCCTTCGAGCACGCGCTCTTCGTCAAGAGCCAGGTCGTCAGCCGCGGCGATACGCATGCGGTCATCGATGCCGGCCACAAGAGTCACGCGATCGACTCGGGCCTGCCGAAGGTGTGGGGACGGAATCTGATCTTCGAGAACGGCGGCGACGAACACGGCATCCTGCGTACGAGATGCGACACGCTGCCCGAACTCGGCGAGTCGGTGTGGCTGGTGCCGGGACACTGCGATCCCACGATCAACCTGCACGCTTACGGCGTCGGCGTGCGGGGCGGGCTGGTCGACGGGCTGGTGGAGGCGGTCTGGCGCATCGATGCACGTGGATGCGTCAGCTGACGCGTCGTCACCAGGACGCTACAGCGACGTGTGCTTCGAGAACACGTTCATGACGACGATGCCCGCGACGATGAGCGCCATGCCGAGCAGCGCCGGCCCGTCGAGCTTCTGCTTGAAGATGATCCAGCCGACCAGCGAGATCAGGACGATCCCTGCACCCGACCATACGGCATAGGTGATGCCGACGGGAATCTGGCGCAACGTGAACGACAGGCAGACGAACGCGCAGGCATAACCCGCGACGACCAGCACCGAAGGCCACAACCGGCTGAAGCCGTCGCTCGATTTCAACGCAGATGTCGCGATGACCTCGGACACGATCGCGATCGTCAGCAGTAGCCACTTGTTCATTGTTTTCCGTTGTGGTCCGTGTCGCGCGATGAACACGGACCCTACGCGCAAACGGGCCCGGCTGCTCGCCCTCAGGCCGCCGCGACCTCTCCGTGCGACAGCGCCAGGATCTCCCCGATCAACTCGGCCTTCATCGCCGCGGCGCCATCGTTGGCACCCTGGCAGGTGCCCGCGGCATGATGGCCTCCGCCGCCATGACCGAGCATCAGCATGCCGACATCGACCGGGCTGCCGCGATCGAAGATCGACTTGCCGACGGTGTAGACCGTGTTGAGTTTCTCGCGGCCCCACATTACGTGCAGGCTGATGTCGCACTGCGGGTACATGGCGTACACCACGAATCGATTGCCCGCGTAGATGGTCGCCTCGTCGCGCAGGTCCAGCAGCACCAGGTTGTCGCGGACCTCGGCCACGCGTCCGATCTGCGCGCGGAAGAGCTCGTGCTGCGCGAAGAACAGGTCGACGCGCTCCTTGACGTCGGGTAGCGCGAGGATCCGATCGATGTCGAGGTCCCTGCAGCAATCGATCAGCGTCATCATCAGTTGGTAGTTGCTGACGCCGAATTCGCGGAAGCGGCCCAGGCCAGTGCGGGCGTCCATCAGGAAGGACAGCAGCTCCCAGCCTGTGGGGTTCAGCACGTCGTCGGCGCTGAAAGCCGCCGAGTCGGCCTTGTCGACGGCTTCCATCATTTCGGTGCTGACGCGCGGGAAGCGCGCCTTGCCGCCGTAGTAGTCGTAAACCACGCGGGCTGCCGACTTGGCATCGGGCTTGAGGATGTAGTTGGGCGTCGGCTTGCCGCTGTTGCGGATCGCCTCGCTCGCGTGATGGTCGAAGCACAGGCCGCAGCCGGGCACGTAGGGCAGGTTGGTGATGATGTCGTCTGCGGTCACGGCGACCTTGCCGTCCTGCACGTCCTTCGGATGGGCGAAGACGATCTCGCCCAGCATACCCATCTCCTTCAGCAGCACGGCACATACGAGGCCGTCCATGTCGCTGCGGGTGAGCAGGCGGTACTTCTTCATTTCGTGGGTCATGCGGTTCTCCGTTGGCGTGGACGCTCTTCAGGAGCTATCGGCCGAACGGTGGTCACCTTGAGTCCGGAAGTCCGCTTATTCCTCGATCAGCGTCAGGAACTCGGTGCGCGACTGCGCGTTGGTCAGGAACGAGCCGCGCATCACGCTGTTCGTCATGTGCGAGCTGTCCTTCACGCCGCGCCACTGCGTGCACAGGTGATTGGCCTTGAGGACGATCGCGAGGCCATTGGGACGCATCGCGTTCTCGAGGAGGTCGGCGAGCTGCACCACGGCCTCTTCCTGGATCTGCGGGCGGCTCATCACCCAGTCCGCGATCCTCGAGAACTTCGACAAGCCGATCAGGTTCGCGGTCTCGCTGCCGAGCACCCCGATCCACAACTTGCCGATGATCGGCACGAAGTGATGCGAGCAGGCGCTGCGGACGTCGACGGGGCCGACGATCATCAGCTCGTTGAGCCGCTTGGCATTGGGAAATTCGGTGATCGCCGGCTGCTCGTGATAGCGCCCGCGGAACACCTCATGCAGGAACATCCGCGCCACGCGCTTCGCCGTACCCTGCGTGTTGTGATCGTTGGCCGTGTCGATGACGAGCGATTGCAGCAGTGCTTCCATGTTCCGCGCCACTTCGTCCTCGAGCTGCGCCAGCTCCTCCGCATCCTGGACGAATGCCGAGATGTTGTCGTTGGCGAAGAACGGTCGGTCGGCCGCACGCAGACGCTCCCGGATCCGCGAGGAGACGGAATCCGGCGTCGCAGACGGCACGGGATCGGACGGGGAGATGGGGGACATGGAGAGCCTTCGAGGAGATCCCGCACGAGGAGTCGACGAAGCGTCGACCCGAGTAAGAGACGAAGCGTAACGATAGGGCAGGACGTGCCGTCGAGCGGTCGGACGGCCACGGAGAAAAGAGCGTGGCATCGACTGCAAGCCGAAGGCGGTGATTGTCGGGCGGCCGTCGGCCGGCGGCCTGCCGCACGCGTGCTGATGTTCAATCGCGATCCGGTGCGCCGAGCGGGAAGTCGTGTCGGAAGGGCAGCGCCTCCTCGACCGCGCGGGCGAAGGACGATCGTGCGAGCAACCGCGACCGGTAGGCATGCAGATGGACGAACGACGCATCGATGCGATGCGTCCAGTCGGCGTAGATCAGCGACGGCGCCGCGGCACAGTCGGCCAGGCTGAAAGTGTCGCCCGCGGCCCAGGTGCGCTCGGCCATGCGTTCTTCGAGCCAGCGATAGGACGTCTCCAGCATCCTGCGAGCCTCGTCGTCGCCGTAGGGATCGCCCGAACCGGCCGGCCGGATGCTGTCGATCACGATCTTCTGCAGCGGGGTCGAGACGTAGTTGTCGAAGAAGAGATCCATCGTCCTCACCACCAGCGCGGCGCGTGGATCGTCGGGGATCAAGCGCACCGGGCCGGGGTGATGGAGGTCCAGGTACTCGATGATGATGCCGGCCTCGATCACGGTGTGGCCGTCGTCGATGAGGATCGGAAAGCGCTCGAGCGGTCAGAGCCGCTTGAAGGTGGCCATGGTGTCCGGATCGGCCTTGTCGAGCGGGCGGTCTTCGAAGGTCTTGTCGTTCTCGTACGGCGCGATCAACGCCTTCTGGCTGTACGAAGAGAAGGGGTGGGCATAGAGCTGGAGGCTCATCGAATGGTCTCCTGCGCAAGGTGAGTCGCGCAGGCGCGCTGCGTGGGATCTTCCTCCACGACCAACGGCGAGGTCGCGGGTCTACGGTGGGCGTGAATATTCCCGTCGTCCGCAGCTGTCCCGACCTTGCGAATTCACGCAAACTCTAAACACCCCGTGTCCTCACGAATGCCGAAGGCCCCATGGCGTCCCCACGCGATCGTTTCTATGGCCAGTTCAATTGCCTCGTCGAGCTCGGCGACGGCGATCCGGGTGGTCGAGGTCGAACTGCTCGACGACGCCGACGAACATGTCGACGCGACGCGGCGCTTTCGCGAGGCGCTGCCGGTGAGCCTTTCCTGTTCGCTGCTGCAGGCGATGGAGCCGACGGTGCTCAGCGGGACCGTCGAACTCGCCTTGGACACCGTCGAGTTGTCGTGACGCATCGCTTCGAGAGCCGAAGCGGCCCGGCGTCCGGGAGTCATGGCATGCTACGACGTCCGCGCACCCCGCCTCCCCAAGAGACCAAGACGGCCGCCCCCCTGAAGCGATTGACGGCGTGATGTCCGGTCCCGGCTCCCATCCCCTGTCGAACCAGCGCGATCGTTTTTTCACGCGCATGCGAGCGCCCTCGCTGCGACCAACGCATGGCCTCTGACTTCGAGCGACTCGTGCAGGTCGGCGCGCGCCTCGACGAGGCGCCCGATGAAGCCGCGTTGTACGACGTCCTGATCGTCGAGGCGCTCGCCCTGACCGCAACTCGCCGTGTGCTGTTGGCATGGCCCGATGGCGATCAATGGAGGGTCGCCAGCGCGCGTGTCCCGGCGGGTGAGACCGCCACCGACCTGCTCGCCGCGATCGGACCGTGGCTCGACGAAGCGCGTGCGACCCGCCGGTCGCGACTGCGCCACGGACCCGATGGTGCGGCACCGCTCGATCAGCGTTCGTGCCTGGTTGCGCCGCTGCTCGCAGGCCGCCACGTGATCGGCTGCCTGTATCTCGACCTCGAAGGCACCTTCGGGCGCTACGCCGACCTTCAACGCGATCGCGTCGCCCTGCTCGCGCAGCAGGCCGCCATCGCACTCGATCGCCTGCGCCTGCAGAAGGAGGTCGAGCGGCGCGACGCCGAACTCGCCATGATCGACGGTATCCAGCAGGCGGTGGGTGCCGAGCTCGATTTCCAGGCCATCGTCGATCTGGTCGGCGACAAGTTGCGCGAAGTCTTTGCGACTGGCGACATGAGCATCCTGTGGTGGGATGCCGGCAATCGCGAGTCGAACTGGTTGTATTGCTACGAGCACGGCGTGCGTCTGCAAGGCATGCCACCCGTCAGGCCGAAGCCCGGCGGCTACTACGACCGCATGATGAACGGACGTCGCAGCGTGGTCTTCGCCAGCTTGGCCGAGCAGCACGCCGCCGGGATGATGGGGGTGCCCGGCACCGAAATCAGCCGCAGCGTCGTAATCGTCCCGATGCTCTCGGGCGATCGTTTCCTGGGCAACGTGTTTGTCGAGAATCATCAGCGGGACAACGCGTTCTCGACATCCGACGTCAGACTGATCGAGACCGTGACGTCGAGCATGGCCATCGCGTTGCTCAACGCGCAGAGCTATCACGCCGAGCGCCAGCGCGCGGCCGAGCTGGCCATCGTCAATAGCGTCCAGGCCGGACTGGCCGCGCGCTTGGAGATGCAGGCGATCTACGACCTGGTGGGCGACAAGATCCGCGAGATCTTCGACGCGCAGGTCGTGGGCATCGGCCTCATCGACCCGACGACCGGCCTACGCCACATCCCCTATCTCTTCGAACGCGGGCTGCGCGTCGACGTACCCGACATCCCGGCCGCGTCGGTGCACGCCGGCTTCGGGCCCCACGTACGCCGTACAGGTCAGACGCTGTTCATCAACGCCGGCATGGCCGAGCGGATGGCCGAGCACGGCGAGGTGACGGAACAGGGCGAGACGCCGAAGTCGGCCATGTGGGTGCCGCTGCGCTTGGGTGGGCAGTCGGTCGGCGGCTCGATCACGGTGCAAAGCCTCGATCAGGAGAACGCGTTCACCCAGGGCGACCTGAGCCTGCTGCAAACCCTCGCGGCCAGCCTCGGCGTCGCGCTCGAGAACGCGCGGCTGTTCGCCGAGACGCAACGGCTTCTGAAGGAAACCGAGCAGCGTAACGCCGAGCTCGCGGTGATCAACAGCATTCAGCAAGGCATGGCTGCGGAGCTCGACTTCCACGCGATCGTCGAGCTGGTCGGCGACAAGGTGCGCGACGTCATGCAGGTGGGCGACATCAGCATCGGCTGGTACGACCCGGCGGCCAACCGCCTCGACTTCATCTACGGCTACGAGCGGGGGGTGCGCTCGCCGGGAAGGTTGGTCACGCCGATCGCCGGCGGCCCGTTCGAACAAATGCGGATGTCACGTGCGCACAGCGTCTTCGGCACGACGGCCGAGATGCTGGCGGCCGGAATGACCCCTGCACCCGGCACGGGGATGCCCCGCTCGTCGATCGCCGTGCCGATCGTCGGCAGCGACCGCGTGCTCGGGATCCTCGCGCTCGATCACTACGAGCGAGAGCATGCGTTCGACGCGGCGCGTGTTCGCCTGCTCGGCACTGTCGCCGCCGGCCTGGGTGCCGCGCTCGAGAACGCGCGCCTTCTCGACGAGACGCAGCGGCTGCTGAAGGAGACCGAGCAGCGCGCGGCCGAACTGGCGATCATCAACAGCGTGCAGGAAGGTCTCGCGTCGAAGCTCGACATGCAGGCGATCTACGACCTGGTCGGCGACAAGGTCCGCGACATCTTCGACGCGCAGGTAGTGTTGCTCGCAAGCTTCGACCACGCGCGCGATGTCGAGGTCTTCAACTACGCGTTCGAGAAGGGAAAGCGCCTCCTGACGACCGAGCGTCCGATCAACCAGACCCGTCGCGAGTTGATCGAGATGCGACAACCGGTCTTCATCGCTCATCTGACGCCGGAACTCATCGCGGCGCGCGGCAGTTCCATCATCGCGGGCACCGAATCGCCCAAGTCCGTGATCTTTGCGCCGATGCTGGTCGGACCCGAGGTGCGCGGCTATCTCAGCATCCAGAACGTCGACCGCTTCGACGCGTTCACCGACGCGGACCTGCGCCTGCTGCAGACGCTCGCATCGAGCATGAGCGTCGCGCTCGAAAGCGCGCGCCTGTTCGCCGAGACGCAGCAGCGCGCCGCCGAGCTCGACACCGTCAATCGCGTCTCGCAGCGCCTGTCGGGCAAGCTCGATCTCGACGCGCTGATCGAACTGGTCGGCGAGCAGGTCCGCACGGTCTTCAGCGCCGACATGGCCTACGTCGCGCTGCTGGACCGCACGAGCGGCATGATCGATTTCCCGTATCGCCACGGCGAAGCGAACACCTCGATCGCGTACGGGCAGGGCCTGGTCAGCAGGATCATCGAGACCGGCAGCGCGCTGATCCTCAACGCGGACCTCGATCGACGCAGCATCGAGATTGGCGCGACGATCATCGGGCGGCAGGCGCGCTCTTACCTCGGCGTGCCGATCGTCGTCGACGGCATCTCACAGGGCGTCATCAGCGTGCAGAACGCCGAACGCGAAGGCGCCTACGACGCGAACGACCAGCGGCTGCTCGAGACCATCGCCGCCAGCGTCGGCGTGGCGCTGCAGAACGCGCGTCTGTTCAACGAGACAAAGGAAGCGCTCGAGCAGCAACAGGCGTCGGCCGAGGTACTCAACGTCATCAGCAACTCGGTCTCCGACATCGCGCCGGTGTTCGAGAAGATCCTCGACAGCTGCGAAAGGTTGTTCGGGACACCGCATCTCGGCGTCGTCGTGGTGAAGGACGACGGGCTCGTGCATCCCGTGGCGATTCGCGGATCGATCGTCAAGGCCATGACCCGCACGCTGCCGATGCCCGTCGCATCGAGCAACACGGGCCGCGCGATTGAATCGCGTCGCATCGGAGAGATCGACGATGTCGCAGCGTTGGCGTCGACCAACGCGTGGGCCCGCGGGACCGTCGACGAGGTCGGCAACTTCTCGGCCGCATGGGTACCGATGCTCTGGCATGACCGCGGTATCGGATCGATCATGGTCGTGCGTCAACCGCCCGCACCGCTGTCCGAGCAGGACAAGGCCCTGCTGCGCACGTTCGCGGACCAGGCCGTGATCGCGATCCAGAACGCAGCGCTGTTCGAAGAAGCGCAGGTCGCTCGCGGCGCTGCCGAGTCGGCCAACGAGGCGAAGAGCTTCTTCCTCGCGACGATGAGTCACGAGATCCGCACGCCGATGAACGCCGTCATGGGCATGAGCGGTCTGTTGCTCGACACGCCGCTAGACGAAGAGCAGCGTGACTTCGCCACCACGATCCGCGACAGCGGCGATGCGTTGCTGACGATCATCAACGACATCCTCGACTTCTCGAAGATCGAGGCCGGCCGGATGGATATCGAGGTGCATCCGTTCGACCTGCGCGAATGCGTCGAGGCCGCGCTCGACCTGATTGGGCCGCGCGCGGCCGAGAAGAAGCTCGATCTCGCATATCTCTTCGAAGGCGACGTCCCGGTCGCGCTCGACGGCGATGTGACGCGGCTACGGCAGGTGCTGCTCAATCTGTTCAGCAATGCCGTCAAGTTCACGGAGAGCGGCGAGGTCGTGCTGAGCGTCACGTCGCGCGCCGCCGAAAGCGGCAGCGAACTGACCTTCGCCGTGCGCGACACCGGCATCGGCCTGTCCGACGAGGGCAAGGGCCGCCTGTTCCAGTCGTTCTCGCAGGCGGATTCTTCGACGACGCGCAAGTACGGCGGCACCGGGCTCGGCCTCGCGATCAGCAAGAAACTGGCGGAGCTGATGGGCGGCACGATGTGGGTGGAGAGTGTAGGGCCGGGCACAGGCTCGACCTTCTTCTTCACGATGGTCGCGCCGGTGGCGACGTCGCCGACCCTCGGTCGCCGCGCGTTGATCGGTCGTCAGCCTGCGCTGGAGGGCAAGCGCGTGTTGGTGGTCGACGACAACGCGACCAACCGCAAGGTGCTGGCGTTGCAGTCCGGCAAGTGGGGCATGGGCTCTCGTGCCACCGGGTCGCCCGCCGAAGCGTTGACCTGGATCGAGGCCGGCGAGGCGTTCGACCTCGCGGTGCTCGACATGCACATGCCCGAGATGGACGGCCTGACACTTGCCGGTCGCATCCGCGCGTCGCGGCCGCAACTGCCGATGGTGCTGTTCAGTTCGCTCGGCCGTCGCGAGGCGGGTGATACCGAGGGATTGTTCAAGGCCTACCTGAGCAAGCCGTTGCGGCAGTCGCAGCTCTTCGACACGCTGGTCGGCCTGCTCGCCCACGAGCACTTGGTGGAGCCGCTCGCGAAGGCCAAGCCGACGATGGTTCCGGGCATGGCCGCCCGTCACCCGCTGCGCATCCTGCTGGCGGAGGACAACGCGGTGAATCAGAAGCTTGCGCTGCGGCTGCTGCAGCAGATGGGCTATCGGGCGGACGTGGCGAGCAACGGGATCGAGGCGGTCGAGAGCGTCGAGCGCCAGACCTACGACGTCATCCTGATGGACGTGCAGATGCCGGAGATGGACGGGCTCGAAGCGACGCGACGCATCGTGCAGCGCTGGTCCGGACAGCGACCGCGCATCGTCGCGATGACCGCCAACGCGATGCAGGGCGATCGCGAAGCCTGTCTCGCGGCGGGCATGGACGACTACGTCACGAAGCCGATCCGGGTCGATGCGCTCGTCGAGGCGCTGCAGGCGACGGCGGCGCGGACATGACAGCCGACCGGCGAGGGTCCGCGATGGGCGGGCTGATGCGTGCGTGTCTCGTGTGCGTGGCGTGGCTCGCGGCCTCGGCCGCGTCGGCCGACCCTCTCGCGGTCGACGCGCGTTGCGGCAATGAGGTGGTCGCGTTCGACGCACTCCCGCGCGACGGGTGGACGCCGCTCGTCGAAGGTCGCCTGGTACGTCATGAGAGCCGCAGTTGCTGGTTGCGCGTCGGCCTCGATGGCGTCACGCCGCGCCAGTTGTCGATTCGCGGCTCGGGCGGATTCCGGACCGCGAGGGTCTTCGATGCGCAGGGCGCGCTGCTGCTGACGACCAGCGATTTCGGCGACCGCGGCGGCGCGATCGTCACGTCGGGCGGCGGCGTGGGACGCATGCTGTTCCCGTCGCTCGCCGGTCGAGCGGGACTGGTCTTCCTGCGGATCGATTTTTCGCCGACCGGCGGGGTGATCGCGCGCTTCCTCGAAGTGGAAGCCGTCGACCCCGCGGCGGCGTTGCGCGCGGACCAGTTGCACGACCTCCTGCACGAGGTCATCGCGACGGTCTACGTGTCGCTGCTCGCCCTCACCATCGTCCTCGCGATCGTGAATCGCGATCGCGCGCAGTTCGTGTTCTCCGCCTTCTTCTTTGCATCGATCCTCGGTGAGCTGGTCTCTCCCCGGGTCGTGCTGTCCATGACGTCGGTGTTCCCCGATTATCGATGGTGGCTGCTGGTCTTCGTGCCGCTCGCCAACGCGACGCAGCAAGCCGTCGTCGCACTGTTGCTCGGCCTGCGCGAGCGCTGGCCCGCGATGAATCGCTGGATGATGGTGCTCGTGGCGTGTTTCCTCGCGGGATTCCTGTTCCGCCTGATCGACGTGGACGTCGCGCGCCGGATCAACGCGATGCTCCTGATCGTCGCTGCGGTCGCGACGCTCGTGGCGTCGTGGGTCGTCGGGCGACGCGGCGTGCGCATGGGCTGGCTGGTCGGTGCAGCGACACTCGTCACGCTGGTGACGAGCGGGCCGGAACTGCTCAGTCTCGCGCTCGGACTGCCACTCGACCTTCGCTTCGCGCGTTTTGCGAAGGACTTCGCCTGGAGCAGCGTGGTGGACCTCAGCCTGCCGGCCGTGATCGTCTACGGCGTCGTCGCCCGCTCGCTGGAGCGCTCGCGCGAGTCCCGTCGATTGGGCCTGCAAGCCATCGAGCTGCGAGGGCAGGGCGAGCGGGCTCGTGCCGAAGCGACCCATCAACGCACGTTGGCAGCGGCCGAACAGCAGGCCCGCGAAGCGGCCGAATCCGCCAACGAAGCGAAGAACGCCTTCCTCGCGATGATGAGCCATGAGATCCGCACACCGATGAACGGGGTGATCGGCATGAGTGGTGTGCTGCTCGACTCGCCGCTGAACGACGACCAGCGCGACGTGGCGACGACCATCCGCGACAGCGGCGAGGCGTTGCTGACGATCATCAACGACATCCTCGACTTCTCGAAGATCGAGGCCGGCAAGATGGAGGTCGAGTCGCGCCCGTTCGCACTGCGACCGTGCATCGAGTCCGCGCTCGACCTCGTGCGGCCCCGCTCGATCGAGAAGGGCATCGACCTCGTCGTGACGATCGACGAGGACGTACCCGCCGCGATCGAAGGCGATTCGACACGGCTTCGCCAGGTGCTGCTGAACCTGTTGTCGAACGCGATCAAGTTTACGGAACAGGGAACGGTGGGATTGATCGTGGCGCGTGGGGAAAGCAGCGAACTGAGGTTCGCCATCGAGGACAGTGGCATCGGCCTGTCCCCCGAAGGAATCGCGAAGCTGTTCCAGCGTTACGTCCAGGCCGAATCGGGCACGACACGCCAGTACGGCGGTACGGGGCTCGGGCTCGTCATCAGCAGGAAGCTCGTGGAGCTGATGGGCGGAACCGTGACGGTGGTGAGTGACGGCGCTGGCCACGGCAGCACGTTTCGTTTCAGCATTCGAGCAGCGGCGACCACGCTCGACGCGAAGCAGGTCGCGACAAGAAACGTTGTCGATGCCGCGATGGCCGCGCGTCATCCGCTGCGCATCCTGCTGGCGGAGGACAACGCGGTGAACCAGAAGCTCGCGCTGCGCCTGCTGCAACGGATGGGCTATCGCGCGGATGTCGCGAGCAATGGACTGGAGGCGATCGAGTCCGTCGAGCGCCAGACCTACGACCTGATCCTGATGGACGTGCAGATGCCGGAGATGGACGGCCTCGAAGCGACGCGCACGATCGTCAAGCGCTGGCCCGAACACCATCCCCGTATCGTCGCGATGACCGCGAACGCGATGCAGGGCGATCGCGAAGCCTGTCTCGCCGCCGGCATGGACGACTACGTGACGAAGCCGATCCGCGTCGATGCCTTGGTGCAGGCGTTGATGGATACGTCCTGGCGGACCGTGGCCACATGAAAGCGTGTCGGTCCGTTGCGCACCCAGCGACTTGCCGTGGTCTGGTCGGTCGTCGACATTGCGTCGCGCGCGGGGACCTGCAGGCGCAACGGATGCCGATCGGTGGCACCGACGATCTTGCTCGTCGAGACCCGATGATCGAGCGCGACCAGGCATCCGTCGTACACGACGGCGAGCGCCAGCAGGCAGAGGTCCGTGATCTGGTTGTATCCCGGGACCCAAGGCCAGTTCACCATGCCAGGTGTGCGCAGCGAGACATCGTCCGGCCAGAACGCGTGGTCGACGGACGCACAGATTTCGGCGACTTTCTGCGCGACGACTTCGAAGCCGACCGGCCCGAGCTTGCTGTAGCCGGGCAGATTGAGGACGCGGACAACCCCATTCTCGACGAGCGGGCAAGGCGCGGTCTGGACGCGACGACGTTCGATGAACGCCAGCGCCTGCCCGTGGAAAACGTGTGCCTCGTCGAGCAACGCCACCCAGACGTTGACGTCCAGGAGATGGCGCAACTAGATCCCTTCCTGGTCCATCAGATGGCGGACGTGATCGGGTGTGATCGCCTCGTCGCGGGCCGGCAGCAGGGCGAAGCGGGACTTCGGCTCGGCCAGCGTCGTGTGGGCCCGACCTTGCGCCACGATGCCCTGCCGGGCGAGACGCGACATGACTTAGCCGAGAGACAGGTGTTCGTGCCGCGCCTGCGAGCGCGCACAGGCGATGACGTCGTCGTCGAGGGCAAGCGTGGTTCGCATCGACTCGCTCGAGCATCAACGCTTCGTTTTCGCATCAATGCATCGAAGGTCTCGGCCAGGCATGGGACGAACCCGATCCGCGCCGACGCGCTGGTGGACGCGGTGAAGAAGCCGCCGGTCCGACCGGTCCTGCCGCCATGAGAATCGCCCGAATCGTTTTCGGCGCACTGCTATTGCTGACGACGTTCGTCGTGCACGCCGAGTGGGCGTCTTTCGACTATCGATGCGGTACCGAGATCGTCCTCGGATCGTCGCTGCCGACCGACGGCTGGACGAAAGCCGTCGAGGGCACGCTGCCACAGAGTGCCGGCAATCCATGCTGGTTGCGAATCCCCAGGCAGGGCCGGTTTCCGCAGGCCCTGGCGTTTCGCGGTGGGTCCGGCGAGAAGGTGATCGCGTTGTTCGATGGGTCCGGAAAGAGCCTCGCCGACGCACGCGATGTTGGTGCTCGTCACGGGGCGATCGTCAGCGGCGGGCAAGGCCACTTCGGCCGCATCCTGTTTCCAGACATCTTGGCCGAGGTCACTTACGCACGCGTCGAGCATGGCGACCGCCGCATCCGCGTCGAGTTCGTCGGAATCGCCGATACGGTCACCGATGACCGGTTCGGGGACTTGGTACAGACGGGTCTTGCTGCGATGTACCTCACGCTGATGGTGCTGCTCGTCGTCATCGGCTTCCTGAATCGTGACCCTTGGCAGGGCTTGTTCGCCGCCTATTTCGGCTTCACCGCCATGAACTCGCTCGTCAGTGACGACGCGGCCGCGCTTGCGCTGACTCCGAGCTTTCCGTTCTTCGCCTGGTGGCAGCGCAACACCGACTTCGGCTTGAGCTTTCTCTGGACCGTCGCCATCACGGTCCTGCTGCGTCTGAACACGCTGTGGCCGGCGATGAATCGGCTTCTGCTCCTGATCGCAGCCCTGTTCCTGCCGCTGTTCTTCGGCGTATTGCCGTCGACGGCCAATCGCATCAACAGCCTGCTGCTGGTCGTCCTGATGATCCTGGTGATGCCCGCTTGCTGGCGCGCATGGCGTGCAGGCGAATCGATCGCGCTCTTCGTCGGCATTTCGACCGTCGGCTCCGCACTGATCATCGCGCCCTACTTCATCACGGACATCGCCGGCTTCTTCATCGAAATCGAAGTGCCGGGCTTCAACCCGGGTTTGGGGTTGCAAGCCATCAACAACCTGTTGTTCCCGATGACGATCCTCGTCGGAGCGGGGATGCGGGCTCGCAGCGGAATCCAGGAGAGGCAACGGCTCGGCGACGAGGCCATGCACCAACGTGCGGTCGCCTCCGCCGAGCAGCGCGCGCGAGAAGCCGCTGAATCCGCGAACCAAGCCAAGGGCGCGTTCCTCGCGACGATGAGCCACGAGATCCGCACGCCGATGAACGGGGTGATCGGCACGAGCGGGGCGCTGCTCGATACGCCGTTGAACGAAGATCAACGCGACGTCGCCACGACAATTCGCGATTCCGGCGAAGCGCTGCTGACCATCATCGACGACATCCTCGACTTCTCGAAGATCGAGGCGGGGAAGATGGACGTGGAATCGCATCCCTTCGACTTGCGACACTGCATCGACTCGGCACTCGACCTGATCCGGCTTCGCGCGTTCGAGAAGAACGTCGACCTCGTGGTGAAGATCGACGACGACGTGCCGGCCGGCATCTCGGGCGACCCGACACGGTTGCGCCAGGTCCTGCTCAACCTGTTGTCGAACGCAGTGAAGTTTACGGGGAAGGGCGCGGTCGCGTTGAACGTGCGACGGGGCGAGGGCGACGAATTGTTGTTCACCGTGCGCGACAGCGGCATCGGCCTGTCGCCCGAAGGCATCGCGAAGCTGTTCCAGCGTTTCGGCCAGGCCGAGTCCGGCACGACACGGCAATACGGCGGCACCGGTCTCGGCCTCGTGATCAGCCGGAAGCTCGCCGAGCTGATGGGCGGGACGATGACGGTCGAGAGCGAAGGGCTCGGCCACGGCAGCACGTTCCACTTCGGCATTCGTGCACCGGCCGTGACGCTCGCGGTGAAGACCGCGACGACGAAGACGATCGTCGACTCCACGATGGCCGAGCGCCATCCGCTGCGCATCCTGCTCGCGGAAGACAACGTCGTGAACCAGAAGCTCGCGATGCGCGTCCTGCAGCAGATGGGCTGCCTTCCGGATCTCGCGATCAACGGACTCGAGGCGCTCGCGGCGCTCGAGCGGCAGGCCTACGACGTGGTGCTGATGGACGTGCAGATGCCGCAGATGGACGGACTCGAAGCGACGCGCGAGATCGTCGCGCACGGGTCCGCCGACGGTCGACCCCGCATCGTCGCGATGACGGCCAACGCGATGCAGGGCGATCGCGAACTGTGCATCGCGGCCGGCATGGACGACTATCTGACCAAGCCGATCCGCGTCGATCAGCTGGTGGACGCGTTGCTCCGAACCCAACCTCGCAAGGACATCCGAATTGCCTGATCCCACCATCGATCTAGACACCTTCACCGCCCTCGGCGACATGGCCGGCGCCGAGTTCGTCACCGAGCTGGTCGACACCTTCCTCGAGGAAGCGCCACGCATGCTCGCCGAACTTCACGCGGCCTACACGAAGGGCGATACGGAGACTTTCCGTCGAGCTGCTCATTCGCTGAAGTCGAACAGCAACACGTTCGGCGCGATGCAGCTCGGCAGCCGCGCGAAGGCCCTCGAACTCGAAGGACTCGCAGCGACGAGCCTGGCTGCGCTCGATGCGCTCGATGCCGAGTACGCGCGGGCTGCTCACGCACTCAAGGCGCTCTGCGATGGCTGACCACGGACATCGCCTGCTGGTCGTCGACGACAACAAGGTCAATCGCCTGCTGCTGTCGCGCACGCTCGAACAACTCGGCCATCGCGTGTCGACCGCGGAGAACGGGGTCATCGCGCTGGCGAAGCTGCGCGAGGAATCCTACGACCTCATGCTGCTCGACATGGAGATGCCCGAGATGGATGGCTTCACCGTCCTCGAGCACCTCTCGCGCGACCTCAAGCTGCGCGACCTGCCGGTCATCGTCACGTCGTCGCTCGAAGGCGTGGCCCACGTCGCGCGCTGCATCGAGCTCGGTGCCGAGGACTATCTCTACAAGCCGGTCAACGGCGTGCTGCTGAAGGCCCGCGTCGGCAGCAGCCTCGAGAAGAAGCGTCTGCGCGACACGCAGAAGGAGCTGATCAGCCGCTTCGCCACGTCGGAGGTCGCGCAGGACCTGGAGCAGTCGGGCTTCGCGCTGGGCGGCCGGCATGTCGAGGCCTCGGTCATGTTCTGCGACATCCGCGGCTTCACGGCCCTTGCTGAGTCGCAGCCACCCGACGAGACCATCGAACTGCTCAACACCTACTACATGCTGATGTTCGACGCGATCAACGGCGCGGGCGGGGTGGTCAACCAGATGATCGGCGACGGCCTGATGGCGATCTTTGGCGCTCCGTTGTCGCTCGCCGATCATCGCCGGGCCGCGGTCCGCGCGGCACTCGAGATGATCGAGATGATCGGACTCTTCAATCACGAGCGCACGGTCGGTGACAAGCCGCCAATCCGCGTGGGCATCGGCATCGCGACCGGTCCGTTGATCGCCGGCTACACGGGCACGCAGACCCGCGCGACCTACACCTGCGTGGGCAACACCGTGAACCTCGCGGCGCGGCTCGAAGCGCACACCAAGCAGGTGCCTCACGATATCCTGGTCGACGACGCGACGCTCGAAGCGACCCACGAAGGCATCAGCATCTCGACCGTGGGCCAAGTGGTATTCCACGGCAAGTCCGCGTCGGTGGCCGTGCACGCGGTCGAGCGCCTGAGGCGTTGACCGCGCTCGCGACTACATCTTCGCCATCGCCGCCTGCATCTTTTCGGCCGGCACGTCGCGCAGGTGCGTGGCCAGCGACCACTTATGGCCGAACGGATCCTGCAGCGTGCCGTAGAAGCCGATCTTCAGAACACGGCCGACGACCGTGGTGCCGACGAAGCCTGCGACGCCCATCACCAGGAGGATCAGCGAGAGCGTGGACGCGTCGACCCGCGTCACGATTTCCTGGAACGGCCGGAGATAGATGAACAGCGCGAACTGCCCCATGAAGAAGACGCCGACGGCCAGCATGCCGAGCGTCACCAACCGGCTCTTGAACAGCCTGAAGACATTGGCTGAACCGGATGCGCGCGGTCGCGCTTCCATCGAGGGCAGGCTGAACCATTGCCAGACGAACGCGATCAGCGCGACCGGCACCAGGCAGAAGAACGCGCCGCGCCATCCGACCGTCACTCCGAGATAGCTGCCCAGCGGTGCTGCCACGACCGTCGCCAGGGCATCGTCGCCGTTGAAGACCGCCAGCGCGCGAGGCACCCGATTGGACGCCACGAGCCGTATGGCCGTGGCCGCCGACATTGACCAGAAGCCTCTTGCCAGGCCTCCTTTCCTTGCGGCGAAACAGGTAGGTCGCCGCCGGGCCCCGCTCGGACGGCAGGTCGTGCACCGACAGGTCGCGACCTGCTCTAATGCCGCCGATGTTCCGCCTCCCCACCACCGCCACCGCCCCGTTCTGCCCGTCCGAGGTCCGCGACAGCGTCGACCTCGCGCGTAGCGCGCCGCTCTGGCAACGCCTGTTGCGCGTCGCCGGTCCCGGCCTGCTCGTCGCCGTCGGCTACATGGACCCGGGCAACTGGGCGACCGACATCGAGGCCGGCTCGCGCTACGGCATGGCCCTGCTGTGGGTCGTGCTGCTATCGAGCCTGGCCGCCATGCTGCTGCAGGTCCTGAGCCTCCGCCTCGGCCTGGTCGCGCGGAAGGACCTCGCACGTGCGTGCCGCGACCGCTACTCGCCGATCGTCAGTCGTTCGCTGTGGCTGATGGCGGAACTGGCGATCGTCGCTTGCGATGTCGCCGAAGTGCTCGGCACCGCGCTCGCGCTGCACCTGCTGTTCGGCCTGCCGATCCTGTGGGGCATCGTCGTCACGGCCTTCGACACGTTGCTGGTCCTCGGCCTGCAGGGGCGCGGCTTTCGCCGTGTCGAGGCGATCGTGCTCGGACTGGTGATCACCATCGCGATCTGCTTCACCGTCGAGATCGTGCTGGTCGGGCCGGACTGGGCCGAGGTCGCGCGAGGCTTCGTGCCGCACTTGCCCCTCCTGCGCGACGGCCATGCAGTGCTGCTCGCGATCGGCATCCTCGGCGCGACCGTGATGCCGCACAACCTGTACCTGCACTCGTCGATCGTACAGACGCGGCACGTCGCGAACACCGACGACGCGAAGGCCGATGCGATTCGTCTGTCGACCGCCGACACGGTGGTGTCGCTGTCGCTCGCGTTCATTATCAATGCCGCGATCCTGATCCTCGCCGCATCGGCTTTCCACGCGAAGGGGCGCGGCGACGTGACCGAGATCCAGGACGCCTATCACCTGCTCGATCCGCTGGTGGGCGGCGCGTTCGCGTCGGTGCTGTTCGGCATCGCGTTGCTGGCGGCGGGCCAGAGCTCGACCTTCACCGGGACCATCGCCGGTCAGGTCCTGATGGAAGGCTTCCTCGACATGAAGATCCCGTGCTGGCAGCGTCGGCTGATCACGCGCGCGCTGGCACTGATCCCGGCGTTCGTAGGCGTGTGGTGGCTGGGCGATGCCGGCATCGGCACGCTGCTGGTCGGCAGCCAGGTCGTGCTCAGCATGCAGTTGCCGTTCGCGATCTGGCCGTTGATCCGCTTGACGAGCGATCGGGACACGATGGGACGGTTCGCGATCGGGTCGGCGACGCGCCTGGCTGCGTGGACCCTGTTTACTGCGATCACCGCGGCAAACTTGTGGCTGCTGCAGGATCTGCTGATCTGATCGATCAGCGTTTGCGGCTCGTCGTGGTCTTGCGCGCAGCCTGATGGCCGCCGCGTTCCGATGGTTCTGCATCCTGGCTAGGTGATGCCTGCCCATTGTCCGTCTCCTTCAACTCCTCCCGGATCTGTCCATAAGCCAGAAGCGTGAAGATCGCCGTACCGCCGATCAGGTTGCCGATCAGCGTGGGGATGAAGAAGCCGGTCACGGCCTGGCCGAAGGACATCGCGCCTTCGAGCACGAGGTAGCTGGCCTCGACGCTGCCCGCCACGACGTGCTCGAAGCCGCCGAGCGCGATCAGGTAGGTCATCAGCACGATGATCGCGAGCTTCGAGCCCTCGATGCCCGCGAGGATCCACACCAGCGAAGCGATCAGGAAGCCCGAGACCATGCCGCGGCCCATCGTCTCCATCGGCACGCCCTGCAGCAGCTTCGCGCTGAAGGTGTGGAGCACCTTGGCGATCTCGGGATCGATCGCGCCGCTGTAGCGCAGGAACAGCGAGAACAGCGTGGCCCCCACGATGTTGGCGACCAGCACGATCGCCCACAGCCTCAGCATCAGCATGAGATTGCGCAGATGCGACTTGGCCATCACCGGCACCACCGCGGTGATGACGTTCTCGGTGAAGAGCTGCTGGCGACTCAGGATCACGATCACGAAGCCGACGCTGTAGCCGAGCTGCGACACGATCGGCGACCAGCCACCCTCGGGCAGGTAGCGCAGCAGCATCGCCGGCGTCAGCACCGAGAACCCCATGCTGAGGCCCGCGACCAGCCCCGACCACCACAGCGCCAGCAACGGTCGCTCAAGCTCCTCCTGGCCGTTGCGCCGGATGATCTCGAAGAGCACCGGCGCCCGATACGGCATCTGCTCGCGGATCGCACCTTCTTCTTCGGCGGTCAGGGCGACCGACGACTCCTCGCTGGATTCGTCCGCGGCAGGGTTGCTCTTTACTGGCGTGCTCACGATGTCGTCCCTGCCGCGCGTCGTCGAAGCAGTGGAGCTTGCACGGATCGGATCCGATCCGGTATGAGGCAGCGGCTGATTTCTCGCGACCGGTCAGCCGTCGCTTTGCGCCGAGTCGGTCATCTCCGCAAGGGCTTGGCTGATGACCCGTGCATCAGCCGGCCGCGTGACCCGCGCCACCTCGCGACCGTCGACGAGGAAGACCATCGTCGGCCACAGCTTGACGCCGAACGAGCGACCCGCCGGGCGGCCCTTGCCGTCCTCGATGCGCAGGTGCGCGACGTTCGGGAAGTCGGCGAAGGCATCGGCGATCAGCGGCTCCGCGGCCTGGCAGTGGCCGCACCAGTCGGTGCCGAACTGCACGACCACCGCACCAGGCATCGCGTCGATCTCCGCGCGGGTGGGGCCGTTGGTCTCGTAGCGCGCGCTCATCGTCGATCCTGTCGTGTGGAAGTGGTCCGCATTATCGGACGCGTCGCGCGTGTGCTCGAATGGCGACCTCACCACCAACGGGCTTCATCGATGACGGATTTCACACCGGACTGGGATGGACGGGTCGCCGATCACTGGCTTCGCATCGACGAATTCGAGGAGGACGCCTTTCGCGCGACGCTCGAGACGCTGCTCGCCGAGTTGCCGGCCGACAGCGCGACCGCGGATTTCGAACGTGGAGCCGTGTTCGATTCCTTCGGGCATCCCGAGCTGGCGGTACCGCTCTACCAGCGCGCGCTAGCGGCCGGCGTGTCCGGCGAGCGGCGCCGTCGTGCCGTGATTCAGATGTCGAGTTCGATCCGCAACCTCGGCGATCCGCAGCGTGCCGTCGACCTGCTGACCGCGGAGCTCGCATGGCCGAACGATCACCTGACCGGCGCCGTACGGGCGACGCTCGCTCTCGCGTTGACCGACGTGGAACGCGAGCTCGAGGCGGTTTCCGTCGCCGTCACGGGCCTCGCCGCTTACCTGCCGCGCTACAACCGATCGATGGCGCGCTACGCCGCGGCCCTGATGATCGACGCAGGTCCGCGTCGGACCAGCGACTCATGACCCAGCTTTGAGCCATCAAAGCAGGGGTCGCGCGTCCGGATCGAAGTCGAAGTTGACGACGACTTCGTACCAGCCGGCGCGTGGCAAGCCGTGCGAGACGGCCGGCTTGAAGCGCATGTCCTCGAAGCTGCGCTGAATGCGGTCGAGGTAGTCCTGCGACAACGTCGACGCGACGACGAAGGACCGGGCGACGATGCCTTCGCTCGAGACGATCAACATCAGCCGGACCAGGCCGACGCGGTGTGGGTCGTCGTCGGCGGGCAAGGCGATCACTGGGTAGGTGAGGGGTACCGGATGCAGGACCCGCTCGTCGCTGTCGGAGTCCGCCATGCCGGCGGGGGGCGGCGTCGACGGGACATCCATCGACGCGATGCGTGTCACCGGCAGGGGGGACGGGGCCACCCTGGTCCTGGCGAGCGGGACCGGGGCGACCACGGTGACGGGCGACGGGATCGGGTCCACACGCGTGCCGGGCCGGACTCGCAGATGCAGGTTAGCGGTCAGCTCGGGGCTGGCAGTGGCCGACGACGCGGCCGGTGCGCGGGTCTCGGCCATCAGCACGACGGCTGCATGGGCGCCCGCCGACAGCACGATGGCAGCCGCGAACGGCGCCGGCATCCTTCTCCAGGCCGCTTTCATGTCCGCGGTGGTCTCCGCTTCACGCCGTGATCCGGATGGTGACGAGGCGCTCGATCCCTGCGGCGTCCACGGCGGTCTCGATGCGAGCACGCATGCCGGCTTTCAGGTAGCCGATGGAGGTGACCTCATCCCCGTTGCCGAGCACGATCGCCAGCGGCCTCGTGGCGACGACGTAGGTGATGCCGCCGATGCCGATCCGACCGGACTTGGCGTCCACCCAGTCGATCGTCAGCAGGTCCTTGCGCAGCGGGAGTGCCGCGGCGTGGGAGGTGTCCTTCGTCGGCAGCTCGGCCGCCTTGACCCGCGACGGCCCGTCGATCGTGATCGCCGCGGCGTTGCCGGCGATCACGATTGCCACGAGCAGCGGAGCGCGACGAAGCGCATGGCGAAAGAGAGGAGACAACGTCGGCTTCATGGTCGTGGCATCCATCAATTGGTGTTGATCTCTTTCCAGAAGACGCGGCGACCACCGGCGACCGACGCCGAGACCGGAACGACCTCGGTCGGACTCGTGCCGTCCGACAGGTGGATCGGAGCCATCAGCGTGCCGTTGGGCAACTGGACGAGGGCCGGGCGGCTGGCCAGGGCATTGCCGAGGAACACGGCCGAAAAGTTGGGCTGCGTCGTGTTGGAGACCACGCCGCCGGTCTCGTAGTCGATCGCGTAGAACCAGCTCGATCCACCCGGGATGCACACGTTGGCCGACGGGATGTTGGTCGTGAACAGCAGCGCCCCGCTGGCGAGTTGTGCGTCGGTGTTGATCCGTTCGCCGGCGCTGAGCGTGAGGTCGAGGTACCACCCGCGCTGGATTGCGTAGTTGATGGCCTGGGCGCTGACCTGGCGCTGCGTCGACGACACGGTGCTCATGGTCTGGCCCGACAGACTGGCCCGCAGCGGCGTGATCAGCGGCGCGGCCGACAGGTTGTCGATCAGCCCGTACATCGTCTGGGTCTGCGTCGTCGAGACGTCCGAACTGCCGAGGTACTTGCCGGTGCCGATGTAGACGAAGCGATGGCTGACGCCGGTCCGCGTGATTTCGGCCAGTTGCGGCTCGCCGGTGACGGGCTGCGCGTTGCCGCCGCCGTCGACCAGCGCCGCGAGCTTGACCACGCCCCAATTGCTCGGGTTCGCGTCGGTCAGGTTGAAGCGCCAGACGTTTCCGAGCAGATCACCGCCGTAGACGAAGTCGATCGTGTTGTTGATCGATGCGTTCGACGAGAAAGCGCTGATCTTCGCCAGGCCGGAGGGCGTCGTCGGGCTGCCTGCGCCCGTGGGGATGTCGCGGATCAGTGCACCGGTCTTCGCGTTGAGCACGAACAGATGGCCCTGACCGTCGCCGCTGGTGGTCGAATCGTTGTTGTATCCCGAGGCAACCAGCACGACCCAGCCTGCGCCGACGGTCTTCGTCAGGATCGGACGGCCGTAGCTGTATCCGATGTTGTTCGCGACCGTCGCGCTGGTGGCGGCGTTCGGGAACTCCCACAACACCTTGCTGGCAGCATCGGCCTCGCTCGTGGCGACCGGGTTGGTGACATCGAGCGCGTAGTAGCCGCGACCGCCCTTGCCGAGCCCGCCGAGGAGCATCGTGCGCCAGTCGGGGATGGTCGTGCCGGAGGCGAGCGTGGCCGCGAAGTCGGCGTCGCCCGCGACCGGCGTGGCGTCGACGCGGTACTGGTGGGCGTAGCCGCTCAGGCGCGTGGACGCGTTGAGCCCGCCCCAGACCAGCTTCGGAACGTAGGCCCACAACTCGGCGCCGGTCGACGCCGAGAACGCGTGGAGCAGGCCGTCGTTGCTGCCCTGAAAGATGACGCGCTGGCGCGATGCCTGCGCTATCTTGAAGGCCGTCGTGCAACCGCTGCTGGGCGTCAGGTAACAGGGGTCGGCGTAGTTCTGGCTCGGCTTGCGCACCAGCACGGGTTCGGCGTCGACGAGGTCGCCGAGCAGGTGGACGCGCGTGCGGTACAGCGTGCCTTCGTTGCTCCGGTCGCCGCGGATGTAGGCGATCACGTTGGCCGAGTCGCTCGGTCCGGGCGGCGTGGTCGGCGAGTTGAAGACCGCTTGCTGCGAGGCGGTCAGGCGCTGCGGCGCAGGGTCGGTCGACGGCCGGAACTGGATCCCCTGCGCCCCGTCGTAGGACGCGATCAGGCGGCCTGCAGGCGTGGCGCTGTCGAGCTGGACCTGCGCCGAGGCCGTCCAGTTCGGCGACGAATGATCGATCACGCCGGTGGTGATGTTCACCGGATAGCTCTGCAGGTCGCCGGTCCAGCTCCCCGAGTTGTAGGTCGACTCGTAGGAGGCGTTGTCGCCCGCGACGATGTTCGGATTCGAGACCGTGACGGCCGCGGCTGCGCCGTTCTGCGCGATGATGTTCTGGCTGACCTGGTCGAGCGAGGTTCGCAGCGCCGCCTCGTTGGTCGCGAGATAGGCGCTGGTCGTGCCGCCGGCCGCGGCCATCGCGTTCAATGTCGCGACGGCACTTGGATTCTGGACCGTGTCGCCCAAGCCAATCACGTAGGTCTGGACGTCGTAGTTCCTTCCGTTAAAGTTTGTTGTTCGCAGATTGGTGACGGCGTTGATTGCATCGCTCGAAGCGTTGCCGAAGCTCCAGACTCCGTTGTTGTAGGCGTTGGTACGGTCGGACGCCGAATAGAGACTTCCGTCGGTTTTACCGGTCGACGCGCCGTCCGTAACCAACATCACGAAGTTGCGCTGGCAGGTGTAGGAGATCGGCGACCGCACGTAGTTGCCGTTGATGTCCCGGAAACTGTTGTCGGTTAGAGCGAGATAGGTCTTCGCGTCGCGCAGCGTCCCGGCGAGTGGTGTGAATAACGCGGCGTTCTTGAGTTCGCCACCGACGTTCGTCAGCGTTTCCGATGCAAGCGCGGTGCTCATCGCGGGATATGCCGTCGGTCCGGCAACGTCGGCCTGCACCTGGGAAATCAAGCTGCCGCCACCGGTGATGTTCGACAGGTAACCCTGGCCCCGCGGGACATAGAATTGCCGCGGGTAGGGCGGGTTCGAGACCGTGAAGCCCGCGTCGGTCGGCGTGTAGCAGGCGCCGAACCCACCGCCTCCGAACGTTGACGGATCCCAGGAGTTGACGGGTGAGTGGCTGTAGAACTCGTTGAAGCATGCACCGCTGCCGGTGTACGCCCACAGTTGAATGTAAGTGCGCGTGTCGTACAGGACATCGAGGATGTCCGGGTCATCGCCGCTGCGATCGAAGGTCACGAAGTTGCCACCGGCAAACGGTTGCGGGTTGGCCGTGCAGCCACGGTTGCCGTTGCTCGCCGAGATGCCGTTGACGCAGTCGTCGGTGAATACCATCGTCGTGGCGTCGCCGAAGTAGTAGGCGTACGTGTTGTAGAGCGCTGGATTCTGATCCTGGAGCGCATACGACATGAGCCCCCAGTTGAAGGTCGTGCGATAGCGGGTGAACGTGTCGCGCAACACGCGCCGGCCGATGTTGCCGCGCGTGTTCGGATCGGTGCCGGTCACCAGCTTGCCGGCCATGTAGGCGTCCATCGACTGCGAATTGTCGAATATCGCGAGCACGTTCGGCGCGACGGCGTTCTGCACCACGAGCGGTACATCGGTCAGGTCGGTCGATGCGCCACGGGCGATCGGCGACGCCAGCAAGGCGAGGCTGGCGAGCAGAGTCGAAGTCGCGATACGAACGGTAGGTAGGTTCATCGAAGTCTGCTCGGTGGTTGCGCTTATTTGGCGACGATCGCCTGCGCGAAGCTGACGGTGTTGCGAGGGCCGCTGACGCGGACGGTAACGCGGTAATAGACCTGCGGTGCGGAAGCGAAACTGGTGTCGCCGACCTTGCGGCTGCCGCCGGCCCCGATGCCCTGCCCGACGAAACAGCCCACCGTCGGATCGGTCACCGGCAGCGGTCCGATGCACAGCCGGTCGATCACGTACTGGGCCGTGTACGACGTGTTGACCAGTGCGCTCGGCACCGTCGACCAGTCGCCGACCGCGGTGGGGATGCCGTTGAGATCGGTCGCCTGGCGGGTCGTGTAGTAGATGCATGCGCCGAGCGCGCAGCCGGTCGGGTAGTTGGCGCCTGCGAGCCCGGCGACGATCGTGTCGAGCTGCGAGAAGGCGCTTTCGACGGCGGTGTCGGTGGCGGCCAGCGACGCCTGCTTGAACGCGAAATTGCCGGCGATCATGCTGCTGGTCTGGCTGCCACGGATCAGCGCGATGCCGGCGAGCGTCATCGCGACGATGCCGATCAGGACGACGATGAGGACGATGCCGCGCTCGCGCGCGTGCGCCAGATGGGGTTGCGACGACCTCATACGTTGCCCCAGATCACGTTGCGCAGCGGCACGATGGTCTGATAGACCTTGTAGCGGTAGTGCTGCCAGTCCGGGTCCGCCGACAGGTCGATCTGCGGCGCCGGATTGGCCGCCGTGTCGGGCCACGCGCACGGGCCGTTGTTGACCTGCAGGCTGACATTCGTGCACATGTTCGTCACGTTCGTCGCTTCGCGCTTGTCGCTGCGTGCGACGACGACGAGACGGACCGCCTTGATGCGTTTGCGGTTGGTCGGCGACGCCGCCAGCGACGAGGCCGACCAGGTCCCCGACGCGTTGACCCAGGTGTCGACGCTTTGGCTACCGGCCGGCGCGACGCCGTACTGCGCCTTCATGAAGACCAGGTTGCGGACCAGCGAAAACGATTGCGCGATCGGCGTCGCCGCGGTGGTCGCGGTCGTCATCTGCAGGTTGTTGCTGCTGATCTGGTAGGTCGTGCTGACCAGCGCCTTCGGATTGATCACTTTCGCGCCTGTCGCGTATCCCGGCCACGTCAGGCTGGCCAGCAGCGGCGCGTTGTAGATGCCGAGCAGCGCCGCGTGTGCGAGTTGCGCGGTCACCGACGCCACGGCCGAGACCTGCATCACGCTGCAGTTGCCGCCCTGCGTGACGATGATCACGTCGCCGGCCGTGAAGCCGTCGGTGCGGCTGACGTTGAGGATGGCCCCCGCGTTGGGCATGGGACTGGTCAGGTAGGCGGGCAACGCACCGATGAAGTCGCCGGTGTTGATCTGGATCGAGTCCGGCGTGGTACTCGTCGCGCCGGACGTGATGACGAGTGGCGCCAGCGTGAAATTGGGGATCGCACCGCCCACCAGGCTCGAGTAGCTGTAGGTGCTCGATGCCGCGCAGTCGAAGATCGCGGGGTCGGCGAAGCCGGCGCCCGCGTTGTGGATGTCCTGCTCCATCACGCCGAGCGCGACGAGTCCGTTCTCCTGCGCTTCGGAGCCCGCGATGGTCGAGCGCTTCTGGGCCTCGAAGGTCGAGAAGGTCTGGATGATCGCGCCGGACGCGATCAACCCGACCACGACGCCGACCAGCAGTTCGACGAGCGTGAATCCTCGCTGTCGGCAGCTGCGGAGGGAGA
Source organism: Betaproteobacteria bacterium (assembly GCA_025356395.1). Taxonomy (GTDB): domain Bacteria; phylum Pseudomonadota; class Gammaproteobacteria; order Burkholderiales; family Burkholderiaceae_D; genus CAHJXF01. The sequence continues at coordinate 43,427 of JANXTA010000074.1, forward strand.
TCTTCACCTGGGCTCCTAGTTGATCTGGGCGATCGTGACGTGCTGGTGGTACGACGTCTCCTGCGCGCGCTTCCAGCAGATCGTGACGGTCAGCGTGTTGCCGGCGCCGACGCTCAGCGACTGCACGTTGCTCGCCGCGCCCGGAAGCGTGGCCGCGACATCTGAGAGCCAGCCCAGGACCGCCGGGTTGGTGCTCGCGGCGCCGCTAGCCGTGCATGGCGCCCCGGTCCCTAGATAGTTGTAGGTGGCGATCGATCCGCGGTCGGTCCACACCTTGCCGATGATCTGGCTGGCGAGATAAGACGCATCGGACCGGCTCTTGGCATCGATGCTCGACGCGACGGCGACCGACTGGAGGCTGACGAGACCGATCAGCGCGAAGGAGAAGATCGCGATCGACACCAGGGCCTCGATCAGCGCGAAGCCGCCTTCCGACTGCTGTTTATGGGAGGTCATGGCGTTCAGCTGCACGACATCTGCGTGTTGGCCGCGGCCGCCGGGTCGCAGACGAAGACGCGACCGCTCGAGTCGCCGGCCGAGACCAGGATGCGTCGCTGCATGCGGGCTGCGGTCGACGTGATGTCGATCTGCGTGATCGAGCCGCCACCGACGATGTTCGGAACGACCCGCCCATAACCGTTGAAGGTCACGCGCTGGCTGCTCGCCGGCAACATCGCGACGACGCTTGCGATGCTGCCTTCGCGATTGGGCTGGCTCTGGATGATCTGCGCCGCGGGGATCGATCCGGGGGCGTTGAGGCAGCCGTTGGAGACGACCCAGCCGGTTCCGGTGCCCGACCAGTCGAAGCAGACCTGGCGGTTGCGTCGGATCGCCTCGGTCCGTGCGAACTGCAGGCCCTGGAGCATCGACTCCGAGCTGCCGCGGACTTCGGTGTTGCGCAGAAAGCCAGTGAAGCTCGGCGTGGCGACGGCGGCCAGGATCGAGACGATCGACAGCGTCGTCATCAGCTCGATGAGCGTCATGCCCTTCTGGCAATGGGGGCGGGGGCGGATCAGCACAGGTCGCCCTTGCGGAGCTTCCAGCAAGCCACCGGCAGTCCGGTCGCGGCGATAAAGCTGCGCGTCTGCTTGCCGCTGCTCTGGTCGATCGTGAACTCGAAGCCGACCATCGCCGCGTTGCCTACCGCGTGCAGGACGAACGACTGGTCGTCGGTCTGGGTCGTTGCGGCGGGATCGTTGCTCAGGAAGCAGGTGAACGTGAAGTAGTTCGAGTTGCTGGAAGCGAGCGAGACGCCGCAGCCGGTGCCGCTCGTTCCGTACTTGCGGTTGTCCTGGAAGTACACCTCCATCTTCGTGCGGAGGTCCGAGAGCTTGGCGTTGGCCTCGGTCAAGCGGCCGCGCTGGACATAGCCGGCGTAGCTCGGCATGACGACCGCGCTGAGGATCGCGATGATCGCAACGACGATCATCATTTCGATCAATGTGAAGCCCGCGGATCGCGCGGCCCCAGAGTTGGTCCCACTGTTCATGAGTTCACCGTCGACGTGGGGTCGGTGCCGGAGCGGCCTGCCGACCATGACTTTTGGAAGGAAACGGATCGGGGACAAGACAGAGGCCCCGAACTGGTCTTCGACCTAGTCATTGCAAACATTCGGCCCGCGTTGCCGAACGGCAGGATCGGATCGACGAGCGGCGGATCGGCCGCCGGAGGCTGATTGGTAGCGCTGCTCGACCGCTGCAGGGAGGCCGAGGCGCGTCAGGTCGGGGTGACCATTTTCGGCGCCGACCGACGAATCACGTCGGTGACAAGTGCGGTCAGCGGAAGCGCAGCCGCCGCGCGATCCACGATCGGGTGTCGGCCGGATCGATCACCGCGTCGATCTCGAGCGTCGCGGCCATGTTGAGCGCGCTGCCGCGCTCGTACTGCTGCGCGACGAGTCGTTCGTACAGCGCGCCGCGCGCCGGGCCCTCGGCCACTGCCTCAAGTTCCTTGCGATAACCGAGCCGAACCGCGCCTTCGAGTCCCATCGCACCGAACTCGCCGGTGGGCCACGAGACGATCGCCGACGCGGCATGGAAGCCGCCGCCGGTCAACGCCATCGCGCCGAGACCGTAGGCCTTACGCAGGACGACCGCGACCAGCGGCACCTGCAGTTGCGCATTGGCGATGAACATCCGGCCCGCGCGGCGGACCTGTCCCTGTGCCTCGCTGTCGGGGCCGACCATGAAGCCGGGCGTGTCGATCAGCGAGACGATCGGCAGGCCGTGCGCGCCGCACAATTCCATGAAGCGCGCGGTCTTGTCGGCCGCATCGCCGTCGATCGCACCGCCGCCGTCGGCCGACTGGCTGGCGAGCACGCCGACCGGCCGTCCTTCGATGCGCGCGAGGAAGGTCAGGATCGCGGCCCCGAAACGCGGGCGCAGTTCGAGCAGCGAGTCGTCGTCGACCAGCGTCGCGACGATCGGTCGTACGTCGTAGACGCGTACGCGATTGGCGGGCATGACGTCGCGCAACGGGGCCTGGTCGCTCGCGGACCAGGTCTTCGACGCGCCCTGGAAAAAGCCGAGGTAGCGCCTGGCGACGACGACGGCGGCCGCCTCGTCGTCGCACAGCACGTCGATCACGCCGTTGCGGTCGAGCACGTCCGACGGGCCGACCTGTTCGGGTTTGAACACGCCGAGGCCGCCACCCTCGATCATCGCGGGGCCACCCATGCCGATGTTGCTGCCGCGCGTGGCGATCAGGACGTCGCTGCATCCGGCCAGCGCGGCATTGCCCGCGAAGCATCGACCCGCGACGATCGCGATCACGGGCACGCGACCGGTGAGGCGTGCGTAGCTCGCGAAGGTCGGCACGTCGAGGCCCGCGACGATCGGCATGTCGATGTCGCCCGGACGCCCGCCGCCGCCTTCGGCGAACAGCACGACCGGCAACCGCTCGTCGTGCGCGAGGCCGAGCATGCGATCGGTCTTCTGGTGGTTGCGATGACCTTGCGTGCCGGCCAGCACGGTGGCGTCGTAGGCCATCACGACGCAGCGCGTGCCGTCTATCGTGCCGATGCCCGTCACCATGCCGTCGGCGGGCGTGTTGCGCATCAGGTCGTCGACCGTGCGTCGCCGGCTCTGCGCGGCGACCGCGAGTGCGCCGTACTCGATGAAGCTGTCCGGGTCGCAGAGATCGGCGACGTTCTCGCGCGCAGTGCGCAGGCCGAGCGCGTGGCGCTTGGCGACGGCTGCGGGGCGCGCGGCGTCCTGCAGGAGCGCATGGCGCGCGCGGAGGTCTGCGAGTGCGGTACCAACGGCTCCTTTGTCGGTGCTCGCGTCGTCGGCGACGTCCACGGCGGCGTCGACCGCCGCCCGAGCCGCCTGCGGCATCACGCGCATCAACGTCGTCCCGGCATCGACCACGTCGCCCTGCGCGATGAAGATTTCGGAGACGATCCCGTCGACGTGCGCGCGGATCTCGTGCTCCATCTTCATCGCCTCCACGATGGCGACGACGGCGCCTTCGCGGACTGACGTGCCCGCAAGGACGACGACGTCGACGACGGTTGCGGCGATGGGGGTGACGATGTTCGGGGAGGTCATGGGCGACGAGGCTGAGGACGATGGGGGATCCGCGAGCGTAGCGGCTCCGCGGGTATGGACTTCTGCGGCGTCGAATCACAGAATCCCGGCTCGTCCACGCGCCCAGGGAGTACGACATGACCACATCCGGCAAGGAAATCCCGACCGACCTGCATGCACCCGGCACCGTCGCAATCCTGTCGAGCGCGACGCTCGCGACGGTGCAGGACTTCGTCGCGCAGGCGCGGCCGACCGCCGCACCGGCTGCAGCGAAAACGCTGCTCGTCGTCGGCGGCGAAGCGGCGACCGCGCAGCTCGCTGCGACGATCGCCGGTGATCTGAAGCGCACCCTCGTGCGTGTCCCGCTGTCCGCGGTCGTCTCGAAATACATCGGCGAGACCGAGAAGAACCTCGATCGGGTCTTCGACGCGGCGTCGAAGAGCGGCGCGATCCTGTTCTTCGACGAGGCCGACGCGCTGTTCGGCAAGCGCAGCGATGTGAAGGACAGCCACGACCGCTACGCCGATGCGGCGGGCGACGGTCTGCTGCAGAGGATCGAGTCGCATGCGGGCATCGCGATCATGGCTGCCCGGTGGAGGCCCAACCTGGACAGCCCGTTCATACGCCGCCTCCGGGCCATCGCCGTCGTCGATCTGCCGCATTGACGGCGGCCCGGACCGACGATCAGTCGGTCGTCAGGCTCACGCGTTCGGCGGCTTCATGACGTTGCTGCTCGGCCGTGACCAGCTCGCCGATCTCGCGCTTGAGCCCATTGAACTCGGCAGCGCTGGAGTCGCGTGGACGCGGCATCGTCACGCGGATGTCGCGCTTCACCGTGCCGGGCCGATAGGTCATCACCACGATGCGATCGGCGAGGTAGATCGACTCCTCTATGCTGTGCGTGACGAACACGATGGTCTTCCTGAACTGCGACCAGATCTTGATCAGCTCGTCCTGCAGCGAACGCCGCGTCAGCGCGTCGAGCGCGCCGAAGGGCTCGTCCATCAGCAGGATCGGCGAGTCGATCGCGAGCACGCGCGCGATCGCGACGCGCTGTCGCATGCCGCCCGACAGGTCCTTCGGGAAGCGATCGGCGAAGTCGCGCAGGCTCAGCATGTCGAGTAACGCGGCGATGCGTTCCTTGCGCTCGACCTTCGGCATGCCCTTGATCTCGAGTCCGAAGCCGACGTTGGCCTCGACCGTCATCCACGGGAACAGCGCGTATTCCTGGAACACCATGCCGCGGTCGGGGCCGGGACCCTTGACCAACTTGCCGTCGACCGTGATCGTGCCAGCCGTGGGCGGCGAGAAGCCGGCGATCGCGTTCAGCAGCGTCGACTTGCCGCAGCCCGAAGGCCCGAGCAGGCAGACGAACTCGCCGGTCGCGATGTGCAGGTCGATGTCCTTCAGCGCGATGACGTCGCGACCCGGCGTCTCGAAACGCTTCTGGACGCCGACGATGTCGATGGCGGCGGCCGTCAATGGTCGAGGCCGCGATGCCAGCGCAGTAGATGGTTGTTGGTCTTGTTCATCACGATGTCGATGGTCAGGCCGATCAGGCCGATGGTCAGCATGCCGGCGATGATCTTGTCGGACCAGAAGTACTCGCGCGCCTCGAGGATGCGGAAGCCCAGGCCGTTGTTGACCGCGATCATCTCCGACACGATGACCACGATGAACGACGTGCCGATGCCGATCCGCATGCCGGCCAGGATGTAAGGCGTAGCCGCGGGCAGGATGACGCGCGCGAAGATCGTCATGCGGCTCGCGCCCAGGTTGCGGGCCGCGCGCAGGTAGATGCCGTCGACCGCGAGCACCCCGGCGATGGTGTTCATCAACACCGGGAAGAACGCGCCGATGACGATCAGGAAGACGGCCGGCGGGTTGCCGAGGCCGAACCACAGGATCGACAGCGGGATATAGGCGATCGGCGGGATCGGGCGCAGCACCTGCATCAGCGGGCTCATCAGCCGCAGCACGCGCGGCATCGCGCCCATCGCGAGGCCGAGCGGCAACGCCAGCACGGTGCCGATCGCGAAACCGACGATGACGCGGTACAGGCTGCCGGCCGCGTCGCCCAGCATCTCGCCCGAGAAGATCCATGCGAAGCGCGACATCGTGGCCGGGTCGTAGGCTTCCATCGGCATCAGGTACTGCCACCAGCGTTCGATCACCGCGAGCGGCGACGGCAGGATCTTGGGATTGACCCATCCCATCGAGACGATCAGCTGCCAGAGCGCGATCAGCACGAAGGGGACGATCGCGCCTTCGGCCCAGATCTTCCAGGTGGGACGCTGAAAAGTCGAACTCATGATGACCGGAGCAGTGTCATCCCGGCGAAGGCCGGGACCCAATTTCTTCGGGTCGCGTTGAAACGACCAATGAGGTCCCGGCCTTCGCCGGGATGACATGAAGTGGCGTCTGATCGGCGCGACACGTGCTGCATCACTTGATCCCGTTCGCGATCTTCGCCTTCTCCAGCAGGTCGGTCTTGACGTACTCGGTCGCGATCGGACCCTTCGGGAACTTGCCGACGCCGTACTTGGCCATCGTGTCGCCGGTGATCTGCAGATGCTCGGGCGTGATGTCGTAGCTGTACGGCGCGTTGCCGATCGCGGCGTCGAAGTCGGCCTCGCTGACCTGGCCCTTGAACAGCGTCTCGCGCACGTACTTCGATGCGAGTTTCGGATCGTCGATGAACGCCTTGGTCGCCATCACGAAGCAGTTCATGAACTTCTGCGCGAGCTCGGGCTTCTCCTTGTAGAACTTCTCGGTCATGACCAGCGTGCGGATCGGCGAGCCGATCGGCGTGTCGTAGGGCTTCATCACCTCGACGCCGAAGCCGTTGTTGATCGCCTGCGACGACTGCGGCTCGGTTTGCATGATGACGTCGAGGTTCTTGCCGAGCAGCGCCTGGTTGAGGTCGGGATAGTTGAGGTATGTGAGCTGCACGTCCTTGCCCGGCTGGTCGGAGAAGGTCAGGTTGTTCTTGCCGAGTTCGGCCGCGAGCAGGATCTCCTGGATGCCGCCGCGCGTGACGCCGACGCGCTTGCCCTTAAGGTCGGCGACGGTCTTGATGCCCGAGCCCGGTGCCGCGACGAGGCGCGCGCCGCCCTTCGCGAAGCCGGCGACCACGTAGATCGGCACCCCGACCGCACGCGCCGAGATCGACGCTTCGGACGCCGTGGCGCCCGCGTCGAGCTCGCCCGCGACCATCGCCTGCATGACGTCCGGGCCCTTCGCGAACAGCTTCTCGTCGACCTTGATGCCGCACTTCGCGGTGAGCTGCGTCATGTACGACACCGCACCGAAGTGCGCGAGCTTGAGGTTGCCGAGGCGGACCACTTCCTGGGCGGAAGCGGTGGTGGCGAGGACGCAGACGGCTGCGCTCAGCGTGGACTGGATCAGTCGATTCATGGCGTTCCATGGAAGTGGCGTCAGCTCGATCGAGGCGCTGGGCAGGGATGCCGCGGGGACATTCGGCGTTCGTGCACGATCGGGCAAGTTCGAAGGCGCGAGTGTGGCATGGCCCCCCGCACGCCGTCGATGCGGGTTGATCCCAGTGCCGGTCGCCGGGCCGCGACCGGCCGGTCCGCGTCGATCAGCGCTTCGAGCGATCGAGACGTCGACGTTCGAAGACGAAGGCGCCGAAGCCCGCCAGCATCAGCGCGACGCTGGTCGGCTCCGGGACTGTTCCGCCCGGCGGGGCGATGACGACGGGCCCCGCGTCGGGATCGCCCGACGTCGCGTACACCGTGCCCGAGTCGGCCGTGTAGCTGCCGTCGGCATCGAACGTGAAGAGAATGAAGCACGCGGTGTCGCTGGCGAGGGCGCTGCCCAGACCGTTGGCGTCGTAGACCTCGGCGCCGGGGATGAAGTATTGCTGGAAGGTGACGACCTCGCCAGCGTAGACGTTGATCGTGCCGCCCCGCGTCCGCATCGGCTCCACGCGCTGGACGATCGCGCCGGGATCGGTTCCGTTCGTCCAGCCGAGCTGCGTGAATTGATCGAGCAGCGAGAAGTCCTGGCTGGGACCGATACCCGCCAGGACGTCAAGGCTGGTATCGGCGGCGACCTGGATCGCGATCGCCCCGAGGCGATCGCTGTAGTGGCCGGCCGGACCGGGGCGGATACTGGTTGACAGCGCATCCAGCAGCGTGATCGAGAAGCGGTAGTCGATCCCCAGCGGATTGCTGGTGTCGAAGGTGAGGGCGTCGCGCTTGGTCATCCGTGCGGAGGCCTCGCCGGTCGTGTTGCTCACCGTCAGGTCGCCGACGGGCGGATTCGGGATCACGGGGAAGGTCGCGGTCCCGCGCGATGCGGCGTCGGCGCTTCCCGCGAAGCCCGCTGGCAGATAGGCGCCATCGGCTGTCGTGCCGAAGTTCTGGATCTGCGACGTGAAGGTGCTGGCATACACCCCTCCCGTCGTGGCGCGCGTGCTCGCAAAGCCGTAGCCCGTGACATACGACGCGGGCGTGGCGCTCGCCTCCGGCGAGGTGCAGAGCGAGACGAAGCACAGGCCGGCCGAAGCGGCTTCCGATCTGGCATGGAACATGGATCCCCCGATGAGTCGTGACTGGCTGTCATGAGGAACAGTGCGATCCGTCGCGTAAATCGGACAAGGATCGGCAAATTCTTGCAGTCGGCGACACGATCGAGGCGGGTGCGATGCCGTCGGAAGACATAATGTTTCGATGCCGAACAGCGAAAGACCCGTGATCGTGGAGACCGTCACCGCGCCGGACACCGACGCGATGTTCGCGATGCTCTACGACGAACTGCGCCGACTGGCCGGCAGACAGATGGCGCGCGAAGGCCCTGGCGCGCGCCTCGGCGCGACGACGCTGCTGCACGAGGCCTATCTGGACATGTCGCAGCGCCATGCGCTCGCGTTCCCCGACAAGTTCCACTTCCTCGCGTACGCGGCACGCGCGATGCGTACGCTGATCATCGATCACGCGCGAGAGAGCGGCGCGCAGAAGCGTGGGGGCGGCCTGGACATCACGTCGCTCGACACGGAACTCGCCGAGCAGGTGGCCGAGCCCGAGCTGCTGTCCGAGGTCGGCGTGGCCCTCGACGCGCTCGCGACACTGGACCCGCAACTCGCGCAGGTGGTCGACCTGAAGTTCTTCTGCGGCTTCAGCGTCACCGAGATCGCCGCGCTGCAAGGCGTCTCGGATCGCACGGTCCAGCGTCAATGGGAGAAGGCGCGGGCGCTGCTCTACAGCGGGCTGCGCACGCGGCTGGACGCGGATCCGACCGCCTAGGGTTTCAGCAGTCGGGCGATTTCGCGGGTGGCCGGCGCGTCGTCGCCGAGCGTCGCGTGCAACTGACCGAGGGCCGATTGCCACGAGGCGAGCGCGGACGTGTGGTCGCCCACCGCATCCTGCACGTTGCCCTGCACCAGCAGCGCCTCGCCGAGCCAGGCGCTTGATTCGAAGCCGCCGAGGGCGTCGCGCGCCTGGCGGACCGCCTCGATCGAGTGCGCAAGGGCCGCGTCGTGTTCGCCCAGTCGCAGGTTGGCGGTCGCCAGCAGCGCCGCGGCCCGCAGGCGGTTCGGGTTGCGGTCGGGCGCGGCCGCGAAGATCGCCAGCGCGTGCACGAGATGGTCGCGCGCCACGTCGGGTTGACCGCGCGCCAGGGCGAGCTGGGCTTCCTCGGTGTCCAGCGTCCCCAAGGTCGCATGATCGGCCGGCAGGTTGGCCTGCAGTTGCTCGCGCGCGCCGTGCAGCAGCGCGTCGCAGCGGACCAGGTCGCCACTCGCGCACCACGAGGTCGCCGCGATCAGCCAGGCCTGACCCAGCGAACGGACGTGACCGCGTTGCGTCGCCGCGGCCATCGCCGCCTCGAAGCGCGTCTTCGCCTCGTCGGTGCGACCCAGTTCGACGAGCAGCTTGGCGTAGTTGGTCTCGAGCGAAGGGATCGCCGACTCGGCCCTTTCGTTTTCGCCGGCGACCGCGAGGCCTTGCTGGTAGCTCGCGACGGCGCGCTGCCACTGACCCGATTGCGACAGCAGCACGCCGAGGTTGTTGA
>JANXTA010000087.1 GCA_025356395.1 Betaproteobacteria bacterium
GGCGCAGCGACTCGAACAGGCGTTCCTGGCCGCGGCTGGTCTCGTCCCAGCTGTAGCGCTCCGCATACCGACGCGTCGCAGCGCGGTCCGGCGGATCGGTCAGCAGCGCGCGCAACGCCCGGCCGATGGCGGATGCCGAGCGCTCGTCGACGATCGTGCCGGCCTCGGGTGCCGTGACGATCTCCGGCGTGCCGCCGACATTGGTCGCCACCACCGGTGTGCCGCACGCCATCGCTTCGAGCAACACGTTGGGCCAGCCCTCCTGCGACGACGCGAGGACGAGGACGTCGGCGGACGAGTACAGGGCCGCGAGCTGGTCCTGTCCCTGCTGACCGACGAACGTGACGCGGTCCGCGACGCCGCGCTGCGCGGCCAGTGCCTCGAGCGATTGCCGCTCGGCACCGCTGCCTGCGATCAGCAGCCTGACATCGGGGATGCCGGCGATGGCGTCGATGATCAGGTCATGACCCTTGAGCGGATGCAGTCGGCCTACCGACACGACGGTCTTCATCGAGTCGTCGATGCCGTAGCGAAGACGGGCCTCCTGGCGGTCCATCGGATGGAAGCGGATCGGGTCGACGCCGTTGCGAAGGACGATGGTCCGGGCGGCGTCCGCGCCGAGGGCGATCAACGCCTGTCGCAGCGACTGCGAGACCGTGATCAGTCCGTCGGCCACGCCGGCCGCCCAGACGATCGCGCGACCGGCGATCGGGTGGTGCGCGATCTGGTTGATGTCGCTGCCGCGAGCCGTGATCACCAGCGGCAGCTTGAACCAGCGCGCCAGCAAGGCCGCGGCGACGCCGTCGGGGAAGAAGTAGTGCGCGTCGATCGCGTCGAAACGCGCACCGCCGGCGATGAGTCGCGCGATCGCCCTGCGCGCTCCCCACGCGATCATCAGCGGCGCGAGCAGCGAACCGAGGCCCGGCACCGTCAGGTAGCGCGGGTGCAGGACCTGGATGCCACGACGCTCCTCGACCTGCGGCACGCGTGCGAACGCGGCGAAGCGGCCGAAGCACGGATGCCGGAACGGGAACCAGGGCACGGGCGCGACGACGATCGCCGACGTGCGGCCGGACGACAGCAGTTCGACGAGGCGGTTCTCCACGAACACGCCGTGGCCGGGCGTGACGGCGTTCGGATACAGCGACGTGAAGGTCAGCAGGTTCATCACGCGAACTTCCGCTGCTCGCCAGCGGGTGCCGGAGCGGCGACCTCGTCGGACGTCGCAGGGTCGGCGTGAGGGGCTTCGCGCACGCGGGGCAACGGCTCGTTCACCGGCTGGCCGTTGCGATGCAGGAGGTCCTCGAACAAGGCCGTCACACGCTCGGCATTGCGCGACCAGGTGAGGCCCTGCTCGGCAATGGTCTGGTGTGCGCCGAGTGCCACGCGCGCCCGCAGCGACGCGTCGCTGCTCAACTGTTCGATCGCGTTGGTCAGACCTTCCGGGTCGTCGGGATCGAACAGCACCGCGTTCTCGCCGTCGCGCAGTACCTCGCAGATGTTGGGCTGGTTGGGCGCGACGATCGCACGGCCGAGCGCGAGGTATTCGAAGAGCTTGAGCGGCGACGCATACGAGACGACCGCCGGCTGCAGCGCAATGTCGAAGGTCGAGACGTAGACCGGAATCTCCTCGCGCGGCACGACGCCGGTGAAGACGACTCGCGACGCGATGCCCAGCGCTTCGGCCTGCGCCTCGAGCGCGGAACGCGCGGGACCGTCGCCGATCACGAACAGCATGCGCGGATGCTCGGGCTCGTCCTTCGCGATGGCGCTGATGACGCGGTCGAGCCCGTGCCAGTCGCGCACGAAGCCCGTGAAGCCGAGCACGATGCGACCATCGAGCTTCCAGCGCTCTCGCACGGCAGCGGTGTCGAAAGGACCCGCGAAGTGCTCGAGGTTGATGCCGTTGGGGATCACCTCGATGCGCGGTGCGGCGCCCACCTTCTCGCGCAGGATCGAACCCAGCACGGCCGTCACGGGCAGCAGGAAATCTGCCCCGCGCCAGGCTTCGAGCTCGACAGCCCGCGCCAGTCCGTCGAGCGCGATGCCGTCGAACTTCTTGCGCTCGTCGTAGATCGGCGCATTGACCTCGAGCAGCAGGGGCAGCCCGAAGCGTCGACGCGCCTTGCCGCCCGCGGTCGAGAACAGGTTGTAGCGCTCGTACATCACGTCGGGCGAGAACGCGTGGATCGCATGGGCGAGGCGGCGATAGGCATGGAAGCCGTACGCCCACTCGGCCAGTTCGTAGAGCCATTGCGGCAAGCGCCGCTTGAGCCACGCGACCATCCCCGCGTCGGCTCCGAACTCGGCGCTGTCGACGGCGTTGGGACCCACCACCAGGACCTCGTGCCCGAGCGCGCGCAGGGCGCCCACGAGCTCTTCGAGATGCACGTACTGCCCGTCCTTGGAACGGATGCGATGGTGGTAGAGGATCTTCATGTCGCGAGCGACCGGAGCCGCATGCGTGCCGGGGGCCGGCTACGCGGCCTTCATCGTGAGCGGCATCGCGCCGAAGGCCGCGCCTTCGACGGTGCCGTTGCCTTCGACGACGTTCTTGAGGAACGCGTCGAACATCAGGATGGTCCAGATCGGCGTGCTGTGGTCGCGGGCGCCCGACTGATGCTGGTCGACGATGCGCTTGAGCGCGTCACGATCGAACCAGCCGGTGTCGGCGAGGCGCGAACCGTTCAGCGCGGACTGCACGCGGCCGGCCAGCGGGCCGCGGAACCACTGCGCGAGCGGGATCGAGAAGCCCATCTTCGGGCGATACATGATCTCGTTCGGCAGGAACGGCTCCATGGCCTTCTTCAGCAGGTACTTCTGCTCGCCGTTGCGGATCTTGATCGACGACGGCAGCGTCGCCATCCACTCGACCAGCGGATGGTCCATCAGCGGCTCGCGCACCTCGAGCGAGTGCGCCATCGACGCGCGATCGACCTTGGTGTTGATGTCGCCGACCAGATAGGTCTTGAGGTCGATGTACTGGATCTGCGCGAGCGCGTCCTGGGTCGGCGCGCGTTGCGCGTGACGGCGCATCACCTCGATCGCGCTGTAGCCGGCCAGTTCACGCTTGAACGCGGGGCTGTAGAGCTGCTCGCGCAACGGCGAGCGGATCAGCGACATCGTGTGGAAGTAGGCCTCGACCGAGTCGCGTCCGAGCGCCTCGAAGGTGGACTTGGCGCGCAGCACGCGCGGCGCCCAGTCGGCCTTCGGGTAAGCGCGACCCAGCGCGCCGAACACCGGCTTGCGCATGCCGAGCGGGAAGGTGGAACGCAGCTTCTCCTCGAGCAGATGGAATTTGTAGCGCCGATAGCCGCCGAAGGTCTCGTCGCCGCCATCGCCCGACAGCGCGACCGTCACGTTCTTCCGCGCGAGCTGGCAGACCCGATAGGTGGGGATCGCCGAGCTGTCGGCATACGGCTCGTCGTACAAGCGGGCGAGCGTGTCGATCAGGTCGAAGTCGTTGCTCTCGACCATCTCGCGGCGATGCGTCGTGTGGTAACGGTCGGCGACTTGCTGCGCGTACTCGGACTCGTCGTACCTGGCTTCCTTGAATCCGATCGAGCAGGTGTTGACCGGACCCGACGACAGGCCGGCCATCATCGCGACCACCGCGCTCGAATCGACACCACCCGAGAGGAACGCACCGAGCGGCACTTCGGCAATCATGCGCAGCCGCACGCTCTCGCGAATGCGCTCGACCAGTTCGGCCTGTGCGTCTTCGGCCGAGATCGTGTTGGTGCCGGTGAAGCGAACGTCCCAGTACTGG
>JANXTA010000132.1 GCA_025356395.1 Betaproteobacteria bacterium
GGTCCGAACATCGGACTGATCAATTCTCTGGCGCTGGACGCGCGTCTCAATGACTACGGCTTTATCGAGACACCGTATCGCCAAGTCGTGAACAGCCACGTGACGATGCAGATCGATTACCTGTCGGCTATTGAAGAAGGCAAGTACGTAATTGCACAGGCCAACGCGGCGCTGGACAAAGACGGCCTGCTGACTGGCGACCTAGTCTCGGCTCGCGAAAAAGGTGAGTCGATTCTGGTTGGTGCCGAGCGCGTTCAGTACATGGACGTGTCCCCGGCCCAGATCGTGTCGGTTGCCGCTTCGTTGGTTCCGTTTCTGGAGCACGACGATGCCAACCGCGCCTTGATGGGCGCCAACATGCAGCGTCAGGCCGTGCCAGTCCTTCGTCCTGAAAAGGCGTTTGTCGGCACCGGTATCGAACGGGTATCTGCAATCGATTCCGGCACCGTGGTGGTTGCTACGCGCGGCGGTGTGGTCGATTACGTGGATGCCACTCGGGTCGTGATCCGCGTCAACGACGCGGAAGCGCAAGCCGGTGAAGTCGGGGTGGACATCTACAACCTGATCAAGTACCAGCGTTCCAACCAGAACACCAATATCCATCAACGTCCCATCGTCAAGAAGGGCGACAAGCTCGACAAAGGCGACGTGATCGCCGATGGCGCGTCGACCGACTTGGGTGAACTGGCGCTGGGCCAGAACATGCTGGTTGCGTTCATGCCGTGGAACGGCTACAACTTCGAGGATTCGATCCTGATCAGCGAACGCGTTGTGGCCGAAGACCGCTACACCTCGATCCACATCGAGGAGCTGTCGGTCGTCGCCCGCGACACCAAGCTGGGACCGGAAGAAATCACCCGCGACATCTCGAACCTGGCCGAGAACCAGCTGGCCCGCCTCGACGAGTCGGGCATCGTCTACATCGGCGCCGAAGTCGAAGCCGGCGACTCGCTGGTCGGCAAGGTCACGCCGAAGGGCGAGACCCAGCTCACGCCGGAAGAGAAGCTGCTGCGCGCGATCTTCGGCGAGAAGGCCTCCGACGTGAAGGACACGTCGCTGCGCGTTCCGTCGGGCATCTCGGGCACGGTGATCGACGTGCAGGTGTTCACGCGTGAAGGCATCCCGCGCGACAAGCGTGCCCAGCAGATCATCGACGACGAGCTGAAGCGCTATCGCCTCGACCTCAACGACCAGCTGCGCATCGTCGAAGCCGACATGTTCTCGCGGATCGGCAAGACGCTGATCGGCAAGACCGTCACCGGCGCGCCCAAGCTCGCCAAGGGCGCCAAGATCACCGAGGAATACCTCAATGACCTGGAGCGCTACCACTGGTTCGATATCCGCCTGTCGGACGAGGACGCGGCCGGCCAGCTCGAAGGTGCCAAGGAAAATATCGAAGCCAAGCGCCTGTCGTTCGACGCTGCTTTCGAGGAGAAGAAAAAGAAGCTGACGCAGGGCGACGAACTGCCGCCCGGCGTGCAGAAGATGGTCAAGGTCTACCTGGCCGTGAAGCGTCGCCTGCAGCCTGGCGACAAGATGGCCGGTCGTCACGGCAACAAGGGTGTGGTGTCGCGCATCGTTCCGGTGGAAGACATGCCCTACATGGCCGACGGCACGCCGGCGGACATCGTGCTGAACCCGCTCGGTGTCCCGTCGCGGATGAACGTCGGTCAGATCCTCGAGACGCACCTTGGCTGGGCCGCGAAGGGCCTGGGCCTGCGCATCGGCGAGATGCTGGCGGCTTCGGCGAAGGCGACCGAACTGCGCAAGTTCCTCACGCAGATCTACAACGAGACGGGCAAGAAGGAAGAGCTCGACAAGCTGGGCGACGTCGAGATCCTGGAGCTGGCCGAGAACCTCAAGCTGGGCGTGCCGTTCGCGACCCCGGTGTTCGATGGCGCGCATGAGGACGAGATCCGCCGCATGCTCGACCTCGCCTATCCGGATTCGATCGCCAAGCGCCTCGGCATGACGCCGTCGAAGAACCAGGTCACGTTGTACGACGGCCGCAGCGGCGAAGTGTTCGAGCGCCCGGTCACGGTCGGCTACATGCACGTGCTGAAGCTGCATCACTTGGTCGACGACAAGATGCACGCGCGTTCCACCGGCCCGTACTCGCTGGTCACCCAGCAGCCCCTGGGCGGCAAGGCGCAGTTCGGCGGTCAGCGTTTCGGCGAGATGGAAGTCTGGGCTCTCGAGGCGTATGGCGCGTCCTACGTATTGCAGGAGATGTTGACCGTCAAGTCGGACGACGTTGCGGGCCGCACCAAGGTCTACGAGAACATCGTCAAGGGCGACCACGTGATCGACGCCGGCATGCCGGAGTCCTTCAACGTGCTGGTCAAGGAAATCCGCTCGCTGGGCATCGACATCGATCTCGAGCGCATCTGATGACGACGATTGAACACAGAACTGATTTTTCACACCTCACCGGAGTGAATGCATGAAAGCACTACTCGATCTATTCAAGCAGGTTCAGCAGGAAGAAGTCTTCGACGCGATCAAGATCGGTCTCGCATCGCCCGAGAAGATCCGCTCGTGGTCGTACGGCGAAGTCAAGAAGCCGGAGACGATCAACTACCGGACTTTCAAGCCGGAACGCGACGGTCTGTTCTGCGCGAAGATCTTCGGACCGATCAAGGACTACGAGTGCCTGTGCGGCAAGTACAAGCGCTTGAAGCACCGTGGCGTGATCTGCGAGAAGTGCGGCGTCGAAGTCACGCTGGCCAAGGTGCGTCGCGAACGCATGGGCCACATCGAGCTCGCGTCGCCAACCGCGCACATCTGGTTCCTGAAGTCGCTGCCGTCGCGCCTGGGCATGGTCCTCGACATGACGCTGCGGGACATCGAACGCGTCCTGTACTTCGAAGCCTACGTGGTCGTCGATCCGGGCATGACGCCGCTCAAGCGCTGCCAGATCATGACCGAGGACGACTACCTGTCCAAGGTCGAGGAGTTCGGCGATGACTTCCACGCCCTGATGGGTGCGGAAGGCGTGCGCGAACTGCTGCGCTCGATCGACATCAGCCGCGACATCGACCAGCTGCGCCTCGACCTGGCCGCGACCGGCTCGGAAGCGAAGATCAAGAAGATCGCCAAGCGCCTGAAGGTCCTCGAAGGCTTCCAGAAGTCGGGCATCAAGCCGGACTGGATGGTCATGGAAGTCCTGCCGGTGCTGCCGCCGGAACTGCGTCCGCTGGTGCCGCTGGACGGCGGCCGCTTCGCGACGTCGGACCTGAACGACCTGTATCGCCGGGTCATCAACCGCAACAACCGCCTCAAGCGCCTGCTGGAACTGAAGGCGCCCGAGATCATCGTGCGCAACGAGAAGCGGATGCTGCAGGAAGCCGTCGACTCGCTGCTCGACAACGGTCGTCGCGGCAAGGCCATGACGGGCGCCAACAAGCGTCCGCTGAAGTCGCTGGCCGAGATGATCAAGGGCAAGGGCGGTCGTTTCCGTCAGAACCTGCTGGGCAAGCGCGTCGACTACTCGGGCCGTTCGGTGATCGTGGTCGGACCCCAGCTCAAGCTGCACCAGTGCGGCTTGCCGAAGAAGATGGCGATCGAGCTGTTCAAGCCGTTCATCTTCAACCGTCTCGAGCAGATGGGCGTCGCCACGACCATCAAGGCCGCGAAGAAGGAAGTCGAGAACGAGACGCCGGTGGTCTGGGACATCCTGGAAGAAGTCATCCGCGAGCACCCGGTCATGCTAAACCGCGCGCCGACGCTGCACCGCCTCGGCATCCAGGCCTTCGAACCGGTGCTGATCGAAGGCAAGGCGATCCAGCTGCATCCGCTCGTCTGCGCGGCGTTCAACGCCGACTTCGACGGTGACCAGATGGCCGTCCACGTTCCGCTATCGCTCGAAGCGCAGATGGAAGCGCGTTCGCTGATGCTGGCGTCGAACAACATCCTGTTCCCGGCCAACGGCGATCCGTCGATCGTGCCGTCGCAGGACATCGTGCTCGGCCTGTACTACGCCACGCGCGAGAAGGTCAACGGCAAGGGCGAAGGCAGCTTCTTCTCGAACGTCGGCGAAGTGCACCTCGCCTACGAGAACAAGCAGGTCGAGCTGACGACGAAGATCACGGTCCGCATCCGCGAGTTCCTGAAGAACCCCGAGTACGTCACCGTGCTGCCGGGTTCGCTGGACGCCGAGCAGATCGCAGCCGCCGAGCCGCAGTTCGTCGAGAAGGTCTCGCGCTTCGAGACCACCGTCGGTCGTGCGATCCTGTCCGAGGTGCTGCCGAAGGGCCTCCCGTTCAGCGTGCTCAACCGCGCGCTGAAGAAGAAGGAGATCTCGAAGCTGATCAACGCGTCGTTCCGTCGCTGCGGCCTGCGTGCCACGGTGGTGTTCGCCGACCAGTTGATGCAGTCGGGCTTCCGCCTGGCCACGCGTGCCGGTATCTCCATCTGCGTCGACGACATGCTCGTGCCGACCCAGAAGGAAACCATCATCAACGCGGCCGCGCACGACGTGAAGGAAATCGACCGGCAGTACTCGTCGGGCCTCGTCACGTCGCAGGAGCGTTACAACAACGTGGTGGACATCTGGGGCAAGGCCGGCGACCGCGTCGGCAAGGCCATGATGGAACAGCTCGCCACCGAGCCGACCACCGACCGTCACGGCAAGGCCGTGCGCCAGGAGTCGTTCAACTCGATCTACATGATGGCCGACTCGGGTGCGCGCGGTTCCGCGGCGCAGATTCGTCAGCTTGCCGGTATGCGCGGACTGATGGCCAAGCCGGACGGCTCGATCATCGAGACGCCGATCACGGCGAACTTCCGTGAAGGCCTCAACGTGCTGCAGTACTTCATCTCCACGCACGGCGCCCGCAAGGGCTTGGCCGACACGGCGCTGAAGACGGCAAACTCGGGCTACCTCACGCGTCGTCTCGTGGACGTCACGCAGGACCTGGTCGTCGTGACCGAGGACTGCGGCACGATCGACGGCGTCAACATGAAGGCGCTGGTCGAAGGCGGTGAAGTGATCGAAGCGCTGCGGGACCGGATCCTCGGTCGCGTGACGGCCATCGATCTCGTCAACCCCGAGACCGCCGAAGTGCTGCACGTCGCGGGCACGCTGCTGGACGAGGACGCGGTCGAGAACATCGAAGCGTTGGGCATCGATGAAGTGCGCGTGCGCACGCCGTTGACCTGCGAGACGCGTTACGGCCTGTGCGCCAAGTGCTACGGCCGTGACCTCGGCCGCGGCACGCTCGTCAACACCGGCGAAGCGGTCGGCGTCATCGCCGCGCAGTCGATCGGCGAGCCGGGCACGCAGCTCACGATGCGCACGTTCCACATCGGTGGCGCGGCTTCGCGTGCATCGGTGGCTTCGGGCGTCGAGTCCAAGTCGAACGGAACCGTCCGCTTCACGGCGACTGTGCGTTACGTCACGAACGCGAAGGGCGAGCAGATCGCCATCTCGCGGTCCGGCGAAGTGCTGGTCACCGACGACCACGGTCGCGAGCGCGAGCGTCACAAGGTGCCGTACGGCGCCACGCTGCTGCAGCTCGACGGCGCGGTCGTCAAGGCCGGCATGCCGCTGGCTTCGTGGGATCCGCTGACGCGTCCGATCATCAGCGAGTACGGCGGTGTCGTGAAGTTCGAGAACGTCGAGGAAGGCGTCACCGTGGCCCGTCAGCTGGACGACGTCACCGGCCTGTCGACCCTCGTCGTGATCGATGCGAAGCGTCGTGGCACGTCGGCGGTCAAAGGCGTGCGTCCGGTCGTGAAGCTGATCAACGAGCTTGGCCAGGAAGTGAAGATCGCCGGAACCGAACACCCGGTGACGATCGCCTTCCAGGTCGGCGCGCTGATCACCGTCAAGGACGGTCAGGATGTCGCAGTCGGCGAAGTGCTGGCGCGTATCCCGCAGGAGTCGTCCAAGACGCGCGACATCACCGGCGGTCTGCCGCGGGTGGCCGAGCTGTTCGAGGCGCGCTCGCCGAAGGACGCGGGCACGCTGGCCGAAGTCACGGGCACGGTCACGTTCGGTAAGGAGACCAAGGGTAAGCAGCGCCTGGTCATCACCGACATGGAAGGCGTCGCGCACGAGTTCCTGATCACCAAGGAAAAGAACGTGCTGGTCCACGACGGTCAGGTCGTCAACAAGGGCGAGTCCATCGTCGACGGCCCGGCGGATCCGCAGGACATCCTGCGTCTGCTCGGCATCGAGTCGCTGGCCCGCTACATCGTCGACGAAGTGCAGGACGTGTATCGCCTGCAGGGCGTGAAGATCAACGACAAGCACATCGAGGTGATCGTTCGCCAGATGCTCCAGAAGGTTGAGATCACCGACGGCGGCGACACTACCCTGCTGGCGGCCGAACAGGTCGACCGTGAGGAAATGGACGAGTAC
>JANXTA010000141.1 GCA_025356395.1 Betaproteobacteria bacterium
GGCCTCGCGGCGGTAGAGCCAGGCCATCCCGCGACCGCTGGCGTTGGCGTACTGGTTCCACTTGTCGGAGTCGACGTCGACGAAGTCGATCAGGCGCTCGACGTCCTCGAGCTCGTTGACGTATTGCGCCATTGGCGACGAGAAGACCACCACGCGGCGGATGCGACGACGTTCGACGATGTCCTCGACCCAGCGCGTCATGCGGGCGTTACGGTAGTACGGCAAGGCCAGTGCCTCGCCGGTCGCGAGGCCGACCACGCTGCGCAACTTCCCGAAGCGCGGCGACAGCGGCAGGCACATCGTCTCGCCACCGCACAGCGCCTTGACCGTGTCGACGTGCTTCCAGTCCTCGGCGTCGTCGATGAAGGTCCCGACGTGCACGCGATAGCGCTTCGCCAGGTGCTTGAGCACGTGGTACGAGCGCAGCTTGTCCCCCTTGTTCGGCGGGTACGGGATGCGATGCGCGAGGAACAGGAGGTCTTCCATCAGCCGAGGCTCTTCGCGATGTGAGGACCGAGCAGGTTGGCCATCGGCAACGGCATGCGCTGCCACAGCGCAATGAACGCGCGGTACTTCGGATTCAGCGGATTGTTCTCGGGCACGATGGCCGCGCGGACCAGCTTGTATTCGTAAGCCAGCGGCTCTGGAACGAATCCCCAGTTTCGCTTGAAGTCGTAGGGACCGGTGCCGACCTTGCTGCGACCGTAGTCGAACAGCGTCGCGCCGGCCGCGGCCGAGCGACGCATCAGCTCCCAGTACTTGAAGTCGTTGGCGGCCGTCTCGCGCGAGGCGAGCGCATCACCTGCGTAGTAGGGCAGCACCTCGTTGCGGAACGTGAAGCTGAGCACGCTCGAGACGGCCTGGCCTTGCGGCGTGACCGCCGTCAGCACGTGGCAGTCGTTGCCGAAGACCTTCCTGAGCGTCTCGAAGTAGCGACGCGACTGCGCCGGCGTGCCATGACGATGGACGTTGTCGGCATACAGCGCGAAGAAGCGGTCGAGTGTGTCGTCGACCGCGCTGACGAGGCCGGCCTTGATGCCCTTGCGGACCATCGCGCGCTGCTTGCGCGGGATCGCCAGCATGTTGGCTTCGTCGTCGGCCCCGATCTCTTTCCGGAACGTGACGTAGAGGTCGGTACTGGTCCAGTCGTCGCGATGACGGCGCATGCCGCGGCACTCGAGATGACCGACACCGAGATCATTGGCTCGGGCGACGGCTGCATCGAGCAGCGCGTCCTGCGCCGCCAGATCCTCGGCCACGACGCCGCCATACACGCAGAACGGCAACGAGATCAGCGCGTCGCCGAACAGCAGGCTCTTCTGGCGCGCGAGCGGCAACACACCGACGATGCGCCCGTCGCGCTCCGCGTACAGGAAGAAGGTGCGATGTCCGAACACCTGTTCGATGACCGACTTCCATCCGGCGCGATGGAAGAACGTGGCTTCGGACGCAGCCATCACGAAGGCATCCCAGCGCGCCGCGTCCGCGTCGGCCATCTCGCGCACGACGGTGCGTGACGAGACCGGGGCGGCGCCGCCGTGCGACAGCCCGCTGGCGACGTCGAGCATCGCGAACGGCGTCCCGCCGGCCAGGCGCCGGGTCTCGAAGGATTCGCTGTTCATCGGTGAGCCACGCCGCTCAGACCGCCGAGCGCAGGAAGACGCGATCGACGCGGTCCCAGCGGAAGTCCTTCAGCAACTGGCCGAGGCGGTCTTCCATGCGGTTGAGGTTGACGTAGTGACGAAAGCGCGTCTTCGCGTCGATACCCGGTACGCGGGGCTGCGACGGGTCCATCTCCCACGGGTGGAAATAGAACATGCACGGCTCGCCGTCCACACGGTTGACCCGTTGCAGCAGCCAGCGCGACATCGCGTAGGGCAGCAGGCGGAAGAAGCCGCCGCCGGCAGCCGGCCAGTTGCGGTTGAACAGTTCGACGGTGGTGGGCGGCACTTCCACGAGGTCGGGCAACGCCGCGTACGCGAAGCGCGGTGCGTCGGGCATGCCGTAGTGGTCGCGCTTGACCGGATAGATGCTCGAGCTGTATCGATAGCCGGCTTCGCGGATGCACTCGAGCGCCCACAGGTTGTCCTGGTTGATCGAGAAGCTCGGCGCGCGGTAGCCGCGCACCGCGACGCCGCCGAGATCCTCGAGCAGCGCCTTGGCATGCACGATGTCCGCGGTGAATTCGTTCGGGGTCTGGTCGGAGGCGCGCTGATGTCCGTAGCCGTGGCTCGCCAGTTCGTGGCCCTGCTCGACGATCGAGCGGACGATGCCCGGGTGACGTTCGGCGATCCAGCCGAGCGTGAAGAAGGTGGCCTTGGCGTTGTTCTCGGCCAGCAGCGCGAGGATGCGCTCGACGTTGGCTTCGGCACGGCACGGGATGCGGTCCCATTCGCTGCGCTCGATGAACGGTGCGAAGGCCGAGACCTGGAAGTAGTCCTCGACATCGATGGACAACGCGTTGACGGTCTGGTCGGCGTGGGCGCGCGACGCATCGCGACGCGACTGCGATTCCTGGAAGCGCTCGACGGCCGGCGTGGTCACGAGGTGGGTGTACATGTCAGGCAGCCTTCTTGATGGACACGACCGGCGCCGCACTCGCCGCGTCGAGGAGGTGATGTCGCGCGGTGACCCAGCCGGCGAGATGACTGGCGATGCGTTCGGCGGCGTGGCCGTCCCAGAGTTCCGGGGAGCGGCCGCGCTTGCCGCCGGTCGCGAGGACGTCCATCGCGGCTTCGACGATGCGCTGCGCATCGGTGCCGCACAGCGTGTTGGTGCCTTCGGCGATGGTGATCGGCCGCTCGGTGTTCTCGCGCACGGTCAGGCAGGGCACGCCGAGCGCGGTGGTTTCTTCCTGCAGGCCGCCTGAATCGGTCAGCACCAGCGTGGCCTTCGACATCAGCCCGAGCATCTCGAGATAACCCTGAGGCGGGAGGATGGCGACGCGCTTCGCATCCAGCGTGCCGGCCAGTCCGAACTCGTCGATGCGCGCCTGCGTGCGCGGATGCAGGGCCAGCACCAGCGGCAGTCGCTGCGAGATCTCGCGCAACGCGCCGAGCAGGCGGACCAGCGTCTCGCGGTCGTCGACGTTGGACGGACGATGCAGCGTGACGACGCCGTAGCCGCCAGCCAGCGCGGCCTGCTCGATCGGCAGTCCGGCGAGCGTGATGCCGGCGGGGACAGCCGCCGAGAGGTTGGCGAGCAGCGTGTCGATCATCACGTTGCCGACGAAGACGATGCGCTCGTCCGCGATGCCTTCGGCATGCAGGTTCGCGGCCGCGGATCGTTCGGTGGTGTACAGGAGGTCGGCGATCTGGTCGGTGAGGACCCGGTTGATCTCCTCGGGCATCTTGCGGTCGTAGCTGCGCAGGCCGGCCTCGACGTGCACGACCGGCACGCCCTTCTTGGCGGCGACCAGCGCGCACGCGATCGTGGAGTTGACGTCGCCGACTACGAGGACCGCGGCGGGATCGAAGCGGTCGAGCACGGGCTCGAAGCGCTTCATGATCTCGGCGGTCTGGACGGCATGGCTGGCCGAACCGACTTCGAGGTTGACGGCCGGGCGCGGCATGCCGAGCGCGGTGAAGAAGCGGTCGTTCATCGCCGCGTCGTAATGCTGGCCGGTGTGGACCAGGATCGGCGGCACGGCATCGCCGTGGGCCGCCAGCGCGCGAATGATCGGCGCCATCTTCATGTAGTTGGGTCGTGCGCCGACGACGCACACGATCGGACGCCCGGCTGATGTCGTGGCGTCTCGGTCGTGGTCCTGTGCGTGGCTCTCGGTCCCGGTCACTGCCTACTCCATGCTTCCAGCCTGGGCAGGCCGCTCTTCCGGTTCGACGACAGCGGGCGCTTTCGTCTGGGTCGCGCGAAGCTGATCCAGCGTTCGAGCGACACTCGCCACCGACTGTTGCAAGAGATGTACCTGCTCTGCGAGACCGTTGAGCAGGACGCCGTCGGCGGTGCTCGCTACCGCACCGTGCGAGAAGCTGCTCTTGCCGCTCACGAGGGAGAGCGAGGGCGCATAGGCGGGGATCGTCATGCTGCCGGCCGCCGCCGCGTCCGCTTCCTCGTCGGTCAGGCCACCGCGCAATTCGGTCCGAAGTTCCTGCGCCACGCCGGAAACGTCACTTTCGGTCAGGTTGTGCTTCTCGCCGAGGAAGGCCGCCAGCAACACGCGATCGCACAGCACGTTGATCTGGCGCGGGATGCCTTCGGCGGCCTCGTGGATCGCCGCGAACGCGCCGGGTTCGAAGCTGGGGTTGTTCTGCCAGCCGACCAGCCCGAGCCGGTGTTCGACGTAGGCCTGAGTTTCTTCCGCGCCGAGCGGGCCGAGGTGATAGGACGCGATGACGCGCTGGCGCAGCTGACGCATGTCGGGCTGCTGCATGATCTGGCGGAATTCGGGCTGGCCGAGCAGGAAGCTTTGCAGCAACGAACGCTCGTTGGTCTGGAAGTTGGACAGCATGCGAAGCTCTTCCACCGCCCGCGGCGTCAGGTTCTGCGCCTCGTCGACGATCAGCAAGGCCCGCTTGCCTTCGAGCTGCAGCCGACGGAAGTAGCGCTCGAGGCCGAGCAGCAGCCCGGCCTTGTCAGGCAGTTCGGGCTGCACGCCGAAGAACGCGCCGGCCACCATGCGCAACATGTCGTCGGCATCGAGCTGCGTGCTGACGATCTGCTTGGCCACCAGGTTGCCCGGAGCGAGCGAACGCAGCAGGTTGCGCACCAGCGTGGTCTTGCCCGCGCCCACGTCGCCGGTGACGACGATGAAGCCTTCGGCCTGATGCACGCCGTAGTCGAGATAGGCCATCGCGCGGCCATGACCGCGACTGCGAAAGAAGAAGGCGGGATCGGGGTTGAGCTGGAACGGCTTGCCGGTCAAGCCATAGAAGGTTTCGTACATGGACCGCCTCGATCAGAAAGTGAGCCGCAGTGAACCCAGCACCGAGTTCTCACGGTAGTTGCCGGAGAAGAATCCGCTGCTGTTGCTGTCACTGGTCTGCGTGGTGTTGCGGTAGAGCACGCTGCCGTTGAGATAGCGGCTGAACTGCCGGTTCATCGACGCCGTGAAGATGCGCTGACGCGTATCGCCGATGCCCGTGATCGCCTGGTTGTGAATCTTCTGGATCGTCGCGTTGGCCGTCGTTCGCGGACCGAGCTTGTGGCTCCAGTTGGCCGAGTAGATGGTCGACTGGAAGCGGTTCGCCGTGTTGAAGACATCGAAGCCGGAGGTGATGGCCGACAGCGATTGCGATTCGGTCCGTGCCGCGTCGAACGTGACCGTGTTGCGCAGGCCGAACAATGCGAGGGAAACGTCGACCCGCTTCTGGACGTACAGCTGGTTCGACAGGAACGAGGAGGTCCCGTACTGCGACGACGACAGGCCGGCCTGCTGGAGCGCCGTGGCCACGGCCTGCCCGCGCAGGACCGGATCGGTGATGGTGGCGCGATAGAACTGGTCGAGCAGGGCGTAGTTGGGGTCCTGGACGAGCTGCAATCCCGACCCCGCCGACGTCGTCTGGTCGCGGGTGTAGCTCGCGTTCAACGCGTACTTCGCCGTGGTCTGTTGCGCCGAGATATTGGCCGTCGGGCCGAAGTACCGGTGTCCGACCTGTGCGTTCAGCGACGAGTGATGCGACGGCTGCCAGTCGAATCCGCCCGAGTACGACACGCCCTGGAGATCGGGCTGGCCGGTAGTCGGATAGCGGTTGCGGTCGTAGCCGATGTTGCCGCGCAGATGCACGGTCGGCGAGACGACGTAGGTCAGGTTGCTGCCGACGGTTTCCGTGACGATGGAATTGGAGCCGCTGTAGTCCTGCTCGGTCCGGTTGAAGTTGCCGCCGAACCCGATGTTGCGAAACGAGGTGCTGGACTGGAAGTCGCCGAACACCGAGCTGGTGTGGCTGCTGCTGTAGGCGCTGCTGTTGGAACCCGACTGGAAGTAGCGGTAACCCGCCGAGTACGTGAGGTCCTGGTCGTACCGCGAGCGCACCGTCGGGCCGAACGAGTAGGTGCGGGTCTCCGCGCGATTGGTCGAACCGTTGAACGTGTTGGCCGCCTGCGTCCCGAACGGCGAGATGTTCTGCTGCTGGATGGATGCGGCGGCATCGAACGTCAGGAAGTTGTCGATCAGGGTCGCCCGGGCGTCGGCCGACAGCGAATTACGCAGCGCGTTGCCGTTCGTGCCCCGCGCGTAGTAGAGGTACTGCGGCGAGTAGGTGAGGTCGGCCGTCACGTAGCGGCCGAGACGCGTGACGGTGATCCTGGGGTTGATCGACGTCACGAAGTCCGAACGTTCGTTGCCCGCGGACGACAGGTTGATGTTGTCCGAATAGGTCTCGTCGATGCCGATCGAACTCGTGATGCGCCAGGGATCGCGCGGTGCGCCACCGGTACCGCTGGCAGCCAGTTGCGCGTGCGCGCCCTCCGGAAAAGACTGCGCCGCCAGAGCAAGGGCGGCGACGGTCAGGACCTTCCGGCGATGGTTCTTGATTTCGGCAGGCCCGCGACGAATCCGCCGTGGGTCAGTAGCCATAGTAGCCGTAGCTGTCACCCGGATTGGACCGGCGACCCTTGTTGAGAACCATGCCGACGACGTCGCAGGACTCGATCGTGGCCAGTGCTTCGCGCAGCGCTTCGTGCGTGGTGTTGTCGGACTCGACAACCATCACGATCTGGCCCATGTTGGCGGCCAGCGTGCGGGCTTCGGTCGTCACCAGCAGCGGCGGCGAATCGAAAATCACGATGCGATCGCTGTAACGCTCGCTCAACTCGGCGAGCAGGTTGGCCATGGCCTCGCTGGCCAGCAGCTCGGTCGCCTGACGATGTGGCCGACCGGCGGGCAGCAGGGCCAGCTTGTTGACGTTGGTGCGCACGATCGCGTCCGACAGGCTGACGTGCGAATCGAGCAGCACGTCCATCAGGCCGACGTCCGGCGCAATGCCGAACTTCTGCGGAATGGAGGGACGCGCGACGTCGGCGTCGACCAGCAGCACGGTGCGATCGCGTTCCATCGCGATGCTCATCGCGAGGTTGATCGCGCAGAAGCTCTTGCCCTCGCGCGGGAACGCGCTCGTGACCATGATCAGGTTGCCGTTGCGGATCGAGGCGCCACTGCCGAAGGCGTTCTTCAGCAACGGACGCTTGATGACGCGGAACTCTTCGGCCAGCGGCGTCTTGTCGCCGTCCGGCGCGATCATCCCGCCTTCGCGCAAGCGCTGCAGATCGATCGTGACGGTCTTGCTGCGCGACGGCGCCGGCTTGTGCCCGCCGTCCGATGGCAACGGCACCGACCAGTCGTCGTCGAGCGCCGTGTCGAGCCCATGCAGGTGCGGCTCGCCATCGGGCTCAGGCTGCGAGACCGGTGCGGGCTGAATCGGCTGCAGGCGGGCGACCGCGGCATCCGCGAATGCCGGCGTTTCCTCGACCGGCTCGCGCATCGGCGCCTCGGTGCGGAACGGGTTCGCGGGGATTTCGTCCATGCGCTTGATGGCGCGTTCGATGAGACTCACGTAACTCTCCTAGGCCGCGACCGAATGCGCGAGAAAGAATGCAAGGCCGGCGCCGTAGAGACAGACCAGGCCCGCCGCACCTGCGACGAAATAAGTGAACTTTCGACGACGCGTACGGACCTGTCCGTCGGTCCAGATCATCGTCACGGTTCCCAGAATGGGCAGCCCGGAAATCTCGCGAAGCGCCTTGCGATCGGAGAAGGTCGGCCGGATCTGGCCCATCAGGAAGGCCACGCCGACACCACCGGCGAGCGCACCGAGGAAGACCATCGACACGAGTAGAACGCGATTGGGCGCCACCGGACGCGGCGACACCCGCGGCGGATCGATCACGCGGAACTCGACGAGACCGGCGGACGCATCCATGTCGCTCGACATCTGCGCGGACTCGCGGCGACCGATCAGCTTCTCGTAGTTGGCCTTGTTGACTTCGTAGTCGCGATTGAGCTGCTGCAGATCGGCCTCGATCTTCGGCACGTTGTTGGCGGCAGCCTTCAGCTTGTTGTAGCGACCTTCGTAGGCGGCGACGCGGGTCTGCAGCGAGGCAACGTCGGACTCGGCCTGCGCGAGCTGCACCTGCAGCTGCTGGAAGACCGGGTTGGCGGCGAGCGGCGAGCGGGTGGGCGACGCCTTGATCATCGCAGCGACTTCGCTCTTCTTCTGGTTTTCGAGCTCGGCGATGATCCGCTTCGTCGAAATGATGTCGGGATAGGCGTCGGTGAAGCGCAGACGCATCTCGTCGAGGTTGTGCTTGAGCGCGGCGATGCGCGAGTCGATCTCTGGCATCGAGACGCCCTGCGTGTTCGCGCTGTCGCTGCCGTTGCCGAGCAGCACGGTGTCCTCGCCGGCCATCTGCCGACGCAGCGCCGTCCGGCCGTTCTCGGCTTCCTCGAGCGAGAGCCGGGCGGTCGCGAGTTCGTTGCCGGCCTCGGACATCTGCGTGAAGTAGTCCTTGCCGTTGCCCGACATCGTGGCCAGGTTGTTGATCTTGAATTCCTTGAGCGCGTTCTCGGCCTGCGTCAGCTTCTGCTCGTAGGCCTTGATCTGGTCGTCGATGAAGCGACGCGCCGTGTCCGAGTCCTTGCGCTTGTTGCCGAGGTTCGACTCGACGAAGATCGTCAGCAGTGACTGGACCACCTTGCGGGCCGAGTCGGGATTCGAGTTACGAAACGCGATCGTGTAGAGGTTGATGCCGCCGCTGCTGCGCAGGTCGATCGAGCGCGTCAGGTAATCGATCTGGCTCTCGGTCTGCTCGTTGGTCTTGGCCGTGAGGTTGAGGTCGGACATGCCGACGACCTTCTCGATGTTGGGCCGGCTGATCAGCGTGCGACTCATCATCGCGATCTGCTGGTCGAGGTTGGGCTCGACCGTCAGGCCCGACATCAGGGGCTTCAACACGGACTGCGTATCGACGTAGACGCGTGCCGAGGCTTCGTACTGGTCGGGCATCAGATAGACCGATACCGCACCGACGATGACGATGAGCCAAGCCGCGATCAGACCGATCCAGCGATGAAGCCAGATGTCCCTCAAGGCACGGCGAAACTGCTCGACGATCTCGTTCATTGCGCTTCTCTTTTTTCGGGTCGCGTTGGATTCGCGAACGGGGTGTTGCAGGTGGCAGGTGCCGCGTCTACGGCGGAATCGACGACGGACGAACCACGTCCGTCATCGACCACATGATCAGAAGTAGCTCTCGGGGATGATCAGCACGTCGCCCGGTCGCATGTCCACGTTCGCGCTGACGTCGCCCTTCTGCAGCAGGTCCTTCAGGCGCACGCGATACTGGGCGTTGCCCTCGCGGGTCCGCAGGATGGTGGCGCGATTGCCGGCGGCGAAGTCGGTCAGGCCGCCGACCGCGATCATCACGTCGAGGATCGACATGTTCTGGCGATAGGGGATGGTCTGCGGACGCGACGCCTGGCCGACGATGCGGATCTGCTCGCTGTACGGGCCGACGAAGCCGGTGACGATGATCGTGACGATCGGATCCTGGATGTACTTCGTCAGCGCCTTCTCGATCTCGCGGGCGAGCTGGGTCGGCGTCTTGTTGGTGGCCTTGATGTCCTCGACCAGCGGCGTGGTGATCATGCCGTCGGGGCGGACCGGCACGCTGGACGACAACTCGGGATTGCGCCAGATGACGATGTTGAGGTTGTCGCCCGGACCGATCAGGTAGGCGTAGTCGTTGTTGACGGCCAGCTGGGCCGGTGCCATCGGGATCTTCGCGGCGCAACCCGAAACGGCCACGGCCACCACCGTCATGAAGGCGAGCGCCGCGCGACCGATCGCTTTCGGCAATCCGTCAAACCACCCCGACTCACTCCCCGCACGCGAAATACGATCCGGCATGGCCGACTCTCCCTGATCAACGATTTAAGTACTTGAAAAGCCTTCGCCCCTGATCGAAGAGATCGACTGCGTCGCGCAGGCGCGGGCCGGTCATCGATTCTAGCAAGCGCTCATTGCTGTTGAGATATCGGCACCACCCACGAAATCTCGACTCCGGCGATATCGAGCAACAAGTGTGCCGACAGAACAACATCCTCACGTCGTCACCAACGACCGTCCTGCACAGCACGCATGGGAAAGTGCGCCCGCCGTCGCCGTGTCGGGTTCGGTTCAGTCGACCACCATCGATCGCCACCTGGGGCAACGCGGGCAGCCGTCGCAGCGCTTTTTTAGGAGTTGTCCCGCGGTCGGTGTTAGGTCGAAGTCCGCATCGCGGGTCAGGCGAAAAACGTGAGACAACCCAGAAAAAACCCACAAGCGCGACAGATTTTCTGGATGTTGCCTGTCATTTACTGACGTTTTTTGACACTTCCCTCCGTAAAGTGCGCGCACCTCGGAACGGCTTCGGGTGTCGCACATGACGCCTTGCAACATCGTGCGCCGAGGATAGAGGCCATGAGCACGATCGTGAGCCACAGACGCCGGTCGGGCATGTTTCTTGTACGTCATCCCGGTCGCCAAAGTGGCTTCGTGAACCCCTCCGAAGGCCTTTCCCCGACCTGCTCGCGAAACTGGATGGTTCGATGATCCGCGTATTCAGTCATTACATTTCGATCCGCATCGTGCTGTTGATGCTTATCGAAGGCGTCCTGTTGCTCGGCGCCAGCTTCGCCGGCGTGGCGATCCGCTTCTCTCCCAACACGCTGAGCGGGGCGACCCTCCTGACGCCCGAAGCGCTGCTGTTCGCGTTCTTCATGATCGTCGTCATGGCCGCCCTGGGCCTTTACCAGGACGAGCATCCCGAGTCGTTCGTGTCGATCCTGAACCGCACGATCATCGCGTTCGCCGCCGGCAGCGCCCTGATGAGCGTGGTGTTCTACATGTTCCCCGACACCTACATCGGCCGTGGCGTGTTCGCTTACACCGCGACGATCGCGTTCGCGTCGCTGCTGATCGTGCGGACCGTGTTCTTCCGCTGGACCGCGTTCGGCGTGCTCAAGAAGCGCGTCCTGATCCTCGGCGCCGGCGAGCAGGCGCAGGCGATCCTCGAGCTGGTCTCCACCAACGCCCGTCGGCAATCGATCGAAGTGGTCGGCGTCCATCCGCTGACGACCGCCGATGTGGCGGTCACGACGGCGCGGATCCTGCCGATCACGATGTCGGTCAGCGAAGCCGCCCATCAGTACGGCGTCCACGAGATCATCATCGCGATGCGCGAGCAGCGCGGCGGCGCACTGCCAGTCAGTCAGTTGCTGGATTGCAAGCTGCGCGGCGTGCAAATCACCGACCTCCAGTCGTTCTTCGAGCGCGAGCTCGGCCAGATCCGCCTCGACAGCCTGAAGGCTAGCTGGCTGGTGTTCGGCGAGGGATGCCGCCAGGGCCTGATCCGCGAGACGGTGAAGCGACTGTTCGACGTGCTCGCCAGCGGAGTGCTGCTGCTCTGTACGCTACCGGTCATCGCCATCACCGCCCTGCTCATCAAGCTCCAGGACAACGGACCGATCTTCTATCGCCAGGAACGGGTGGGCCAGGGTGGCCGCGTCTTCGAGATCCTCAAGTTTCGCAGCATGCGCAGCGACGCCGAGCGCGACGGCAAGCCCAAGTGGGCCAAGTCGAACGACACCCGCATCACGCCGATCGGCCGCTTCATCCGCCGCACGCGCATCGACGAACTGCCTCAGATCATCAACGTGCTGCGCGGCGAGATGAGCTTCGTCGGACCGCGCCCCGAGCGCCCGTTCTTCGTCCGCCAGCTGGTGCAGGACATTCCCTTCTACGCCGCCCGTCACAGCGTCAAGCCGGGCATCACGGGCTGGGCGCAGGTCCGCTATCCCTACGGAGCCTCGCTCGACGACGCCTCGCAGAAGCTGCAGTACGACCTGTACTACGTAAAGAATCACACGTTGTTCCTCGACCTGCTGATCCTGGTCGAGACCGTGGAAGTGGTGCTGTGGGGCAAGGGCGCGCGCTGATGCAATGCACGCCGAGCTGATGGATAAGGCTGCCATCCAGACCATCGCCGAGTGGGGCTTCTGGGGCTATGGCGTCGGCGCTGCGGGCTACGCGCTGCTCGCCACCCTGCTGGTGATTTCGTGGCGCGCACGCGGCTCGCGCGTGCTGTCCGGCATGCTGCTGGTCGTCGCCGCCGTCGCGAGCCTGCTGTGGTCGGCCAGCATCGCGGCGGGCGTCGCCAACCTGTCCGGTGCGATCGCGGCCTCGAGCATCCTCGAGGTCGTGCGCGACGCGAGCTGGTTCGCGTTCATTGGTTATCTGCTCACCCGCCCCAATCGCTTCTCGAAGCCGACCGCCAACGAAGACGTCTCTCCGTTGACGCGGCGCATGCCGACGCTGCTGTGGGCCGGTCTGGCCATCGTCGCCGGCACACTCGTCATCGAGATCGCCCGCCTCACGCCCTACGAGATCTTCTCGCCGTCCGCCTACTTCGGCGCGCGCGTGCTGCTGTCGATCGTCGCGTTGATGCTGATCGAGCAGGTCTACCGCGGCACCGCGCCCGACGATCGCTGGAGCATCAAGT
Organism: Betaproteobacteria bacterium; assembly: GCA_025356395.1. Lineage (GTDB taxonomy): Bacteria > Pseudomonadota > Gammaproteobacteria > Burkholderiales > Burkholderiaceae_D > CAHJXF01. The sequence goes on from JANXTA010000141.1 coordinate 12,499, forward strand.
TCTTCTGCCTCGGCGTCGGCGGCCTGTTCGCCTACGACCTCGCGTTGTTCGCCGACGCGATGCTGTTCCGTCAGATGGACGTCGAACTGTGGGCGGCACGGGGCTTCATCAACCTGATGACCATCCCGCTGATCGCCGTGTCCGCGGCGCGCAACCCGCAGTGGTCGCTCGACATCGCGGTGTCGCGTCGCATGGTGTTCCAGTCCACGGCCCTGCTGAGCGCGGGCACCTACCTGCTGATCGTGTCGGCCGCCGGCTACTACATCCGCTTCTTCGGTGGCACCTGGGGCGGCGTGCTGCAGACCACCGTCGTGTTCGCGGGGCTGATCGGGCTGGCGCTGATCCTCGTGTCGGGCACCTGGCGCGCGCGGCTGAAGGTCTTCATCAACAAGAACTTCTTCAGCTATCGCTACGACTACCGCGAGGAATGGCTGCGCCTGACGCGCGAGCTGACCGAGGAAGACCACGACGAGGGCTTCGGGGCGCGCGCCGTCCGCGGCATCGCCAATCTCGTCGAGGCCCGCGGCGGCGGCCTGTGGGTCCGGCAGGACCTGCCGCGCTACGAACGGATCGCCCACTGGCAGGCGCCGTTGCTGCGCGACGACCCCGAGCCGCAGGACGGTCCGCTCGCCCGCTTCCTGGAGGAGAAGGAGTGGGTGATCAACCTCGACGAGTACCGCTCGACCCATCCGACCTACGGCAACCTCGTGGTGCCCGAATGGCTGAGCGGCGACGACGAGGCGTGGCTGGTGATCCCGCTGATGCTGCACGACGAGCTGTTCGGCTTCATCGTGCTGCTGCCGGCGCGCACCAAGATCAACATCAACTGGGAGGTCAACGACCTCCTGAAGACGGCGGGTCGGCAGGTCGCGAGCACGCTGGCGCAATTGCACGCCAACCGCGCGCTGTTGGTCGCGCGTCAGTTCGAGTCGTTCAACCGGATGTCGGCGTTCGTGGTCCACGACCTGAAGAACCTGGTCGCACAACTGTCGCTGATGCTCAGCAATGCGACCAAGCATCGCGACAACCCCGAGTTCCAGGACGACATGCTCGACACCGTCGACAACGCCGTCGACAAGATGAAGCGGTTGCTGCTGCAGTTGCGGGTCGGCACGGTGCCGGCCGACCAGCCCGCGCCGGTGGATCTGCAGGATGTCGTGCTGTCGGCCCTGAAATCGAAGTCGCCGCTGAGCCCGCGACCGACGATCCTGGTCGACGCGCCGGGCATCCGCACGATGGCGCATCGCGAGCGACTCGACCGCGTCGTGGGTCATCTTTTGCAGAACGCTGCCGAAGCAACCCCATCAACCGGGACCATCGAGGTCCGCGTTCGGGTCGTGGATCAGTCTGCAATAATCGAAGTTGAGGACAGCGGTGTCGGCATGAGCGAAGACTTCATCCGCACGAGGCTGTTCAAGCCCTTCGAATCCACCAAGAAGAATGGAATGGGCATCGGCATCTATGAAAGTCGCGAATACATCCGGGAGCTGGGTGGCCAGCTCGACGTTCACAGCCGGGAAACCGAAGGCACCCGTTTCTCGATCGCATTGCCCCTGCTGCGCTCTGCAGCGGTAGGCTGAAAATGGAGGCCGTGATGAATGATGCAGTCGAGGTCGAACGCCTCAGCGCGCGCACCAAAGTCAAGGAAGCGGACGACAAGCCCATCCTGCTCGTGGTCGAGGACGATCCCGGCATCCAGAAGCAGATGCGCTGGAGCTTCGATCAGTACGAGGTCGTCGTCGCCGAAGACCGCGCGTCGGCGATGGCGCAGCTGCGGCGCTACGAGCCCGCGGTGGTGACGATGGACCTCGGCCTGCCCCCCGATCCCGACAGCACGTCCGAGGGCTTCGCGCTGCTCGCGGAGATGTTGACGGCATCGCCCGACACGAAGGTGATCATGATCACCGGCCAAAACGATCGCAGCAACGCGGTCAAGGCCATCGGCCTGGGTGCCTACGATTTCTATACTAAGCCCTTCGAACCCGAACTGCTGACGCTGGTCGTCGAGCGGGCCTTCCGCCTGGCTGGCCTGCAGCGCGAGAACAGCGTGCTCCAGAGCGTCAACATGGCGTTGCCGCTCGCCGGCCTGCTGACGCGCGACCCCGCGATGCTGCGCATCTGCCGCAACATCGAAAGGCTCGCGCCCTCGGACGTCACGGTGCTTCTGCTCGGCGAGAGCGGTACCGGCAAGGAACTGTTGGCCCGTGGCCTGCACGACCTCTCGACCCGCAAGGACAAGAAGTTCATCGCGCTCAACTGCGCGGCCATCCCCGAGAATCTGCTCGAGAGCGAGCTGTTCGGCTACGAGCGCGGCGCGTTCACGGGCGCCGCCAAGCAGACCAAGGGAAAGATCGAGTACGCCGATGGCGGCACGCTCTTCCTCGACGAGATCGGCGACCTGCCCGGTGCGCTGCAGGCCAAGCTGCTACGGTTCCTGCAGGAACGCGTCGTGGAGCGCATCGGCGGCCGCGAGGAGATCCCGGTCGACGTGCGCATCGTCTGCGCCACGCACCAGAACCTGAAGGAACAGATCAAGGTCGGCCGCTTCCGCGAGGACCTGTTCTACCGCCTCTCGGAGATCGTGGTTGACATCCCGCCCCTGCGTCAGCGCCAGGGCGATCCGTCACTGCTCGCACGCGCGTTCATCCAGCGCTTCAGCGCCGCGCAGAACCGCAAGCCGCTGGTCCTGGCCGACGATGCGCTAGCCGCGATCGAAGCCTACGGCTGGCCCGGCAACGTCCGCGAGATCGAGAACTGCATGAAGCGCGCCGTGATCATGGCCGACGGGCAGTTCATCAGCGCCGACGAACTGGCCCTCGACGTCGATGGCATCGAACCGAAGATCTTCAACCTCCGGCAGGTGCGCGACGATGCCGAGCGCGGCGCGATCATGCAGGTCCTCGGCAAGGTCGACGGCAACATCGCACGCGCCGCCGAGATGCTGGGCGTCAGCAGGCCGACGCTGTACGACCTGATGCGCCGCTTCGGCATCCGTTGACCGTCGTCGACCCCACCCAGAACCTGTCAACTGCCGGCTTCGCGCGCTGATCGCAGCGCGCGCGAAACCAATCGATGGACCTTCGGAGACCGAACCAGAATGAACCAGCAACCCCAGCATCTGCGCGTCGCCCTCGCGGCATGTGCCGTCGCCAGCGTGTTCCTCGTCGGCTGCAATCGAGACAAGCCGGTGGATCACATGGCGAACGCCAAGGCGATGGTCGCGAAGCAGGATCATCGCGGTGCCGTGATCGAGCTGAAGAATGTCCTCCAGGCCAACGGCAATGCCACGGAAGCACGCTTCATGCTGGGTCGCGAGATGCTGGCCCAGGGCGACCCGAAGGCTGCCGAGATCGAACTGCAGAAGGCCTACGACCAGAAGTACGACCCCGACCTGGTCGTGCCGTTGCTGGTCAAGAGCGAACTGCTTCAAGGCTCGCCCGACCGGGTGGTGCGCGAAGTCGCGGCCGCCAAGCTGAAGTCGCCGGCGGCCAATGCCGAGATCCAGACACTGCTCGGGATCGCCCTTTTCGCGCAGAACAAGCCGGACGACGCGCTGGCCGCCTTCGCCACCGCTTCCAAGTTCGTGCCCGACTATCCCGAAGCCAAGCTCGGCGAGGCTCGCATCATGGCTTCGAAGGGCGACACCGACGCCGCCAAGTTGCAGGTCGAGTCCGTCCTCGCAAAGGATCCCAAGCAGACCGAAGGCCTGGTGCTCAAGGGCGACATCGCGCGAGCCAAGGGGTCGCCCAAGGACGCGATCGAGGCTTATCAGGCGGCCATCAAGGAGAGCCCGCGCAACTTCACCGCGCACCTCAACCTGGCCAGCGCCTTCCTCGCCAACAACGAGCTCGAAGCGGCCCAGCAACAGATCGACGAACTCAAGAAGATCTCGCCGCGGCATCCGGGTGTCACGTACCTCGACGCATTGATCGCGTTCAACAAGAAGGACTACCCGCGCGCCAACGACGCGATCACGATCTCGCTGGCCGGCGCACCAGCCAGTGCGATGGCGCAGATGCTCTCGGGCGCGATCTCCACGGCGATGAGCCAGCCGGCGCAGGCGGAACAGCACCTGCGCGAAGCCATCAAGCTCAATCCGCAGAGCGGCTACGCGCGCAAGCTGCTGACCAGCCTCTACCTGCGTCAACGTCAGCCGCAGAAGGCCGACGAGATCCTGCAGCCGGCTCTGATGGCCGCGCCGAACGATCCGACGCTGACCAGCCTCGCCGGCGAAGTGGCGCTGCTCAAGGGTGACTTCGCCACCGCGTCGAAGTATTTCGACAAGGCCGGCAAGATGAACCCGGCCGATGCCAACGTGCGCACGCAGGGCGCCGCAGTCGAGTTCGCGCGCGGCGACGAGGCGGCCGGTTTCGCCGAGCTCGAAGCGGCCTCGAAGGCCAGCGTCAACAATCCCAACCCCGATATCGCGCTCGTCCTGGCGCGCGTCCAGCGCAAGCAGTTCGACCAGGCGTTCACCGCCTGGAAGACGCTCGAGAGCCGCCAGCCCGACAACCCCCTCACGTACAACCTGCGTGCGGCGATCGAGATGGGCCGCGGCGACCTGGCCGCCGCGCGCAAGGCGCTGGAGCATTCGGTCGAACTGCAACCGAGCTACTTCCCGGCCGTCGCCAATCTCGCCGCGCTCGACATCCGCGATAACAAGATCGACAGCGCGCGACAGCGCTACAAGGCGCTGATCGCGAAGGACCCGGGCAACCTGTCAGGCCTGTTGGCGCTGGCGCAGCTCGAGAACAACAGCGGTGCCGGCGCGGACGTCGTCGTGCCGCTGCTGAAGGAAGCCCGCCGCGCGAACCCCAATTCCGAGCTGGCCGTCTCCGCGCTGTCGAGCTACTACACGACGAAGGGCGACCCGAAGCAGGCGCTGGCCGTGGCGCAGGAGGGCCTGGCTTCAGCACCGAACAGCCCGCGCTATCTCGACATGGTCGGCCAGCTGATGCTACAGACCGGCAGTGCCGACCAGGCGATCGCCGCCTATCGCAAGCTCGCATCCACCAACCCCGAGTCGCTCGACTACCAGATCCGTCTGGGCCAGGCGCAACTCGCCGCGGGCCAGAGCGAAGTGGCCTTGCAGACCTTCAGCAACGCGCTGAAGACCAAGCCCGAAGCCGCGCAGGCGCAGGCTGCCGCGGTGGGCGCGATGATCCGTGCGGGCAAGGCCGAGGAGGCCGCGCGCCTGCTGGCCGACATCAAGCAGGTCGCCCCCAAGTCGCCGGTCATCCCGGAGCTGGACGGCGACGTCAAGTTCGCCGGCAAGCAATACGCGGAAGCATCGACGGTGTATCGCAAGGTTCTCGTACAGGCCCCGTCGTCGAACGTCGTCATCAAGAACTACTCGGCGATGACCCTGGATGGTCGACGTGCCGAAGCCGACACGTTCATCGGCGAATGGATCAAGAGCCATCCGAAGGACCTGTCGCTGCGCCTGTTCGATGCCGACCTCGCTCTCCGCTCGAAGGACTACCCGCGGGCGATCACGAGCTACAAGCTGGCGCTCGATCAGCAGCCCAACGATCCCCTGCTGCTCAACAACCTCGCCTGGGCGATGTGGCAGCAGAAGGATCCGCAGGCCCTCACCATGGCGCAGAAGGCGAACGCGCTGGCACCCGCGAATCCCGCGATCGCCGACACCCTCGGCTGGATGCTGGTCGAGCAGGGCGACACCAAGAAGGGCCTGGCGCTGCTGGAGAAGGCCAGCGCGGGCGCGCCGCAGCAGCGCGACATCGCGTTGCATCTGGCGAAGGCGCAGATCAAGGACGGCCGCAAGGACGCGGCACGCGTCACGCTGCAGGCGCTCGTCAAGGCCGCGCCGGAGAGCGTCGAAGGCAAGGAGTCGAAGGAGCTGATCGCGACGCTCTGACGGTCCGCGCCAGCATCGTGAAACGCCCCGCGACCGCGGGGCGTTTTCCATTGATGGGCCCAGAATGCTGCGACGTGAACCCCGCCTCGCCGGTCAAGTCTCTGGATCCTCACACGACTTTTTCAAACGCCCCATCCATGAACGCCATCCTCCGCTCTCTGCTCCTCCTCGCCACCATCGGCGCCACGCCGCTCGCGCATGCGGCGCTTCCTCTCGAGACCATCAAACTGCCACCCGGCTTCCGCATCGAGCTCGTGACCGATCGCGTGCCGAACGCGCGTGCGATGTCGCTCGGCCCCGTGGTCGACGGTCGCATGACGTTGTTCGTCGGCAGCCAGACGGCCGGCATGGTGTATGCGGTCGCGCTCGACCAGGGACGTGCGACCGACGTGCGCGTGATCGCCACGGGCCTGCAGATGCCGGTGGGCGTGGCGTACCGGAACGGGTCGCTATTCGTCTCGGCCGTGTCGCGCATCCTGCGTTACGACCAGGTCGACGGCGATCTCGCGAAGCGGCCGCCCGCAGCCGTCGTCACCGATCGCTTCCCGACCGAGACCCATCACGGCTGGAAGTTCATCGCCTTCGGACCCGACGGCGACCTGTACGTGCCGGTCGGCGCGCCGTGCAACATCTGCGAACGTGACGAGGACCGCTACTACAACATCCAGAAGATCAAGGCCGATGGCAGCGCGCGGACCGTCGTCGCGCGAGGCGTCCGCAACTCGGTCGGCTTCGACTGGAGTCCGGTCGACGGCTCGTTGTGGTTCACCGAGAACGGTCGCGACCTGCTCGGCGACGACATCCCGTCGGACGAACTGAATCACGTTCCGGCCGGCACCACGGCCGCACCGCACTTCGGCTTCCCGTATTGCCACCAGGGCGACCTCGCGGACCCGGAATTCGGTCAGAAGAAGCCGTGCTCGCAGTTCACGCCGCCGAGCGCGAAGCTCGGCGCGCACGTGGCGGCGCTGGGCATGCGCTTCTACGCGCCGTCGACGACCGCGAGCGAGGCCTATCCGTCGAGCTATCGCAGCGGCGTGTTCATCGCCCAGCACGGGTCGTGGAATCGCTCGAAGAAGAGCGGCTATCGCGTGATGTATGTCGCGATCGATGGCTCGAAGGCCACGAAGCAGGAGGTCTTTGCCGAAGGATGGCTGCGCAGCGACGAGTCGGCCTGGGGACGGCCGGCCGACGTGCTGCCGATGCCCGACGGCTCGTTGCTGATCTCCGACGACCTGGCCGGCGCGATCTACCGCATCCGTTACGCGCCGACTTGAACGCGTTCGCAAGACTCGCGGTCGCAGCGAGTGCGGTGTGCCTCGCGGCTTGCGCATCGCTTCCCGCAACCCGCGAAGACACCACGCCGCGAGGCAGCTTCACGCTGCGACTGATCGGCCAGCAGAAGCTGGACCATCTCCTGCAGTTCGGCGGCACCACCGTCGGCGGGCTCTCGGGCATCGACTACGATCCAGAGGCCGACCTCTTCTACCTCATCAGCGACGACCGGTCCGACTTCGCACCGACCCGCTTCTACACCGCGCGCCTCGCGATCGACGCGATGCGCTTCGGCGACGTCGCGTTGCAGACCGTCGTCACGCTGAAGCGCCCCGACGGCACGGTGTTCCCGCGGCACGCCGCGGACGCCGAAGCGATCCGCTACGACCCGCAGTCGCGCTCCCTGTGGTGGACCAGCGAGGGCGAACGCCATGACCCGTCGCGACTGATCGAGCCGTTCATCCGGCACGCCTCGCTTGGCGGCGACTATCTCGACGAGGTGCCGCTGGACCCGATGTTCCACATCACCATGGAAGCGCGTGGACCCCGCGACAACCAGGTCTTTGAAGGAGCGACCCTCTCGGTCGACCGTCGGTCGTTGTGGATCTCGATGGAAGATCCGCTGATCCAGGACGGCCCGTTGCCGACAATGCGCGAAGGCGCCTGGTCACGGATCTCGCGCTACGACCGGACCGCATCGGGCGGCTTCGGCAGGTTGCAGCAGCAACTCGCCTATCGCATCGATCCGATTCCCTCGGCCGGCGCGTGGACGGCGAAGTACGCGCAGAACGGCATCTCGGAGATCCTCGCGATCGACACGACCCGCATGCTGGTGCTCGAACGCGCCTTCGCACTCGGCGCGGGCTGGCGTATCCGGCTCTTCGAGGCCGACTGGAGTTCGGCGAGCGACGTCAAGGCGATCCACGCCCTGGTCGACGCCGCGGCCTTCGTGCCGCTGACCAAGCGGCTCGTACTGGACTTCGGCACGCTCCACATGGCGATCGACAACCTCGAAGGCCTATGCTTCGGCCCCACGCTGACCAACGGGCACCGGACCCTCGTGTTCGTGTCCGACGACAACTTCAACCCTGGCCAGTCCACGCAGTTCCTCGCCTTCGAGATCGTCCCGCGCTGACCGGACGAGTCCCCTGCCCCCATGCCTTTCAAGAACAAGACCCTCGCCACGCTGCTCGCCGCGCTGGGCGGCACCTTCGGCCTGCACCGCTTCTATCTCGAGGGTGGTCGCCGCGTGCTGCCCTGGCTGTACGTGCTGTTCTGCTGGACGCTGATCCCGACCTTCGCCGGCTTCATCGAGGCACTGCGCTTCGCGCTGACGCCCGACGACCGCTGGGACGCGCGCTGGAATGCAGGCGCCTCGCGCACCAGCGACTCGGGCTGGTTCGTGATCCTGCTCGCGGTCCTGACGCTGTCCGGCGGCGTCACATTGCTGATGACCGTGCTGTCGTTCGGCATCGGCCGCTACGTCGGCTCGGGCGAGAGTTTTTTTTCGACGATCGAACTGTCGACGTTCAGTCGAACAGCCGTTGCTGCGCCGTCGGCTTCAAAGGGGCCACCGGCCGCCTGAACTGCGAGTTGTCGAAATGGTGGCGCTTGCTGTTCAGCCCGTGACGCGCGCAGGCCGCATGGAAACGCTGGGCGAACAGTTCGGCCCAGATCCCCTCCCCCGTCATGCGCTTGCCGAAGCGCGAGTCGTAGTCCTTGCCGCCGCGCATGTCGCGGATGCGGTTCATGACGCGCTCGGCGCGCAGCGGAAAGTGCGTGCGCAACCAGAGCTGGAAGACCTCGTTCAGTTCCCAGGGCAGCCGTAGCACGATGAAGTGCGCGCTGTGCGCACCGGCCGCGGCGGCGGCCTCGACGATGTGTTCCATCTCGCCGTCGGTGATGAACGGGATCACCGGCGACACGTTGACCGACACCGGCACACCGGCATCGACCAGCGTGCGCACGGTCCGCAAGCGGCGCGCCGGACTGGCCGCGCGCGGCTCGAGCTTGCGCGACAACTCGTGGTCGAGCGTCGTGATGGTGATCGATGCGCGCGCGAGGTCGCGCGCCGCGAGCGGCACCAGCAGGTCGAGGTCGCGCTCGATCAATGACGACTTCGTGATCAGGCCGAAGGGATTGCGCGCCTCGTGCAGCACCTCGAGCACCGAGCGGGTGATCTTCAGGTCGCGCTCGATCGGCTGATAGGCGTCGGTGTTGACGCCGACGGCAATCGTGTCGGGCACGTAGGACGGCTTGGCCAGTTCCTGTGTCAGCAAGACGGCCGCGTTGGTCTTGGCGAACAGCCGCGACTCGAAGTCCAGACCGGCCGACAGGCCGAGATAGCTGTGGGTCGGTCGCGCGAAGCAGTAGATGCAGCCGTGCTCGCATCCGCGATAGGGATTAAGCGAGATGCGGAACGGGATGTCGGGCGAGTCGTTGCGCGAGAGGATCGTGCGGGCGCGCTCGACCGTGATGGTGGTCTTCAGCGGCGCTTCGTCCAGGTCGGCTTCCGCCGCTTCGTCCCAGCCATTGTCGAAGCTCTCGCGCACGTCGACTTCGTAGCGACCCTGCACATTGACGATCGCGCCGCGACCCCTGCGCGCCTGCGGATGAAACACCAGCGGCTGCACGACCGGATCGCGATCGACATCCGGCGGCAGCGCCTGCGTGTCGTGGCGATCGACCGTCCGCTCCCCGTCGTTCAGGTCGCGATCGCGCTGGTCTGGACGAGTTGGCATCCCCCCACCTTCCACGACTTGTCGGGCTGCCGCTTCATCGAAAAGAGGGCCCGCCAGACCTTGCCTTCACCGTCGACGATCTGCACGGTCTCGACCCAATGACCGGCGACGATGTCGATGCCGATGAAGGACACGCTCGAGGACCGGTACACCGGCTCGTAGTGCTCGCGAACCATCTGCATGAACGCGTCGGACGACCCGAACATGCGGCGGATATCGGGCGTCGCGAAACCGAATGCGCTGTCGGCGTCGTTGCGCCCGAAGGCATCGAGCTGCTTGCGGATGGTGAGCTCGATCGCGCACTGGTCGGCCGTGCCGATCTTCTCGGCGGCGGGCGCGCGCTCGGCCACGACCAGCGTCGCGAACAGGACGATCGAATGGATCACGGTCATCGTCAATCGCGTCAGGTCGAAGGGACGAACGACGATCCGAAAGCACTCTAATCGATTAGTGAACATTCGTTCAGTCTACCTTCAGATGGAGTTTCGACCAACCTCGGGACGGAAAAAAGGGCGGACGCGTGCGGGATAATGCGGTTCTTCTCCGGAAATCGCATCATGGCTCTCTTCGTCAAAACCCGCCTGCACGTTGTCAGCGCCGTGCTCATCCTGCTGGGGCTCTATTCGATCGCCGGACTGGCGTGGTCGCTGTGGATGCACAGCGAGGAATCGGTGATCGTGTGGGTCGTGATCGTCATCGTGGCATTCGCCGGCGCCTTCGCGAACCAGGCGTGGATCGCAAAAAAAAGGAGGCGAACGCAGTAGCGTCACCTCCTTATCGTTCCAACACGCGAGCTGCGTGTCGAAGATCCCGCGGTCGTCAGGCGGCTTCGCGCATCGCCTTCTTGCGCTCGTGTTCCTTGAGGTGACGCTTGCGCAGACGGATGCTCTGCGGCGTGATTTCGACGAGCTCGTCGTCTGCGATGAATTCCACCGCGTACTCGAGCGTCATCTGGACCGGCGGCACGAGGCGCACGGCTTCGTCGGTACCTGAAGCGCGAACGTTGGTCAACTGCTTGCCCTTGATGGGGTTGACGACCAGGTCGTTGTCGCGCGAGTGGATGCCGATGATCATGCCCTCGTACACCGGGTCGCCCGGGACCGTGAACATACGGCCGCGATCCTGCAGCTTCCACAGCGCGTAGGCCACCGCCTCGCCGTCGTCCTGGCTGATCAGCACGCCGTTGCGGCGCTCGGCCATCTCGCCACCCTTGACCGGGGCGTAGTTGTCGAAGATGTGGCTCATCAGACCCGAGCCGCGCGTGAGCGTCATGAACTCGGACTGGAAGCCGATCAGGCCACGGGCAGGCACGCGGTACTCGAGACGCACACGACCCTTGGCATCGGACTGCATGTCGGTCAGGTCGCCGCGACGGCGGCCGAGCTCTTCCATCACGCCGCCCTGATTAACTTCCTCGACGTCGACGGTCAGCAGCTCGTAGGGCTCGTGCTTGACCCCGTCGATCTCCTTGATGACCACGCGCGGACGCGACACGGCGAGCTCGAAGCCCTCGCGACGCATGTTCTCGACGAGGATGGTCAGGTGCAGTTCGCCGCGACCCGACACTTCGAAGATGGTTTCGTCGCCGGTGTCCTGGACACGCAGGGCGACGTTGGCCTTGAGTTCGCGTTGCAGGCGATCGCGCAACTGACGGCTGGTGATGAACTTGCCTTCGCGACCGGCCAGCGGCGACGTGTTGACGCAGAAGTTCATCGTCAGCGTCGGCTCATCAACGCGCAGCAGCGGCAGCGGATCCGGCGTGTCGGGCTGGCAGATCGTGGTGCCGATGCCCAGTTCCTCGATGCCGTTAATCAGCACGATGTCACCGGCCGAAGCCTCCTCGACGATCTGGCGATCGAGACCGTGGAACGTCAGGACCTGGTTGATGCGCGCCTTGATCGGCGTGGAGCCGGGGCCGTTCATCACAATCACTTCCTGCAGCGCCTTGACGCGACCGCGGCTGACGCGGCCGATGCCGATCTTGCCGACGTAGCTCGAGTAGTCGAGCGACGAGATCTGCAGCTGCAGCGGACCGTCGGAGTTGTCTTCGCGGACCGGGATGTACTTGATGATGGCTTCGAACAGCGGACGCATGTTGTGGCCGGCATCGCCGCCTTCGAGATGCGCGACTGCCTCGCCCTGGTGCGGCGTGGCGTTCTGCTCAGCGGCCTTGTTGCCGCCCTCGCCAGGCATGTCCTTCATGTTGAGAAACGCATAGCCGCTCAATGCGGATGCGTACACGACGGGGAAGTCGAGCTGCTCCTCGGTCGCGCCGAGCTTGTCGAACAGGTCGAAGGTCGCGTTGATGACGAAGTCGGGACGCGCGCCCGGACGGTCGATCTTGTTGATCACGACGATCGGCTTCAGGCCCTGGGCCAGTGCCTTGCGCGTGACGAAGCGGGTCTGCGGCATCGGGCCTTCGACGGCGTCGACCAGCAGCAGCACGCCGTCGACCATCGACAGCACGCGCTCGACCTCGCCGCCGAAGTCGGCGTGTCCGGGCGTGTCGACGATGTTGATGTGGGTACCTTCGTACTCGACCGCACAGTTCTTCGCCAGGATCGTGATGCCACGTTCCTTTTCGAGATCGTTCGAATCCATCACGCGCTCGGCGACGTGCTGGTTCTCGCGGAACGTGCCGGACTGCCGGAGCAGCTGGTCGACGAGGGTGGTCTTGCCGTGGTCGACGTGCGCGATGATCGCGACGTTGCGGAGGGATTGGTTGTCGGTGCGACGCATACGAGGCTCGCGAATCAGGAGAGATGGGATGGATGGCGGACGAGTGCAGATGCGCGTGAACAGTCCGCCTTTAAGGCAACCCAAGAGTGTATCAGTTGCAGTGCACAATCCGATTGCACGATTTGCGATCCGACACGAGAAAGACGTCAGCGCGATGTATTTGCGACGAGTCGGACCGGGGCCAGGCGATCGTCGTAGCCGACGAGCCCGGTTCCGAGCAGCGTGTCGTCGTCGCGATAGACCCGCACGCGCCCCTGGATCGATGTGTCGCTCCAGGCCAGCCGCTGGCCTTCGACGAAGCGCCGCGCCAGTTCGTGCTCCAGGTCGATGCGCGGCAGGCCGGCGATCAGCGTGTCGATCGGTAGCACATGGGCATCGCGCTCTTCGGGTTCCAGGCGCTCGAGCGCCTCGAGCGCGATCGAGACCCCGAGCGCGAGGCTGCCGACCGTGAGGCGGCGCAACGCGATCAGATGGCCCCCGCAGCCGAGCCGATTGCCGATGTCCTCGGCCAGCGTACGGATGTACGTGCCCTTCGAGCAGTGCACGACGATCGCCAGCGTGTCGCCCTCGAAGGCCGTCACGTCGAGGGCGTGGATGGTCACGCCGCGCGCCGCGCGTTCGACAGTGATGCCCTGGCGTGCGTAGTCGTAGAGCGGCCGGCCGTCGCGCTTAAGGGCCGAGTACATCGGCGGCACCTGCTCGATCGGACCTCGAAAATCTTCGAGCACCGCGTCCAAAGCGGCGCGATCGACGGCCACCTCGCGCGTCAGCACGGCCTGTCCTTCGGCATCCCCAGTGTCGGTGTTGATGCCCAGCCGGACCGTCGCCGCGTACGACTTGTCAGCGTCGAGCAGATCCGACGCGAACTTGGTGGCCTCGCCGAAGCACAGCGGCAGCAGGCCGCTGGCCATCGGATCGAGCGTGCCGGTGTGGCCGCCCTTCTCCGCGCGCAGCGCACGGCGCGCGCGGGCAAGCGCCGCTGTGGACGTGATGCCCGACGGCTTGTCGATCAGCAACACCCCGTGGAGCGGGCGCCACGCGATCTTCGGTCTATCGACGCCGCGCGAAGCGCTGCGCGATCGGGCGTCGTCCATCAGTCCACGGCCCGCGTCGCGTTGGCGGCGTCGATCAGTTGCGAGAGCGCCGCGCCTTCCTTGACCGACTTGTCGTGCACGAAGTGCAGCATCGGCACGGTATGGATCGAGAGCCGCTTGAACAGCAGGCTGTGCAACCAGCCGGCCTTGGCCTGCAGGGCCTCGCGCGCGCCGTCGCCGTCGTCGTTCAGCGTCGTGAAGAAGATCTTGGCGTGCGCATAGTCGGGCGTCAGCTCGACGTCGGTAATCGTGACCAGCATGGCGCGCGGATCGCGGACCTCGCGCGGGATCAGTTCCGCCAGGTCACGTGCGATCTGCGACGCGATGCGCAGGTTGCGATTGGGGATCGCCTTCGAATGCTTGGTAGCCATCGGTGTTCTCGATTATTCAATGCGCCGGGCGGACGAATCGCATCACGCGAAGGTCGCCGGGCTGGAAGACGTCTTCACCCTGGAGCACGAAGCCCGCGGCCCGCAGCGCGGCCGGCATGGCTTCCTGGAGATCATAGGTGTTGTTGAGCCGGGTCAACAGCACGACGCGCGGCTCGGCGGCGAGTCTGCGCATCAGCGGCGATAGGTCCTGGCCCACCACCGACGGCGCGCACTTGCCCGACGGATAGCGTGCGGTCATGTCGGGCGCGGGATAGTCCGCGGGCAGCCCGATCACATGGACCTCGACGTGCTGCATGTTCGACTCGTGCTGCAGCGGCAGGACCAGTTCGTTCGGCACGACGAGGATCGGCGCGCCGGGCGCCGTCGCCGCGATCCGTGCAACCACCGGACGCCAGGGTTCCTTGACGTGATCGGCGCCGACGTAGCGCTCGAGCGAATAGAGATGGATCGCGACCACCGCGATCGCGATCGCGTAACGCAGCGCCGCGCGCTTGAGCAGGACCACCGAAGCCGCCAGCACCAGCGCGAGTGCCGGCGCGGCCGTGATCAGGGCGCGCGAGATCAGGATCGGCTTCATCGCATAGCTGATGCCGATGTTCAGCGCGACCGGCAGGACCGCGAGGCAGCCGAGCATCAGGGCCCAGCGCCAGCCGATGCGACGCCAGACCAGCGCGATGCCGCCCACCATCGCGAGCGCGATCCACCAGGTCAGCCGCAACACGTCGAGGCCGATCAGGTTGTGCAGTTCGAAGGTTATGCCGGCGAAGCTGGGTGCCGGGATCCAGAAGTCATCCGTGACCTCGCGCGCCTGCGCGATCAGCAGCGGCCAGTCGGGCGCCCAGAACAGCGCGACCAGCACGCCGGCCGCGACCACCGGCACCACCACGATGCGACTGTCGCGATCGGCGATCCACAGCGCGATGAACGCGATGCTGACCGCGCCGAGTACCAGCACCGCGGTGTTGTTGGTCCACACCACGACCAGGGCGCCGATCAGCAGCGTCAGCCAGCTGGACCCGGGCATGCGATCGGTCCAGGCGATCGCGAGTTGCCGTTCGCGCGACTGCATCGCGCGAACGATCGTCAGGCAGCTCCAGGTAAGCAGCGCCGCGCCGAAGCACAGCAGCGCGTAAGGCCTTGCCTCGACGGAGAAATAGACCTGGAACGGCGTCAGCGAGAACAGCAGCGCCGCGAACACGCCGATGCCGAAACGATCATCGCTGCGTCCGCGCGCGCGATCGAGTTCGCGCCCTGCCACGTAGACCACGACGACGGTACCCAGTCCGAACAGCATCGACAGCGCACGCATCGCGACCGTGCCGTCGCCAAACAACGAAATCCACGGATGGAGCAACGCGAAGTACAACGGCGGATGGGGATCGCAGGTCGGCACCAGGGTCCACAGCGCCGTGAGCCGCTGCTGCGCGTCCCACCACGAGTAGCCCTCGTCGAGCCACAGCGCATCGCGATCGATGACCAGTGCCCGGATGATCGCTGCCAAGGCAACGATCGCCAGCAGCAGCCAGGGGAAGCGACGCGGAGACCGCGTGACGGTCGGTGTGCTCATGCGGATACGGGCGGTCGGGATGCGACTCCTGAAACGACCGGGCGAGCCCAAGGCTCGCCCGATGTGACAGCGGTTCGCGCGGCCCTACAGGGTACGCGCCACTTCCTGCACCTCGAAGATCTCGAGCTGATCGCCCTCTTCAAGGTCGCTGTAGTTCTTCAGCGACAGGCCGCACTCGAAGCCGGACCGCACTTCCTTGACGTCGTCCTTGAAGCGCTTGAGCGAATCGAGTTCGCCGGTCCACATCACCACGTTGGCGCGCAACAGGCGAACCATCGCGCCACGACGGACGATGCCTTCGGTGACCATGCAACCCGCCACCGCGCCGACCTTCGGAATCTTGAACACCGCCCGGATCTCGACGAGGCCGATCTGCTCCTCGCGCTTCTCCGGCGACAGCATCCCGCCCATCGCGGCCTTGATGTCGTCGACCGCGTCATAAATGATGTTGTAGTAGCGGATGTCGACGCCGTTGGCCTCGGCCAGCTTGCGGGCCTGAGCATCGGCCCGCACGTTGAAGCCGATCACCACGGCCTTCGAGGCCACCGCCAGGTTGATGTCGGACTCGGTGATGCCCCCGACCGCGGAATGGACCATCACGACGCGCACTTCGCTCGTCGACAACTGGTTCATCGCGTGACCGATTGCCTCCTGCGAACCCTGCACGTCGGATTTGACGATCAACGGCAGCGTCTGCACCGCGTTGGTCTGATCGAACATGTTCTCGAGCTTGGCGGCCTGCTGCCTCGCCAGCTTGACGTCGCGGAACTTGCCCTGACGGAACAACGCGATCTCGCGCGCCTTGCGCTCGTCGGCCAGGACCATGACTTCCTCGCCAGCCTGCGGCACCTCGGTCAGGCCCTGAATCTCGACCGGGATCGACGGACCCGCGGTCTGCACCGGCTTGCCGTTCTCGTCGAGCATCGCGCGGACGCGACCGAACGAAGAGCCCGCCAGCACGATGTCGCCGCGCTTCAAGGTTCCGGATTGCACGAGGATGGTCGCGACCGGTCCCTTACCCCTGTCGAGCTTGGCTTCGATCACGAGACCACGAGCCGGCGCATCGATCGGTGCCTTGAGCTCGAGCACTTCGGCCTGCAGCAACACGTTCTCAAGCAATGCGTCGATGCCCGCACCGGTCTTGGCCGAGACCTGCACGAACGGCGAGTCGCCGCCGAACTCTTCGGGCACGACCTGCTCGGCCACCAGTTCCTGGCGGACGCGATCGGGGTTGGCGCCCGGCTTGTCGATCTTGTTCATCGCCACGATGATCGGCACGCCGGCAGCGCGGGCATGAGCGATGGCTTCCTTGGTCTGCGGCATCACGCCGTCGTCGGCCGCCACGACCAGGATCACCAGGTCGGTGGCCTTCGCACCACGCGCACGCATGGCCGTGAAGGCCTCGTGACCAGGCGTGTCGAGGAAGGTGATCATGCCGCGCGGCGTCTCAACGTGATAAGCGCCGATGTGCTGCGTGATGCCGCCGGCTTCGCCGCTGGCCACGCGCGCTTCGCGGATCTTGTCGAGCAGCGAGGTCTTGCCGTGGTCGACGTGACCCATGACCGTGACGACCGGCGCTCGCGGCTCGGCGATGGCGGTCTCGGTGAAGCCGCTGTCGACCAGCGAGGACTCGGGATCGTCGAGCTTTGCGGCTGTTGCCTTATGTCCCATTTCCTCGATCACGATCATCGCGGTCTCCTGATCGAGAACCTGATTGATCGTCACCATCTGGCCGAGCTTCATCAACTGCTTGATGACCTCGGAGGCCTTGATCGCCATGGCGTGCGCGAGGTCGGCGACCGTGATGGTCTCCGGCACGCGCACGTCGCGGATGATCGGTTCGGCCGGTGCGCTGAAGTTGGAGGCGCCATCGTCGGCGTGGCGATGACGGCCACCCCCACGCGGACCACGCCATCCCGGGCTGAACGAATCGCCGCGGGTCTTGATCGCGCGCTTCTTGGCTGCGTCGTCCTGCCAGGTCGACGACAGCGCCGCCGACTTGACCGACTTGCCGCCCTTCTTGTCATCCTTCTTGTCTGCTGCGGCGCCGACCTTGGCGGCCGGCTTGTGCAGCGTCCCGGCGATCGGCACCGCGGGCTTGACGGCGACGGTCGTGGGCGGTGCGATGACGGGTGCGGGTGCCGGTGCCTTCGCGACGCGCTTCGTCGTCATCAGCTTGTTGATACCGGCGACCTCGGCCTCGACGGCTTTGCGCGCCGCGAGGCGGGCGTCCGCCTCGGACTTCGCGCGCTGCTCGGCTTCGACCGATGCGGTGCGGGCGGCTTCGGCTTCGGCAGGACCGGAAGCCGCAGCCGCGCGTTTGGCCAGTTCTTCGGCTTCGGCACGGACGCGCGCTTCGGCGGCGACCTGCTCGGCCTCGAGACGTTCCTGCTTCTCGCGGGCGTCGGCGGCCTGCTGCGCGATCAACGCAGCGGTACGCTCGGCTTCTACCTCGCGGATGCGGCGCTGTTCATCGCCGATGTGATCGACGACCGGGGCCACCTCGACGACCGGCGCGGGTAGGGCTTCGACCTCGACGACCGGAGCGGGCACCGGCTCGGTCTCGAGCACGTCATCACGCTTGACGAAGACGCGCTTCTTGCGGACTTCGACCTGGATCGTCCGGGCCTTGCCGGTCGCGTCGGCCTGCTTGATCTCGGACGTCGACTTGCGCGTCAGCGTGATCTTCTGCTTGACCTCGGTACCCCCGTGCGCCTTGCGCAATGCATCGAGCAACCGTGCCTTGTCGTTCTCCGACAGCACGTCCTCGGGCGATTCCTTCGTGACACCGGCAGCGCGCAACTGATCCAGCAGCACGTTGGCCGGCAGCTTCAGTTCTTGCGCGAATTGGGCAACGTTGTTGCTTGCCATTCAGTCCTCTGTTTCTTTCGATGCGTCAGCATCCATTACCGCGGCGGGGGAAAGTGTTCCTCTGCCGGTCAAGCAAACCAGTGTTCGCGCGCCTTCATGATCAGCGCCTTCGCGCGGTCATCGTCGACGCCCGTCATGTCCGTCAGTTCGTCCACCGCCAATTCTGCGAGATCGTCGCGCGTGAACACGTTGCCACCCGCGAGTTTCGCGGCGAGGTCACGATCCATGCCTTCGAGCGACAACAGGTCTTCGGTCGTCTTCTCGATCTTTTCTTCGTTGACGATCGCCTCGGTCAGCAATGCGTTGCGAGCGCGGTTGCGCAGCTCGTTGACGGTCTCCTCGTCGAAGGACGGGATCTCAAGCATCTCGGAGATGGGCACATAGGCCACCTCCTCGAGGCTCGCGAAGCCTTCCTGCACGAGGATGTCAGCGACCTCTTCGTCGACGTCGAGCTTCTCGACGAACAGCTGGCGCACGTGCGCAGTCTCGGCGACGCTCTTCTCGGCCGACTCTTCGGCCGACATCAGGTTGATCTGCCAGCCGGTGAGTTCGGACGCAAGGCGGACGTTCTGTCCGGCGCGGCCGATGGCGATCGCGAGGTTCTCCTCGTCGACCACGACGTCCATGCTGTGTTTCTCTTCGTCGACCATGATCGACGAGACGTTGGCCGGGGCCAGCGCGCCGATCACGAATTGCGCGGGATCGTCGGACCACAACACGATGTCGACGTTCTCGCCGCCCAGCTCGTTGCGGACGGCCTGGACGCGCGAACCGCGCATGCCGACGCAGGTGCCGATCGGGTCGATGCGGCGATCGGTGGTGAACACGGCGATCTTGGCGCGCACGCCGGGGTCACGGGCCGCGGCCTTGATCTGCAGGAGGCCCTGCTCGATCTCGGGCACTTCGAGCTCGAACAGCTTGACAATGAAATCGGGTGCTGTGCGCGACAGCATGAGTTGCGGGCCGCGCACTTCGCGGTCGACGCGCATCACGTAGGCCCGCACCCGGTCGCCGACGCGCAGGTTTTCCTTCGGGATCATTTGGTCGCGCTTAAGGCGCGCCTCGACACGGCCGGCCTCGACAATGGCGTCGCCCTTGTCCATGCGCTTGACGCTGCCGGTGACGATCGACTCACCACGCGCCAGGAAGTCGGACAGGATCTGTTCGCGCTCGGCGTCGCGGATCTTCTGGAGGATGGTCTGCTTGGTGTCCTGCGCGAAGCGACGGCCGTACTCGGCCGGATCGAGTTGCTCCTCGATGTACTCGTCGACCTCGATGTCGTCGATCTGCTCGCGGGCTTCGGACAGCAGCTCCTGGCGATCGGGGAACTCGAGGCCGGCTTCGTCGGGCACGACCTGCCAGCGGCGGAAGGCCTCGTTGTCACCGGACTCGCGATCGACCGACACGCGGATGTCGACGTCGCCCGGAAAGAGCTTCTTGGTCGCGGCGGCAGGGCCTGCTCGAGCGCACCGAACACGACTTCCTTGGCGACGTTCTTCTCGCGCGCCAGCGCATCGACCAACAAAAGGATTTCCCGGCTCATCGTTTCTTGCTCCCAGCGTTGCTTCCGGCGTTGCTTCCGGCCTTGCTCTTGAAATCCAGGCGCGGAACCAACCGTGCCTTCTCCACTTCGTCGAACGAGAATTCGAGCAATTCCTGCCCACCTTCCCCACTGTCCAGCACCAGTCCGAAACGCGTCGGAACCGCAGGCGCCGCGCCGTCGACCGGCGCGATCGCGTCAGCGACCTCCACGATTTGCAACACGCCCTGGAACTGCTTGCGACCGCGCGTCTGGCCACCCGGCGACGTCCGCAGCTTCACGAATGCCTCGAAGCCCTCGAACCGCACAAAGTGAGCCGCCTTCTTGAGCGGCCGGTCGAGGCCCGGCGACGAGATCTCGAGTCGCTCGTAGTTGACGTTCTCGACGAGGAAAACCCGGGACAACTGGTCGCTGACGCGCGCGCAATCGTCGATTGTGATGCCACCTACCGTAGAACCGTCTTCCAGGATCTCGGCATCGGGCTTGTCGATGAACACTCGCAACACGCCGCCACCGGCCCATTCGACGTCAACCAGCTCGTAGCCCAATCCGTCGACTGTCTGCTCTATGACCGAATCGCTCCACACCGTCTCGTCTGCCTTCTGGTCCGACCACCGTCTGCACACCGCGTCGCGGACACCCTCGCCGAAACCCTATTTCGCATCGATCGCGGGAAAAAAAAGTGGGCTCGAAAGCCCACTTGATTCGTTACCGCCTGGTTCGTGGCCGTAAGACCCCGGGATCCATCACCGGGAAACCGCTACGTCCAACTTGCTCGGCCCGATCGTGCAACTCCGTCCGAACAACTGCGGGAGTGTATCAGCGAAGGCCGTCATCAACAAGCTTGGCACGAGTGTTGCCGGCCATCAGCCGGCCCGACGGCGACGCGGCGTAGCCGACTGCGGCCGCGGACCCTTGTTGAACTGCGGACGGGGCGGACGTGCGCCGCGCGGCGGCGCCGAGAAGGCCCCGAGTGCGGTGACCATCGGATTGATGCCCTTCGGCACCTCGCCGTCGAAGTCGGGCTTCGCTGCCCCGCTACCGTTGTGCGGCTTGCCCCTGCCCTTGCCCTTGCCGCCATTGGGCGTGAACGTCCGGGGCGGACGCTCTCCGTTGGCCGCCTGCGGCGGACGCGGACGTCCCGGGCGAGGGCCGCGTTTGCCGGCGGGGTTGGCAAAGCCGTTGCCGGGCGCACCGGTCGCCATCATCGGATCGATGACGCGCGGGGTCTGCGGCTTGTGGCGCTTCACCTCCGCCGGATCGCCGACCCCCTTGGTCGCGACGCCGAGCTCGACGCACCACCGCCGCACCAGCGCCGGGTCGAGTTCTTCCCAGCGGCCGCGACTGAGCGTGCGCGGCAGGTGGACGCCGCCATAACGAATACGGATCAGGCGGCTGACCGTCGTACCGACGGCCTCGAACATGCGGCGCACCTCCCGGTTGCGCCCCTCGCCGATCACCACGCGATACCAGCGGTTCGAACCTTCGCCGCCAGCGAAATCGATGCTCGAGAAGCGTGCCGGACCATCGGCCAAGTTGACGCCTTCGAGAAGGCGCTTGCGTCCGTCCTCGTCGAGCTCGCCCAGGACGCGGACCGCGTACTCGCGCTCGAAGCCGTAGCGCGGATGGGCGAGCCGGTTGGCCAGTTCGCCCGAGGTCGTGAAGATCAGCAGGCCCTCGGTGTTGAAGTCGAGGCGGCCGACCGTCAGCCACTTGGCGGCCTGCACCATCGGCAGCTTGGAGAACACGCTGGCACGACCCTGCGGATCGTCGTGGCTGACGATCTCGCCGCTGGGCTTGTGATACAGCAGCACGCGCGGCGTGCGCGCGGCGACGCGACGCGCGAGCGGCTTGCCGTTGATACGGATCTGGTCGGCCGGGCCGATGCGCTGGCCGATGTGGGCGGGCTCGCCGTTCACCGAGACGCGACCGGCGACGATCATCTCTTCCATCTCGCGTCGCGAGCCGAGGCCGGCGTCGGCGAGCAGCTTGTGCAGCTTCGGTGCGTCGGCATCGAGGTCGATCGTCACCGGCTTGCGTGCGGCAAACGGTCGCGGGCCGCGAGCGATCGGCGTGTTGGCGTTGACGTAGCCAGCGGGCGGCTGGTCCTCCAGTTCGGCCTCGAACTGGGCGTCGTAGGAATCGTCTTCGAAGAGATCCTCGGGCGGCTCGTCGCTGGGCGGCTCATCCCTCGGCGGCTCGTCGCCGCGGGATTCGGGGAACGTGTCGTCGTCGATGTCCGCGGTCATCGAGTCGACGAGGTCGCTGTCGACCTCGGCCATCGGCGCTTCGGCCTGCAGGACCTGGACCTCGTCGATCGACTCGGCGATGTCGCTCGTACCGATCAGCTCTTCGATCTTCCAGGGTTCGCCGGATCCGGCGATGCGCGGCGTGACTGTCTTGAAACGACCACCGCCGGCGACCGGCGGACGCTGCGCGCCACTGTTGTTGCGCGGCGGACGCGGACCCTTGTCGGCCGGCTTCGGACCGCGCCGGTTTTGGCCATTGCGAGGTCCGGCATTCGCGTTGCCGTTGGGTCGTGGCGGGCCTTCGATCGGCGCCGCACCGGGCACGGGCACCCCATCCAGGCCGACCGCAGCCGCTCTCGGATTGCCACGACGATTGCGATTCTTGCGTTGGCCGCCCGGGCCTCGTGACCGCGCAGGGGTGCCGTCGGCACCGACCGGTGGGCCGGCTCCGTCGACGTTGGCGGGCGCCGGACCGGATTCCGCGGACGCGCTGAAGCCTTCCGAAGGACTGGCCGAACCGGAAGGTTCGCCGCCCGGCGACGCAGGTTGACTACGCTGCGGGTTGCGGGGGGAGTGGCGGTGGAGTCTGCGCAAAATCGATGACCTCTTGTAGTAACGGCACAGCAGAATCTGGCTCGCCCGGTTGCGGAAGCGGCGGCAACTCGGACAACGCGGTCAGGCCCAGATCGTCGAGAAACGTCCGGGTCGTCGCATACAGCGCGGGACGACCGGGCACTTCCCGATGACCGATCGCATCGACCCAGCCCCGTTCTTCCAACGCCTTGATGACCGGTGTCGACACGCTCACCCCACGGATGTCCTCGATGTCGCCGCGCGTGACCGGCTGCCGGTACGCGATGATCGCCAGCGTCTCCATCACGGCGCGCGAATAGCGCTGCGGACGTTCCGGATTGAGCTTCGACAGGTAGGTCCGCATGCTCGGCCGTGTCTGGAAGCGCCAGCCGCTCGCGATCGCCGTAAGCGCGAGCCCGCGTTCGCTCCACTCGTCGCCGAGATTGCCCAGCAGACCGCGAATCGTGTCGACATCCAGCGTATCGTCGAACAATCGACGCAGGGCCGGCATGGCCAGAGGCTCGCTCGCGGTCAGCAGGGCCGCTTCCAGTATGACCTTCACTTCGGTTGTGTTCATCTGGGACCGATCGATGCAGACAGCCGATCGGCAGGTAAAGCAATGTTCGGTGGGGCTGTCGCGATCGACGGACGGTTTTCGCGGAGCACGGCGTCTGTCAGATCCGCAATACTGCAAGGCTCGTGGCACTTGCATTGACCTGCTGCGAAACCGGGCGGTCATGCATTGTCGCCGCGGGTTTCGCACCCCTGGCTTGGTTCAGCGATCCGCCAAAAACATCGGGCGGTGGCTAGTTAAGGCCTCGTGTAACTCAGAAGTATAACCACGGCCCCCGCAGCGCACAAGCAGTCGCTTTCGACCTCTGTCGGCGTCCGAACGGGCCAGCACGCTCTCGGAACTTTACCGGCGCGACCGGCTCACTTGCTTCAACCGACTGGGCTCGAAACCGTTTTTCTCGTGCGGCGATGCTGCGAACGCATAACTCCGGCATGCGCCGATAACATCGCCGCGGCCATGCGCCTCTAATGTACTGGGACCACGCGCATGGACATGCCAGCGACGGTCTGCCGAACCGTCTCTCCTCGCCGTCTCATTTCAAGAAAGCCACGCTTGCACGATCGCATCGCAGAAATTGCCTGGAGTCGCCTGCGCTCATCCGCCGACGAAGGCCTCGCTGTCCGCGCGCTGGAACGCATCGTGGCGAGTGGATTCGACACCGTGCTCGTCAGCGACCTGGACGATCACGTCGCAGGCGAGCAGACACCGCTGCGCGGCATCGTGGAATCGAACAACGAGCGACCGCTTGCTGTCTGGCTCGTCGTTTCGCCCGACGCGGCCGGTGCGCCTCTCTTCAACGCCCATGCGAGTCCTCTCGTGCAGCCGTGGCTAGTCGAAGGCGATGCCGCGCTGGACCCGCGGCGGCCGCCGCTGTCGGTGCGGCTCGGTCCGGTGCGCGATGTCGACACGTCGGCTTGGCACCGCAAGCTCGATGCGGCCATGGCGGCAGGCGTCACGGGCTTCGTCTGCCGCGACGCGGATCGCCTGCCGGATGCCTTGTGGGCGGAGCTGACAGCGATGCAGGCGGGCCTGCGATGGGTCGCGTGGACGCCGGGTCTCGAACCGCAACGAATTGCGGCGCTGGTCACAAACGGCTTCGACACGGTGTGCTCTTCGGTGGCCTGGTGGGACGGTCGCAGCCGCTGGCCCATCGAGGAATTGCAGCGCGTGCCACAGGCGCTGACTCTCGCGTTCCCGGCGGATCCATTCGTCGATGCGGCCGATGACGCAGCGTTGTCGCTCGACACCCGGCTGAAGCTGGCCGTGCTATTTGGTGATGCGTTGCTCGTGCCACAGGCGATCTGGGATCGTGACGACATCAGCTTGGTGGCGACCGCCAACGGCTGGTTCGCCGACCGTCATGAACACCGCCCGGTACGCCAGTCCCTGCCGCGCCTCGTCAGCGGCGCCGACGCCCCGGTGAGCGTCCTTGCGCGCGGCACCGCCCCGGATTTGCGCGGCAGCACCGCCGCGCGCGTGCTGATACTCAACGCATCGCCGTCGCAGGCCGCCGCGGTCGACGGATCGCTGATCACGACGACGCTCGGTGGCTTCGGTGATTTTCGCGAGATCCTGACCGCCGTCGGCGCCACGAAGACGGCGGTCGACCCCTGCACGGCGATCGAACTCGCCGCCGGCACTTCGCGCTTCTTCGAAGCGACCCGACTGCCGGTCGTCCAGTCTCCCGTTCCGTCCGCGCGGCGCTCCACGGAACTCGCGCTGCAGATGCCGCGGCTCGCGATCGAAGCCCTCACGCCGTCCGTCGACGACGGGGGCTTCCCGGTGAAGCGCACGGTCGGTGAGGCGGTACGCGTCGAAGCCGACATCCTCATCGACGGCCACGAGAAGCTCGGCTCGGCGCTGCTCCATCGCGTCGCCGGCGAGCGCGACTGGAAGCAGGTACGCATGGAGCCCATCGGCAACGATCGTTACGCGGCGAGCTTCCCGCTGCTGCGTGTCGGTCGGCACGAGTTCACCATCGAGGCGTGGCGCGACGAGTTCGCGACCTATCGCAATGAGATCGAAAAGAAGTCCGCAGCCGGCCTCGACGTGACCCTGGAGCTGACCGAGGGTGGCCTGCTGGTCGAGCGGGCGCTGGCCCACGCCAGGACCATCAAGCGACCCGACGTCGTGCGGCGTCTCACGGCCCTGTCGAAGACGCTGTCCGTCAAGCCGGCCGATCGCTCCGTGATGGCCGGCCAGGTCGCAGCGCTGCTGGCCTCGCAGACCCTGTGCGACCTGCGGGACGCCGACCATCGCGCATTCGCGTACCGACCCGACGCCGTGTATCCGATCGACGCGGAGCGCAGCGGTGCCGGCTTCGCGAGCTGGTACGAACTGTTCCCGCGATCGCTCGGCAACGCGCCCGGTGCACCTGCACTCCATCACGGGACCTTCGACGACTTGATCGGTCGTCTGCCTGCAGTCAAGGCCATGGGTTTCGACGTGCTCTATTTCCCGCCGATCCATCCGATCGGCACGCGCAACCGCAAGGGTCGCAACAACAGCCTGACCGCGCTCGACGACGACCCGGGTAGCCCGTACGCGATCGGCTCGCCGGACGGCGGCCACGACGCGCTCCATCCCGAGCTCGGGACCTTCGAGGATTTCCAGCGGATGCGCGACGCGGCGCTCGAGAACGGCCTCGAACTCGCGCTCGACTTCGCGATCCAGTGCTCGCCCGACCATCCGTGGCTGCAAGCCCATCCGGGCTGGTTCGCATGGCGGCCCGACGGCTCGCTGCGGTATGCCGAGAATCCGCCGAAGAAGTACGAGGACATCGTCAACGTCGACTTCTACGGAGAAGCCAAGCGCCCGGACGCGGCGCCCGCGCTGTGGGAGGCCCTGCGCGACGTCATCCTGCTGTGGGTCGAGCAGGGCGTGCGCATCTTCCGTGTCGACAACCCGCACACCAAGCCGCTGCCGTTCTGGGAATGGATGATCGGCGAGGTCCGTGCCAGGTATCCGGACACGATCTTCCTGTCCGAGGCCTTCACGCGCCCGAAGGTGATGTATCGACTCGCCAAGGTCGGCTTCTCACAGTCGTACACCTACTTCACATGGCGCCACACGAAGCAGGAGTTCATCGACTACATCACTGAGCTGACGACCACGTCACCGAAGGATTTCTTCCGCCCGCACTTCTTCGTCAACACGCCGGACATCAATCCGGTCTTCCTGCAGCGCTCGGGACGTGCAGGCTTCCTGATCCGCGCCGCGCTCGCGTCGATGCTGTCGGGACTGTGGGGCGTATACAGCGGCTTCGAACTGTGCGAAGCCACGCCGGTCCCGGGCAAGGAGGATTACCTCGACAGCGAAAAGTACGAGTTGCGGGCCTGGGACTGGCAGCGGCCGGGCAACATCGTTGCCGAGATCACCGCGCTCAACCACATCCGCAACGAGAACCCCGCGTTGCGCACGCACCTCAACACGCGCTTCGAGGTGGCCCACGATCCGAACATCCTCTATTTCGTGAAGGCCACCGAGGACCTGAGCAACGTGATCGTCGTCGCCATCAACCTCGACCCTTTCGGCGTTCACGAAACAGATTTCGAGATTCCGCTCTGGCGATGGGGCCGTTCCGACGACGCCGCGGTCGAGGTCACGGACCTGCTCGACGGCCATCGCTTCCGCTGGACCGGCAAGTACCAGCGCATGCGTCTCGACCCCGGCACCAATCCGTATGCCATCTGGCGCGTGAGCCTTTGACGAGCCTCGCTCCTTCCACCGTATCGGCCCCGACATGAACGACCCCAAGACCGCACACCTCGACCGAGCCGCGAAAACGCGCGCATCGACCCGCGCCGCCGCCGGCCCGGCGCCTGCTGAAGCCGTGGGCACCGATCCGCTCTGGTACAAGGACGCGGTCGTCTATCAGCTCCATGTGAAGTCGTACATGGACTCCAACGGCGACGGCATCGGCGACTTCGCCGGCCTGCTGACGAAGCTCGACTACATCGCGTCGCTCGGCGTCAACACGATCTGGCTGCTGCCGTTCTATCCGAGCCCGCGCCGCGACGACGGCTACGACATCGCCGAGTACACCGGGGTGCATCCCGACTACGGCACGATGGCCGACGCGAAGCGCTTCATCCACGAGGCGCACAAACGCAAGCTGCGCGTGATCACCGAGCTGGTGATCAACCACACCTCGGACCAGCACCAGTGGTTCCAGAAAGCCCGCGCCGCGAAGCCCGGCTCCGCCGCGCGCAACTATTACGTGTGGTCGGACAACGACCAAGCCTACGCGGGCACGCGGATCATCTTCTGCGACACCGAGAAGTCGAACTGGACCTGGGACCCGGTCGCCGGTGCCTACTTCTGGCACCGCTTCTTCTCGCACCAGCCCGACCTCAACTTCGACAACCCGCAGGTGATGAAGGCGGTCATCAACGTGATGCGCTGGTGGCTCGACCTCGGCATCGACGGACTGCGGCTCGATGCGGTGCCCTACCTGATCGAACGCGAGGGCACCAGCAACGAGAACCTGCCCGAGACGCACGACATCCTCAAGCTGATCCGCAAGGAGGTCGATCGCGACTACCCGGGTCGGCTGCTGCTGGCCGAGGCCAACATGTGGCCCGAGGACACGCAGCAGTACTTCGGCGACGGCGACGAATGCCACATGGCCTTCCACTTCCCGCTGATGCCGCGGATGTACATGGCGATCGCGCAGGAGGACCGCTTCCCGATCACCGACATCCTGCGGCAGACGCCCGAGATCCCGCCCAGCTGCCAGTGGGCTATCTTCCTGCGCAACCACGACGAGCTGACGCTCGAGATGGTGACCGACAAGGAACGCGACTACCTGTGGAATTTCTACGCCGCCGATCGGCGTGCGCGCATCAACCTCGGCATCCGTCGCCGTCTCGCGCCGCTGCTCGAACGCGACCGTCGTCGCATCGAGCTGATGAACTCGCTGCTGTTGTCGATGCCCGGCACGCCGGTGATCTATTACGGCGACGAGATCGGCATGGGGGACAACGTCCACCTCGGCGATCGAGACGGTGTGCGCACGCCGATGCAGTGGTCGCCCGATCGCAACGGCGGCTTCTCGCGCGCCAACCCGGCCTCGCTGGTGTTGCCGGCGATCATGGACGCGCTGTACGGCTTCGATGCGGTCAACGTCGAGAGCCAGGAGTCTGACCCGCACTCGCTGTTGAACTGGATGCGCCGCATGCTCGCCATCCGCTCGCAGCACAAGTCCTTCGGTCGCGGCAAGCTGCGCACCCTCTATCCGGTCAACCGCAAGGTGCTGGCCTACCTGCGCGAATATGAAGGTGCCGACGGCACGCTCGAGACCATCCTGTGCGTCGCCAACGTGTCGCGCTCGGCCCAGGCCGTCGAGCTCGAACTGTCGGAGTTCAACGGGCGCGTGCCGGTCGAGATGATCGGCGGCTCGATGTTTCCCGCGATCGGCGCCCTGCCCTACATCCTCACGCTGCCGCCCTACGGCTTCTTCTGGTTCGCGCTCGCTGCCGAAGCGCAGTTGCCGGTCTGGCACGTCCCCGCGCCCGAGGCGCTGCCCGACTTCATGACGCTGGTGGTACGGAAGGACATCGACGAGCTGATGGTCGGCGCGTCCCGCAAGCTGCTCGAGGAAGAAATCCTGCCGAGCTATCTGCAGAAGCGCCGCTGGTTCGGCGGCAAGGAAGGCAAGGCCCCGCGCGCGCGGATCGCGCTGGCGACGGAGCTGCCGCGCGATGGGCGACCGATGATGATCGTCGAGGTCGAGACGTCGCGCGCCAACGGGCCGACCGAGCGCTATCAGTTGCCGTTCGGTTTCTTCGGCGAGGACGAGGCGATGTCCGCGTTGCCGCAGCAACTCGCGCTCGCCCGCGTGCGTCGCGGACGCCAGGTCGGCTTCCTGACCGACGCGTTCGCGCTCGGCGACTTCGCGCATCACATCGTCAAGCTGCTGAAGGACCGCGCCCGCGTGAAGACGGCCGAAGGCGAGATCGTCTTCGAACCCACGGCGCTACTCGAAGAGCTGATGCCCCTGCTGACGTCGGGCGAAGGGGGCGGCGTGCGCTGGTTGTCGGCCGAGCAGAGCAACAGCTCGCTGGTGATCGGGAACACGGCGGTGCTGAAGGTCGTGCGCCGGGTCGCGGCCGGCATCAACCCCGAAGCCGAGATCACGCGTTTCCTGACCGAGCGCGGCTTCGCCAACACGCCGCCGCTGCTGGGCGAGGTGAGCCGCATCGCCGACGACGGCACGCCGCATCTGCTGATCGTGCTGCAACGTTTCGTGCACAACCAGGGCGATGCCTGGCAGTGGACGCTCAACGTGCTGACGCGCGTGTTCCAGCAGACCACGACTGCGTTGCCCGCCCTCCCGGTCGTGGCATCGGAGAGCGCTGCGCCCGTGACGTCGGATGCCTCGCGGGAAAGTGCCGACACGCTCGAAGGCGGGGCGCTGGCCGAACTCGAAGTGGGCGCCGCCGTCCTCGGCAAGCGGCTCGGCGAACTGCACGCCGTGCTGTCTTCGGCGAGCGACGATCCGGCCTTCACGCCGCAACGCGTCGATGCCGCGCTGGCGAAGCACTGGGGCGAGGAAGCGGTGAAGCAGATCGACACGGCACTCGACGTGCTCGAGCAGCGGCTGGCCGCTACCGATGCGAGCGTCTCGTGGACGCCGTCGGATCGCGAGGCGGCGAATCTGCTGGTCAAGCGTCGCGAGTCGTTGAAGAAAAAGCTGATGAAGCTGTCGACCCGCGCGGTCGGCTCGCTCGCGACCCGCATCCACGGCGACTTCCACCTCGGCCAGGTGCTGGTCACGCAGGGCGACGCGGTGATCATCGACTTCGAGGGCGAACCCGCGAAGCCGCTGGCCGATCGGCGCAAGAAGATGAGCCCGCTGCGCGACGTCGCCGGCCTGTTGCGATCGATCGACTACGCGGCCGCGATGGGTCTCAAGTCCGGACCGACCGACGTCGGCGACGCGGGTGAAGCGAAGAAGCGCGAGATCGTCGGCCGCTACCTGCCGGCCGCGAAGCAGGCTTTCCTCCGGGCCTATCGCGTCGAAGCACGGCAGATCGACCATCGCTGGTCGCACGACGACGGTGAACACGCGCTGCTGACGCTGTTCACGGTCGAGAAGGCTGCGTACGAACTGTGCTACGAAGCGGCGAATCGACCGACCTGGATCGGCGTGCCGCTGTCGGGACTGAGCGAACTGGTGGGAACGTTAATGCCCGCCAAACGCGGCGGCAAGGATGTCGAATCGAAGGATGCGCACTGATGGCGACGAAGCAGAACAGTAAGCCGATCGCGGGTCCGACGATCGACAGCGCGACGATCGAGCGACTGCTCATCGCGCGTCAAGGCGATCCGTTCGGCGTGCTCGGGCAGCATCAGGTCGGCGACGTCGACGTGGTGCGTGCGCTGCTGCCGTCGGCGCTGGCTGTCGAGGTGATCTCATCCGATGGGGAAGCGCGCTCGCTCGGCACGCTGACGAAGATCCATGCGGATGGCCTGTTCGAGGGCAGTGTCGGCGCCCTTCAGGCCGCATCGGCCGATAGTCCGGCATACCGGCTGCGCATCACCTGGCCCTCGGCCAACGGCGCGACCAGCGTGCAGGAAACCGACGATCCGTACGCCTTCGGACCCCTGCTCGGCGAACTCGACCTCCACCTGATCGCCGAAGGTCGTCATCACGCGCTCGGCGACGCGCTCGGTGGCCGCATCGCGACTGTGCAGGGCGTGACCGGTGCGCGCTTCGCGGTATGGGCCCCCAACGCGCAGCGCGTCTCGGTGGTCGGCGAGTTCAACGGATGGGACGGCCGCCGGCACGCGATGCGACGTCGCATCGAAGCCGGCGTGTGGGAACTGTTCGTCCCGGGCATCGAGGCCGGTACGCGGTATCAGTACGAGATTGTCGGCGCGCATGGCGGCCTGTTGCCGCTCAAAGCCGACCCGGTCGCGCTGACGACCGATCTGCCGCCCGCCACGGCATCGCGCGTGTCCGATGGCATGGCGTTCACCTGGACCGACGCATCGTGGATGGAAGGGCGCGCCGCCAGGCACGCGCCCGACGCACCGATCGCCGTGTACGAGGTCCACGCTGGGTCGTGGGTACGCGACATGGAGCACGAAGGGCGCAGCTTCAACTGGAGCGAGCTGGGCGGGCGCCTGATCCCGTACGCGAAGTCGATGGGCTTCACGCACCTTGAGTTCATGCCGGTGATGGAGCATCCCTTCGGCGGCTCGTGGGGCTATCAGCCACTCGGGCTCTTCGCACCGACTGCGCGCTTCGGCACGCCGGCCGACTTCGCCCGCTTCGTCGATCGCTGTCACGAGGCCGGCATCGGCGTCATCCTCGACTGGGTGCCCGCACACTTTCCGAGCGATGCGCACGGACTCGCGCAGTTCGACGGCAGCGCGCTGTACGAACACGCGGACCCGCGCGAAGGCTTCCATCAGGACTGGAACACGCTGATCTACAACTTCGGTCGCAACGAGGTCCGTGGCTTCCTGATCGCCTCGGCGCTCGAATGGCTCGAGCGTTATCACATCGACGGGCTGCGGGTCGATGCGGTTGCGTCGATGCTGTATCGCGACTACAGCCGCAAGGCCGGCGAATGGGTGCCCAACATCCACGGCGGCCGCGAGAACCTCGAGGCCGTGGCCTTCATCAAGGAACTCAACACCGTGGTCGACGAGCGCTGCCCCGGCACGATGATGATCGCCGAGGAGTCGACCGCCTGGCCGGGCGTGACGTTGCCGGTTTCGGCCGGCGGTCTGGGCTTCCACTACAAGTGGAACATGGGCTGGATGCACGACACGCTGCGCTACATCGAGGAAGACCCGATCAATCGCCAGTGGCATCACGACGACATGACCTTCGGGATGGTCTATGCCTACTCGGAGAAATTCGTGCTGCCGATCTCGCACGACGAGGTGGTGCACGGCAAGGGCTCTCTGATCAACAAGATGCCCGGCGACGACTGGCAGAAGCACGCGAACCTGCGCGCCTATCTCTCGTTCATGTGGACCCACCCCGGAAAGAAGCTGCTGTTCATGGGGTGCGAGATCGGCGACTACAAGGAGTGGAACCACGACGGCTCGCCCGACTGGAACCTGCTCGACCAGCCGCTTCACAAGGGTCTGCAGCAGCTGCTGCGCGACCTCAACCACCTGTACGTGTCGTCGACCGCGCTGCACGAGAAGGACAGCGATCCGACCGGCTTCGCCTGGATCGTGGGCGACGACCGCACCAACAGCGTGTTCGCGTTCCGCCGTTCGGGGCGCGACGCGAACGACGTGGTGGTGGTGGTCGCCAACATGACGCCGGTCGTGCGCACCGACTACGCCATCGGCGTCCCTTCCGCGGGCGCCTGGGTCGAGCGTTTCAACAGCGATGCCGCGGCGTACGGCGGCTCGGGCATCGGCAATCAGGGCATGGTTCATGCAAGCGATGCCGCGAAGCACGGCATGCCGGCGTCGCTGCGCCTCACGCTGCCGCCGCTCGGCGTGCTCATCCTCGAGCCCGAAGTATCGGGCCACGGCAAGACCTTACTCGTTTGAAAGGAGAATGATCGATGTGGTATCCGCCGGACAGCATCAAGTCGGGTCTACCGTACCCGCTCGGCGCAACGCTCGACGACGACGGCGTCAACTTCGCGATCTTCTCGGCGCACGCGTCGCGCATCGAACTGTGCCTGTTCGACGCGGCCGGTCGCCGCGAGATCGCGCGTTACGACCTGCCCGAATGTAGCGACGAGATCTGGCATGGCTACGTGCCGACGCTCGAGGCGGGCCAGCTCTACGGCTATCGCGCGCACGGGCCCTACCTGCCCGAGCAGGGTCACCGCTTCAACCCGCACAAGCTGCTGCTCGACCCGTACGCGAAGAAGCTCGCCGGCCAGGTGAAATGGACCGATGCGCTGTTCGGCTATCGCCTGCATTCGCCGCGCGCCGACCTGTCGTTCGATCGGCGCGATTCCGCGGCCGCGATGCCCAAGGCCGTGGTCATCGGCGACGTGTTCCGCTGGGGCCGCGACAAGGCACCGGCCACGCCGATGCATCGCAGCGTGATCTACGAGGCGCACGTGCGCGGCATGACGATCAAGAACGAACGCATCCGCGCCGACCAACGCGGCACCTTCGCCGCACTGGCCGATCCCGCGACCATCGACCACCTCGTCAAGCTCGGCATCACCGCGCTCGAGCTGCTGCCGGTGCACGCCGTGCTGCAGGACCGGCGCCTCGTCGAGCATCAGCTGCGCAACTACTGGGGCTACAACACGCTGGCCTTCTTCGCGCCCGAGCAGGAATACCTCGCGAGCGGTGAGCTCAACGAGATGCGCAACGCGATCAAGCGTCTGCACGCCGCCGGCATCCAGGTGATCCTCGACGTGGTCTACAACCACACCTGCGAAGAAAGCGAACGCGGACCGACGCTGTCGTTCCGCGGCCTCGACAACGCCAGCTACTACCGGCTAATGCCCGACAACCCGCGCTACTGCATCAACGACACGGGCTGCGGCAACACGGTCAACAACGCGCATCCGCGCGTGATCCAGCTGGTCATGGATTCGCTGCGCTACTGGGTCGACGCGTTCCACGTCGACGGCTTCCGCTTCGACCTCGGCGTGACGCTCGGGCGCGAGGCGACCGGTTTCGATCCTAACGGCGGCTTCTTCGACGCCCTGCGCCAAGACCCGACGCTCGCGCAAGTCAAGCTGATTTCCGAGCCCTGGGACATCGGCCCGGGCGGCTATCAGCTCGGCGCCCATCCTCCGGGCATCGCCGAGTGGAACGGCCGTTATCGCGACGACGCGCGACGCTTCTGGAAGAGCGAGCCCGGCATGCGCGGTGCGATCGCCGCGCGCCTGCACGGCTCGGCCGATCTCTTCCATCACCAGCATCGCAAGCCCTGGGCCTCGATCAACTTCATCACGGCGCACGACGGCTTCACGATGGCCGACCTGGTCGCGTACAACGGCAAGCACAACGACGCGAACCACGAGGACAACCGCGACGGCGCCGACGACAACAACAGCTTCAACTGGGGCGCCGAGGGCCCGACCGATGACGCCGGCGTCATCGAGACGCGTGCCAAGGTGCATCGCTCGATGCTGATGACGCTGCTGTGTTCGCACGGCACGCCGATGATCCTCGGCGGCGACGAGTTCGGTCGCACGCAACAGGGCAACAACAACGCGTATTGCCAGGACAGCGAAATCTCGTGGTTCGACTGGGCGATCGCCGAGAGCGAGGAAGGCCGGGCGATGACCGCATTCACGGCGCGCGCGATCGCGCTGCGTGCCGAGTATTCGGCATTGCGCGCCGACTACTTCATGAACGGCGACAGCGACCTGGGGCGCGGCCTCAACGACATCGCGTGGTTCGACGAGAAGGGTGTCGAGATGTCCGACGAGGCATGGCAGTTCACCGAAGGCCGGCTGCTGACCTGTCGCCGCGTCTACAAGCGCGCGGACGCCAGCCTCGAAGCGACCCTGCTCCTGATGAACGCCGCGTCGCAGACGCACGCCTTCACGCTGCCGGTCCCGGAATTCTCGTGGACGCTGGCGATCGACAGCGCGAATCCGGATCGAGTGGATGAACTCGTCGCCGAGCCGACCATCGAGATCGAGGCGCATAGCTGCGTGCTCCTGGTCAGTCGCGAAAAGCAGGCCCTGACATGACGTTGCGCCATCGAAGGCGGCTACCGTTCGGCGCCGAACTCGTCACGCCGGGCCGCACGCGCTTCAGGCTCTGGGCCCCGTCGTGCAAGGGCGTCACGGTGGTCATCGAGGACGCCGATGAACACGTCATGCTACGCGAGGGCGAAGGCTGGTACGAGATCGAGGTCGACTGCCTTCCCGGAGTCCGCTATCGCTACCGGGTCGAGCCGCTCGAAGGCGAAGCGATGCTGGTGCCCGATCCTGCCTCGCGCGCGCAGGACGGCGACGTCCACGATGCCAGCATCGTCGTGGATCCCAAGGCCTTCCTGTGGACCCACGACACCTGGCGCGGCCGCGCTTGGTGCGAGACCATCATCTACGAGGTGCACGTCGGACTGGCCGGTGGCTTCGCAGGTGTGCAGCGCCTGTTGCCGCGCCTCGCGGCGCTCGGCATCACGGCCATCGAGCTGATGCCGATCGCCGACTTCCCGGGTTCGCGCAACTGGGGCTACGACGGCGTGCTGCCCTTCGCACCCGAGGCGAGCTACGGCACGCCCGACGAATTGAAGGCCCTGGTCGACGCCGCGCACGGCCACGGGCTGATGGTGTTCCTCGACGTCGTCTACAACCACTTCGGCCCCGACGGCAACTACATCGGCGTGTATGCCGATGCGTTCTTCCGCGACGACATCAAGACGCCATGGGGACGGGCCATCGACTTCCGCAAGCGCGAGGTGCGCGACTACTTCGCCAACAACGCGCTGTACTGGCTGCAGGAATATCGCTTCGACGGACTGCGCCTCGACGCGACCCATTCGATCGTGCCGCAGGACTGGCTGGAGGAACTGGCCGACTTCCTCACCGATGCCGTCGATGCGGCGCGCCACGTGCACCTCGTCGTCGAGCACGACGGCAATGCGGCCCATCTGCTCGGTTCGCATCACGGCTACGACGCGCAGTGGAACGACGACGCGCATCATGTGCTGCACGTCCTGCTCACCGGCGAGACCGACGGCTACTACGTCGACTTCGCGGACGCGCCCGCGGACAAGCTCGCGCGCTGCCTGTCGGAAGGCTTCGTGTACCAGGGCCAGCCGTCGATCTTCCGCCAGGGCCTGCGCCGCGGCGAGCCGAGCAAGGACCTGCCGCCGACCGCGTTCGTGATGTTTCTGCAGAACCACGACCAGATCGGCAACCGTGCCTTTGGCGAGCGCCTGTCGACGCTGGTCGACCCGGCCGCGATGGAAGCGGCTTACGCGCTGCTGATGCTCACGCCGCAGATCCCGTTGCTGTTCATGGGCGAGGAGTTCGGCTCCACGCAACCCTTCCTGTACTTCACGAGCTATCCGGACGAGGCGCTCGCCGAGGCGGTCCGCGAAGGCCGACGCGGCGAGTTCGCCGACGCACACGGGTTCGCGGAACCGGCGGTGCGACACACGATCCCCGACCCCAACGACCCCGCGACCTTCGAGCGCTCGCGGCCGGCACTCGAGTCATCGGCTGAAGGAGAGGTTGCCGTCGCCCGCTTCCGACGACTGATCGCGACCCGCAACGAGCACATCGTGCCGCGCATCGAAGGGGCCCGATCGCTCGGCGCCGAAGCCGTCGGACCCGCGGCCGTGATCGCCCGCTGGCACATGGGCGACGGCTCGGTGCTGACGATCGCCGTCAACCTCGGTCCGACCGAAGTCTCGATCCCTGCGCATCGCTTCAACATCCACGGCACCCTGGTGCACGCCGTGCCCGCGCTCGATCCCGACGACCTGCGGGACTGCCTGCCCGGTCATGCGACCTGGGCCGTCATCGACGGCGGCGACATGATGCTTCCTCACCCCACCCATGACTGATTCGACCATGAGCGACGCCCACTCGGACGCCTTCCGGCAAGCCACCGACGACGCACGCGCCGCGGAGGACGAGGCCACGGCGACCGCGCTGCGCGGACTCGCCGAAGAGGCCGGCGTCACGACCGTGTGGCAGGACTATCGCGGCGTGGTGCACACCGTCGGCAGCCTGACGCTGCGCGTGCTGATGACCGCGCTCGACCTGCCGGCATCGACGATGGAAGACATCGTGGCCAGTCGCACGCGGCTCGCCGGCGAAGGCCAGGGCCTGGGCAGCGAGGTGCTGCCGCCATTGATCACGGCCGTGGTGCACGCCCCGATCGGCCTGCCGTCCGGCACGCGATTCGCGGGCTTCGACTATCGCGTCGTGCTCGAGGATGGCGAGACCCGGTCGGGTCGCTTCGCGGACGACGGACCCTCGATCGTCGAGGCCATCGATCGCTTCGGCTATCACCGGCTCGACTGCGACGGCGTGTCGCTGGTGCTGGCGGTCGCGCCGACGCGCTGCTACGCCGTCGACGACGCGCTATCGGATGTCGGCCGCGATCGGGGTGAGCGGCTGTGGGGACTCGCCGCGCAGATCTACAGCCTCGCGCAGGAACGCGACGGCGGACTGGGTCACTACGGCGCCCTCGCCGAGATCGTGCGTCACGCAGCGAAGCACGGCGCGTCGGCACTCGCGATCAGTCCCGTGCACGCGATGTTCTCTGCGGACCTGCATCGCTTCAGTCCCTACGGACCATCCAGCCGGCTGCTCGCCAACGTGCTGCACGTCGACCCGAGCGGCGTACTCGGCGACCATGCGTTCGATACCGCACTAAAAGCCATCGACGGCGGCGACGAGCTCGAACGCCTGGCCTCGGTGCCGCTGGTTGAATGGCATGCGTCGTCGACGTTGCGGCTCGCGTTGCTCAAGCAGTTGTTCGGTCAGCTGCTGGAGCGCGACGACGACGAGGGTCGGTCGCTGCGCGCCGAGTTCGACGCCTTTCGCACGGCCGGTGGCGACGTGCTCGAAGCACACGCCCGCTTCGAGGCGTTGCACGCGAAGCTCGCGGCCGACGACATCAGCATGCTGGGTGGCTGGCGCAACTGGCCGCTCGAATATCGGGATCCGCACGGCAGCGCCGTCGCGGCCTATGCGACGGAGCACGCGGACGAGGTGGCGTTCCATGCCTTCCTGCAATGGCAGGCCGCGCGCCAGCTCGGCGCGGCGCAACGCGCGGCGCGCGACGCCGGCATGGCGATCGGCATCGTCGCCGATCTCGCCGTGGGCGCGGACGGCGGCGGCAGCCAGACCTGGAGCCGGCCGCGGGACATGCTGATCGGCCTGTCGATCGGAGCGCCACCCGACATGCTCAATGCGCTGGGCCAGTCGTGGGGGCTCGCCGCGTTCTCGCCGCGCGCGCTGCGCAGTGGCGGCTATCGCCCGTGGATCGACATGCTGCGTGCGGCCTTCGCGCATGCCGGCGGCATCCGCATCGATCACGTGCTCGGCCTGACGCGCATGTGGCTGGTGCCCGACGGTGCCGATGCGATCGAGGGCGCGTACCTGCGCTACCCGTTCGACGACCTGCTGCGACTGGTCGCGCTGGAGTCGTGGCGGCGTCGCGCGATCGTCATCGGCGAGGACCTGGGCACCGTGCCCGAGGGCCTGCCCGAACGTCTGTCGTCGGCGAATCTGCTCGGCATCCGCGTGCTGTGGTTCGAGCGCATGTGGCATGTCCCGGGTCAACCCTTCCGGCCGCCGCACGAATGGTCGGGTGGCGCGCTCGCCGTCACGACCACGCACGACCTGCCGACCACGGCGGGCTGGTGGAGTGGCCGCGACATCGACTGGCGCGCGAAGCTCGGACTGTTCGGCGACCACTCGAGCGAGGAGGTCGAGCGCGTGGCGCGTGAATCCGAGCGCGGCATGCTGTGGGACTCGCTGCGCGCGGCCGGTGCGGCGTCTGGTGATCGGCCGGCGATCGAACATCCTCCGATCCTCGAAGCCTTGCGCTACGTGGGCGCCACGCCTGCGCCGCTCGCCCTCTCGCCGATCGAGGACGCCCTTGGCTTCGTCGAGCAGCCCAACCTGCCCGGCACAGTCGATACCCACCCCAACTGGCGCATGCGGATGCCGAAGCCGGTCGAGCAGCTGCTCGAGGGCGGCACGGTCGCGATGCGCCTCGCGGCCTTCGCCGAAGGACGCGCACGCCGATGAACGGATCAATCACGGATGAGTGACACGAAGCGGCTCGATGAAACAACGGCGCGTTCGAAGCGCCGCAGCAAGGTCAACGTGCCCCGCGCCACGGCGCGCCTGCAGTTTCACAAGGACTTCATGTTCGATCAGGCCACGGCGCTGGTTCCCTACTACGCGCGACTCGGCGTCAGCCACCTGTACGCGTCGCCTGTCCTGAAGGCCCGACCCGGCTCGACCCACGGCTACGACTGCGTCGACGTCGGCCTCGTCAATCCTGAACTGGGTGGCGAGGATGCGCTGCGGCGCCTGGCCGAGGCGATCCACGAAGCCGGGATGGGACTGGTCGTCGACATCGTGCCGAACCACATGGGCATCGGCAGCCACAACGCGTGGTGGCAGGACGTGCTGCTGTGGGGACCCGACAGTCGCTACGCGCACTACTTCGACATCGACTGGCATTCGAGCGACCCGGCGCTGCGCGGCAAGTTGCTGGCGCCCTTCCTC